>JBDIVP010000009.1:0-30958 GCA_039794325.1 Candidatus Inrsubterrania sp.
GCTCAACCCCGATGTCAAACCGCAACAATCCACGAATTTTGAAATCGGGATGAAAGGCACGATCGGGGAGACCCTCTATTATGACATCGCGGTCTACCGGCAGCGGTTTACCGACGAATTACTCCGCTATAACACCGGGTTTGTAGGCCCCTGCAATATCTTCGCCCCCTGCTTTCGCAACGCCGGGAAAAGCGATCATGATGGAATTGATGTCGGCCTGACCTACCGGCCGGTCAAACCCTTGATGATTCAACTGGCTTATACCTATGCCGATTACCGATTCCGGGATTATGTGGTCGATGGCGTCCAACTGGCCGGGCGGCGTCTGCCCGGGATCCCGGAACACCGGTTGATTGTGGATCTCACCTATGAACAACTGACGGGGCCCCTGGCAGGCGGGTTTCTGGGCGTCGAATGGCAGTATCAGACGGACTATTTCCTGAGTGACACCAACAGGGAAGAGTCCGCCCTGAACGGGGAGAAGAATCCGGCGTATACGATCACCAGCCTGAAAGGCGGATACAAGACCATGTTGACCCGGCATTGGGGGATTGAAGGTTTTGCCAGGCTTGAAAATCTTTTTGATGCCAATTACGCCATGGCCACGGTCAACGCCGGCAATGCTCCGGCGTTTGCGCCGTTTATCGGCCGGACGGTGTTCGGGGGGTTCTCGGTGCAATACGTGTTTAATTAAGCGGTCGCGGAAGCCCGGAGGTTCACCCGGTTGTAGCACACGTCGGTAAGCATCCGTAGATCCCGGAACACCGGATCGGCTATATCTTGATACATGGTTGAAAGATCCTTGCACTCCTCCGGCAAGGCATCGGAGCGGAGTGAACCTTCCCTGTCCTCTCCGCTCCATTTCCGGGTGAAGGCCTTGGAACGTGCATCCTCCTTGGCCTTCACGCCGGTTTTTTATCAAGGTTCACGCCGGCCTTTCTCGTCTTATGTCCCCTCCACCTGAACAGGGAATCATCACAGGCTTCCGTTCAACACGAAAATGGGTGATGGCACTGGCGCACCTCAGGCCATTCTTACGGCCCGCTTTCTTGGCGATCCTCAGCCTGGCCATGTTAGCCGGCTCTTGCGAGTCATCACCAAACTCACACCCAGCGCAGCAGCAATTTTCCAATCCTGCGGGCGCCGGCGCCCGACTGCCCCGCCTGTCGGCCGCACCCGGTGGGGGCGTGCTGATGAGTTGGGTGGAACCGCACAAGGATGGATATGTCCTCAAATTTGCCGTTCGACAGGATAGCCAGTGGAAACGGCAGGGAGAAGTCGCCCGGGGTGCGAATTGGTTCATCAATTGGGCTGATTTTCCCTCCGTGGTCGCGCTCGATTCTTCCTTTTGGGCGGCACATTGGCTCGTGAGGCACCCGGATGGGCGCCCGTATGAGTATGACATTGCCCTGTCCGTTTCCAACGATGGGGGTGCTACGTGGTCGGCACCGCAACAGCCCCATCGGGATCAGTCCGCCGCCGAACACGGCTTTGCGACGATCTTTCCCGTTGAAGGTCAGGCCGGCATCATCTGGCTGGATGGGCGCGAGTATACCAAAGATGCGCCACGCAGCTCCCAAGGCCTAAAAACCGGAAATTTCGCCCTCCGCTCTGCACAATTTGGCACCGATGGCACGATGGGGCCGGAACAGGTCATGGACGACAATACCTGCACCTGCTGCTGGACGGCAGTTGCGGTGACAAGTCTGGGGCCGATCGCATCCTGGCGTGGCCGGACCGACAATGACATCCGCGATCATCGGCTGGCACGCTGGCGGCAGGGGGACTGGTCCCCCCCGATGCCCCTGGACACGGATGGATGGCACATTGCCGGATGTCCCACCAACGGCCCGGCCCTGGCGGCACGTGGACTGCATGTGGCCGCAGCCTGGTTTACCGCGGCCGGTGATCGCCCCCGGGTCCGCGCAGCCATTTCTTTGGACGGCGGTCAACATTTCGGCGTACCGGTCGACCTGGACGAGGGGGAACCCCTTGGCCGAACCGGGGTGGCGTGGCTGACCGAGCGCAAGGCGGCCGTCTCCTGGATAGGGACACCAGATACCCTGACAGGACCCGCTCCATTGGCCATCCGGACGTTAACGATTGATGGGGCATTGGGTCCCGTTCAAATTATCGCCCGGATCAGCGCCGGGCGTGATTCCGGCGTCCCACAGCTTATCGGCACCGATTCGGGACTGCTGCTGGCCTGGACGGATGCGGCACCCGGATATGGTATCCGCACCATCGAAATCCCGACAGACGCCATCGACCGGTAAGAGCTCTTTTCAAAAGTATCCAAGGCCTCGGTTCTTCGTATTCCTTCTCCCCGATTCGCTCACGGCCTCCACCGCTCGGCATCGCTTCCACAGCTATCGTGCGATCCCTTCCAGCCGCACACGCCTTATACGTTCCCAACATTTCTTTCACAATCACAACTATTTTTTTTCTTGTTGCATCGATCCTCCTCCATAGGCACTCATCCGTAGAAACATTTCCTCTCTCACCCTACACTGCCTCTCCTTTCATGTTTCATTTGTCACCACATGAATGCGTGCCCGCCATACGGGCGCCTCCGGCACTCCATCCGCCTGAGATCCTTTGCAAACGATCCAAGAACGATCACGACGACTCCCGCTCCCTTTCTCCTTTTTTTCTTACTCATGAATCATCTTTATGAAAGGAATGACCATGACCGCCCACGGAATGCTCAGCACGTCACGACCTCCAAGCCATCACCAGAACGGAACACTACGATGGAGAAGACGATTTGTCCGCCATGATCACGATACGTTTCGCGATGCCCTCTCGCCCCGGATCGGACTCGCAATCCTCTTGGTCACGGCAAGTCTCCTGACAGGTGCCCCACCGGGATCGGCCGACCAGTTGCCTTCATCCGACGATCCATCCTTGAACCCTCCGGCTTCGGACACGAGCATTACCAAACTACCCGAAGTTGTTGTCACAGACACGGCCCTCCCCGGCAAACCGGCCTACATGGAAGGAATTCCTCTCGATAAACCAAGCCCCACCGGCAGCCGGCTGGGCATTACGATTCAAGAAATCCCCGGCAGTGTCGACGTGGTCACATCGGACACGATGCAAACGCGAGGCTACAATACAACCTTGCAGGCCCTGGAGAGCACGGTCGGGGTCGCCAGCGGACAATGTTTTGGACTGGTCTGCTTCGCCACGCGGGGCTTCGCCGATGTCCTCAGCCTACCGTTTCTCTTTAACGGCAACCGCTACCCCGGCCTGGCCATGCCCCCACGGTCAACATTCAATTATGATTATGTGGAAGTCGTCAAAGGCGCTTCCTCCCTGCTGCACGGTCTGGGCGCAGTCATCGGGGCCATGAACTTTGTCTCCAAACCGGCCACCGGTTTGGAAGATCGCGTGCTTGAAGCCGGCTACGGTCAATGGAATAAACGACGACTCGGGCTGGGGACCGGCGGCAAGGTGGGCGACCGTATCGCCTATCGGCTGGATGGGCACTATGCGGCCGCGGACAAGGGTTCATATGGCTTTGTGGATCGCACAAGCTACGAAGACTTCCATGTGTCCGGAGAAGTGGCGATGGACATTACGACCCGGCTCCGTGCCAGTGTCAGCATGGATGCCTTTCGGGACCGGGGAGAGGGATATTTCGGCACCCCCCTGGTCAACGGGAAAATCGACAAACGCATCATCCGGAACAACTACAATGTTGACGATGACCGAATTGTCAAGAATGTCCTGTGGACGCGCATTAATTTGGCCTGGCAGGTGGCGGAGGGCTTGACCCTGCGAAACGAAACCTTCATGAATATGGAGAAACGGGAATGGAAAAATGCCGAAACTTATGCGTTCAACAATGCCACAGGCATGGTCGATCGAGGTGACTTTCTCCGCATCGACCATGACCAGAACCTGTACGGTAACCGGTTTGATGCATTACTGGAGCGGCCGCTGGGCGACCTGGACAACAAAATGGTGGCCGGGGTGGAATATTCCTTCAATCGTCACCAGCGGGATACTAACGCCCCCTACGGCGGGGCTGATTCTTTGGATTTCCTCAATCCGACTCCGGGCTTCTTCAGTTCACCGGACGCCTTTTCCGCCCAACGCCGATCGAAGGTGGACACGGTCGGCCTCTACCTCGAAGACCTGCTTTATCTCACGCAGGCCCTGAAGCTGGCGGGAGGTTACCGGCAGGATATATCCCGGGTCCAATCCTTCGATTTGCGGAATTCGGCGAACGATTTTACCAAAACTTATTATGGCAGTTCCTGGCGCATCGGCATTCTGTACGACATCCTCCCCACCTTTACGCTGTATGGACAATGGAGTGGAGCCGCCGAGCCGCCCTCTCAAATCGTCACGTTGACACCCGCCAACCAGAATTTCGACCTCATGAAAAGCCGTCAATGGGAGGTGGGCCTCAAAGGATCCTTTTTCGAGAATCGCGCGCAAGTGACCCTGGCCTTTTTCGATCTCTCACGGAGAAATATGCTGACCCGCGACACCAGCGACCCGGATACCGTTCAACAAATCGGCAAACAATCTTCCCAGGGCGTGGAGCTGGCCGTGGCCGTTCGTCCGACGTGGCAATGGACTTTTGACGCCAATCTGGCCCTGGTCGACGCACAGTACGACCGGTTCGCCGATCGGGTGGCCGGCGTCGGCGTCGACCGGAGGGGAAATCGTCCCAATGATGTGCCGGAAGTGCTGGCCAATGCCTGGGTCATGTATAAGCCCATTCAGGCCTTGCGGATCGGTGCGGGCATTCATTACGTCGGAGCCAGATGGGCGGACCGGGCCAACACAATCAACATGGAAGAATATTTCACCGTCGATGCCTTCCTCGCTTATCAATACGGGACCGGCGAACTGTCGATCCATGGACGGAATTTGAATGACGCACTGTATGCCAACCGATCCTACAACAACGGCAGCCAAGTGTTGCTGGGCGAATCCCGCGCCTGGGAAGTCGTCTGGCGCATGCATTTTTAACGAAGGGTTGATAGACCGACGAGGCGAAGGGCGCGGACCATCCGAAGCGCGAACATCGATCTTCTGTCTTTATAGTCCATCATAAAAGTTTTTTATAGAAGTGTGGCAGGCATGGGCATACATCAGTAGACCGTCCTTACCCGAAAGAGTATAAAATTCTCGACAGAGGGAGGAACTGCTCGACTCCTCCCGCCTCAACCGGAGCGAGGCCAACCTGCCCTATTCTACCTCGCTCCATTCCCGGGTGAAGGCATTTGGAATTGCAACCTCCTTGGCCTTCACCCCGGTTTTTTCTTGGATGAAGGTATTATGGAAAGATCCATTCATGCAGGATCAGAACTGAGGCCTCACCAACCCGGTCACGCAGGGATGCCATGAAAGCAACGATTTCCACGCACACCTCACAAAACACCGTCATGGTGGAATGTCCCAGCCCTTTCGATTCCGACTCACATGAGGACATCGAGATGGCCCTGGCGGAAATTCGGAAACGGGGTTGCCGGCATATCATCCTCAACTTCCAACACATTACCTATATCGATTCGCTGGGCTTGGGCCGCTTGTTTCTCTGGTATCATCGTTTACAGAACGTCGACATCCGCCTGAGCCTGGTCAGCCCGCAAGCGGTGGTCCGTGATTTGGTTTTCGCCGCTCACCTTCACGAAATTATTCCTGTCTTTGGCTCATTCGAGGAGGCCGCATTCTTGAATGAATCGCCGCCACCCATTTCCGACGGTCCTGATACCCGATCCCGAACACCCCATCCACCATGGCACCCGCATGCGCCAAGGTCCGCCAGCTCGCTTAAACAGACCTGAGTGCCAGGGCCCTGCGGACCTGTTTTCCCCGTTAACCTTTGGGGAAGGATTATTCATCGGAGCGGACTATTCCTGCCAGGGAAACCCGGAGGCCAGGGCCAATTCACGAGGCGTCTTCACACCCGTGAGGCGTTTTTCACCGATAATCCAGGTTGGATAGTTCCGGATATTTTCCTTTGCACACGGCGCGGTCAGGGCGCTTCCCCGCCCCCCTGAACTGCACTCCACATAGGGAAGCCGTTTGGCAGAGGCCTCAAACACCGCTTTCTGCTCCTGACAACTGGGGCACCAATAGGCTCCGTAGAATTGGGCTCCCGTTTCGGACAGATGAACCGCCAGGGCTTGCAATTGCGGATCTTCCGGACCGGCAGCCTTGTCAAACCAGCCGCTGTAATGCAGATGCAACCCGCCCACGAGGACCACGCCGATCACCACCGCCTCCTTAAGTGATCGCGACCATTCCGGCGGTTGCCGGACCAGTGCCAGAATCATGAGCAGGGTCATCACGGCAAAGGACGCCAGGCAATAGCCGCAGGTGGCCTCAATGGCGACGACGGAAATGATGGTCAAATAGGCGCTGATGGCAAATCCGCATACGGCAACCATGAGTAACACCGTCCAACTGGCGGGTTTCCTGCGACCCCGCCAAGCCAACCCGGCTATCCCCACATAGGTCAGGAGTCCCCAGAAGGCCATAGGAAGCCCCAGCAAGGTCGCCCAGCGACTGCGTTGAACCAGATCGCATCCGGAGCCTTCCCCGCAGAAGGCCGGATGCGCCTCAAACAGAGATGTATACGTCAGGTAGGACGTGAGGAGGATACCCACTCCCGACAGCAGCACCATCGCGCGTTCGAGAAGACACACGGTTTTTGGATCCCGTGTGGAAGAAAGATCAGAACCCTCCTGAACGGATTCCTGATCGACCAATTTTTGACGTTTACTTCGCTTAGCCATCATCCAACCTCAATTGCATTATGTAAATGTCGGACCAATGTATCCGATCCGGCCGGCAAAAGCCCAGCAGGCGGTTCTGCCCACTCCATCGCTATCCGCCAATCCGTCATCTTCAGAAGAGCTTCGGACACAAATCAACCGTTCGTCCCAACCCACACAGGAAATTCGTGGTGAGCGAGAAAAGATCGGCCCAACTCAGACAGATGCCAAACGAATTCCAGTGAGGATAGCTCAACGGGATTCCCTTCATCTAAAAACTATCCATTGCTCATGGAAATTGAGTAGGCGTTCTATGGAGAAGCAATGAGAGGTGTTACAGAAATCTTTTCCAGAGGACATCAGTGAAGGGAATCGACAGGAACGGGATGGGTATCCATATTGTACAATGGCGGGCGCCTGGATGGCGCCCGCTCAATTGTTCATTCGAACCTTGGCTTAATGGCCTTGCTTCAAATGCTCCAGGGCTTCCTGGCTGTGCTCTCCCGCAACAGAACCATGTCCTTGTTTTCCGTGCTCCAGGGCTTCCTGCAGATGACCAATTCCTTCTCCGACGTGGACATTGGCCCCTCCCTCCTTGGCCGCATCGGCATGGGATAAAGCCTCCTTGGCATGTTTCACGGCCTCGCCGGCATGCCCCATCTCCCCATGAGCCTTGGCTTCGCCGGCATGCCCGATAGCCTCATGCAGGTGCTTGTCTGCTTCCCCCCACGCGACCGCCGGAATGATCAATAGGCCCGCCAGCCCCAGTAGACCGCCCAGCCGTCTCATGGTAATTTTGGTATGTGTCATCACACTTCCTCCTTTTATTAATGAATGAGTCCAAGGTCTATAAGTTTTATTATGGCATTTTCAAGAGTTGAGTGGAAGAACATCGTCTTTCCCTCGAACCGCTAAGTCCATTGATGGAATATCGCATCAGGTCTAATCGTTCCCCCGCCCATCCCTGCTCTGCTCTCTCCTTGGCCTCCAATTCCTCCCGGCTTTTACATCGCATCGTAGGTTCCACGTTCCCTTTCAGCGACAAGGAACCGGTACCGGATTGACGAGCCCGCGTTCAGCAGAATGGATCACGCCATAGCCAGGTGCCCCATTCATCCCCGGGTACCATTCCAGTGCATTTTAAAGGTGTTCGCCAGGTTTTCAGCCGGGAAAGGTTGAACGCAAAGTGCCCGAGAAAGCCCGGAGGGGACCACATCCGGCTTTGATCGGTCATAAGGAAATTTTTCAGTTTTATCCATCCACAAATTTTGTGAATAACCTGGTAAGAACT
Source organism: Candidatus Inrsubterrania sp. (assembly GCA_039794325.1). Lineage (GTDB taxonomy): Bacteria > Nitrospirota > Nitrospiria > Nitrospirales > UBA8639 > JACKFE01. The sequence goes on from JBDIVP010000009.1 coordinate 8,032, forward strand.
GGCAGGATTGTCATGATTTCCCAATGATTCACAAAGGATTCAGCAGATTGCCTTTATTTTAGGCATTGAATGAGTTTTTGATATGGGCCCAATATGTAGTGGTGTAAAATTTTTGGCATCGTTGTAACAGTAGAAATCGGCTTTATTTCTTGACAACGGCTTCACTCCTGATAGCTATTGATGCTTGCGCCGGCACCAACCATGTCAAGAAAAATTTTATCCACAAATTTTGGGTTGAATTGTTGATAACGCTGTTGCGGAGGATTGAGCCGGTTCCGATTTTATAAATTGGGGACCGTTAGGTTGGTTCTTAATTTTTACGGCCCCACCCACCCGTGGAATCGGCCCGCCCAAAATTACAGGCGGGCCGACCTTTCTTTATTGGTCGATTTCCACCATGATCATATTGATGAGCCCAAACAGCTCTTCAAGTGACGTCCCGGAATAGTTACATACCTTGAATTTTCCCAACTTGTATACTCCCCGGGAGCACTCGCTTGCCTCCTCCAAGCGTGGTCTCCGCCCGGACATTGTAGAGAACGACCGCCGGTTTTTTGAAACACAATGAAACCGTCCCATCCGGTTTCACTTTTACAGATTCCTGAATTTGGCCCAGCCAGTTCGTGAAGCCTTTTTGACAGGAAAGTTCTTCGGAATTTAAGTCAGGGATTTGGACATAAATATTATCCTTCCGCAAGTTCACCCATCGCACTTCATCGCCCGGCGCGACAACCAATTTTTCCGGAGAGAGCTCCAACTCTATTTTGACATCATGGATCGCTGCCGTGCGAGAGGCTTCCGGCAAACTCGTACATGCAGAAACACCCACCGCAACCACGACAACACACACCCGTAAAAACGAATGTTTACCCATCTTTCCTCCTTAATTTAAATGTGATGTATTGGTACCCATGTAGTACCCTCCATTTAACCATTACTACTTAAAAATACTACTTAAAAATCATTTTCAATGCAACAGCAAAAATTAGGAAGAACCAGATTCAACCGCTTCAGGAGAACTGAATATTTTCGCCACCTCAACAAAACCGGAAGCGCCACATTTTGTAGCATCCATGAGCATCGGGTGCATCAAGCTTTTTATGGGATCCCTGAAGTAGCATAATAAAACATGCTTTTGGTAAAAACTTCTCATGGATCATTGAATCTTTTATCAGCACAAGCCTAACCAAACAAAGGAACCGACCATGAAACGCGTGACGGGATTAACAGCATTGGGATTTCTTGTTCTCGGGATTGTGGTTGGCGGTTTCGAGGCTCTCGGAGCCGGCCAGTCACATTCCCCGATTTCTTGGGGTCCCCGCCAGATCATCAACCACCAGGGAATGCAAACGACCGGTCCTTCCGTGCAACTGGCCCCTGACGGAACTCTTCATATGGTCTGGGGGGGCGAATCGCAGGAAGCGAAGGCAGTGCTGTACCTCAAGGTTCCACCGGATTCCTCCTCCCTCCCCGACCCGGTCAATATCGCGCCTCCCGAGAATCCGATTGCTTCTCTCCATCAATCCCCGGCCATAAGTCTGGGCCCTCAAAATGACGTATACCTCACCTGGGCGACACCGCATCCTCAGGCCAACGGACAGTTCCATACGAATCTCCTGCTCCTCAGTCGTTCCCTTGATGGAGGACAAACCTTTCTTCCACCGAGGCCTGTCAATGACGATGAGGTCGTCACCAGCCATTCATTCGATTTTGTCACCGTCGGCCCCGACGGTTCGGTGCATATCTCGTGGCTTGATGCCCGCGAAGGGAAACGTGACCCGGCCACCTATATCGCCTCCTCACGGGACCAGGGTAAAACGATTTCACCCAACCTGAAGGTCGAAAACTCCAGTTGCGTTTGTTGCCGCACCCATGTCACGAGTGCCCCCGATGGCACCTTGTATCTGGCCTGGCGCAAGGTATTGCCTGACGGCCTCCGGGAAACCGTGGTCGCTCGATCCACGGATCATGGTCAGACGTTTTCACCCTCCGTGATTGTAGGGAATGACCGATGGGCCTTCGATGGATGTCCCCATCGTCCCGCCACTATGGGTGTGGATCAAGATGGACGGTTGTATATCACCTGGTATTCGGAAGGCCCGGACGACTCTCCGGGAGTGTATCTGGCCATGTCCGATGATCAGGGAAAGACATTTACTCCCCGCCGCCTGTTAAATGTCTCCAAGGGAACATTTCCTGACAATCCGCAACTGGCGGTCAATCCGGAAGGCCATCTTCTTGTCGCCTGGGAAGAGCAATCTCCGGTCCGCCGTGAGGTGGTGTTCAGTGTTTCGCTCGATCGTGGGCGAACCTTCAGCCCCCCGCAGAAATTAAGTGAAAAAAAAGCTAAAAGTCCCGCCGTCACCCTGAATGATCAGGGGAAAGGGGTCATCACCTGGCTCGAACAGATCGCCTTTCCGAATTGGAGTACCGTGGTCCAGCCCCTCACTCTCCCCTTTTCCCCGCAATCATAGGAAACGGATGCCAGAATAATAGAAGAGGTCTGCCCCCCTCGGCTCAATGGAAGCCCGGGGGGCCGGACAAAAACCTCGTTCTCCCACGACAAGCCACATAACTCCTTCCTTGCCGGGTTCAGCCGGAAGAATCCGAAAAATTTGTAGTATCGGTAAGCATCGATCTGTAGACCCTTCTATCCCCTCACCCTATAATCCCCTCCCTATTGGATAGAATCCTTGAAAAATCCCAAACGCTATCAACGAAGGAAATAAGGAACCGGGAAACGAAGATAAACGGTCTATTTCCGGTGATGAGGACCGGAATCCGTGATGGAATGGTCTTTGGCCTTGTCCATTATCGGATTCCTTCTGTGGAGCAAGATCGGGGTGAAGATTCGGTATCGCCTACCTCCTCACCCCGATCTTCCCGGAACAGGCTCCTCCTTCGGATAACCAGCCGGGCACCTCACCGGTCCATGAAAGTTTCATGGTTTTCACTGTTAATTGTATCGCTCTTTAAAAGGAGGGGTTATGACACGTGCATCACTGATCCATTCATGTTTTCTCAGCTTCGCGATTACCCTGGCCTCATCACCGGTCTTCGCACTTCAATCCGGCGGTGTTGAAATCGGAGACCTGGAAACCGGTTCCGTCATCGGGACTCCTTTCAAGAAGCTGGATGTAGATCTGGAATTTACGGCCATGGAAATCGGCGGGAAAACGGTATGGTATCCCCCTACAAGCATACTGCCGTTAGGCCGTGAGGGTACCGGCGCTCGAGGCGGTCGCCCTGTATTAATGAAGGTCACCAACGGAATGTCCACCGACCAAGGATTTGAGCTTTCAGCCGATTCAGCCTTTGCCGGCCCAACATCCATGCATGTAAAAATCGAATTAAAACCTGGAGAGACCAAATACGTCGGGATTCCCATCAGTGACTTAACGTATGTCACAACAAGCAATGTATTGCGTTATGGCAACCATCTTGAAAAAGCCGCAAAAGGCGGGCAATTGTTGATTTTTCGCTGACGGATCCCGATCACCTTCCGAATGTGGATATGCCCTGCATGTGGCCATTACATGCAGGACATATCTGTTTCCGCCTCCACATACCCGCCCATGAAGGGAAAAACTCTCCAGAGACCTGAAAACGCCCAACCCACTTGACTCACATGGGCTCCGTCGGGGTACTTTAGACCCTACCTCGAGAATGCTCATGAAATGGTGTTCCCGCATGTCTGCCTTTAAACGGTTCATACCTGCCTTCCTGCGCTCCTTTCCACACACGATCTCCGTCTTATTTCTTGTGCTGCTCCTCATGACCCCGATGCCGGGATTCGGCCACGAGGCCGCCGTTCTCTACAATGAGGCCCTGTCCGCCACCCAGGCCCGGGATTTTCAAAAGGCCAAAACACGGCTGGAGCAGGCCATTCAAGAGTATCCCATGTATGCGGAAGCCCATCACCTCTTGGGTCTGGTTCAATTCGAGCTGACCCAGGACACAGGGTCCGCCATCCCCCTTCTTCAAAAAGCCGTGGAGTTGTCCCCGCACTTTGCGCAAGCCCATTTTGACCTGGCCTTGTTGTGCTTACAGGGAAACAACATGGACGCGGCACGGAAAGCCCTGGAACACGCCTTACACAGCTATCCCCGTTTTGGAGAGGCTCAATTGGTTTTGGCGCAAACCCTGGAAAAACAGGGTCTGCACGATCAAGCCATGGAACACTACCAAGCCTTGCTTGACTATAAGCCCGACCAACCGGATGCCCTCTATGCTCAGGGTTACTTACAATTCAAGGACGGCTCAACCGGGGCGGCCCAAGAAACCCTCTCCCGACTGATGACCGCCCATCCTGATCATGTTGAAGGATGGTTATTGATGGGACGGCTGAACGAGATCGAAAATCGTCCTGCCGAAGCGATCCGCGCCTACGAAAAGGCGGTGGCGTTGAGCGGAACCGAAAGTCAAGCCCATCACAGCCTGGGCTATCTGTTTCAACAACAGGGTGATTTTCAGAAAGCCATCGACCATTTTGAAACGGTCACACAATTGAGGCCCCAAGACCCTGAGGCTTTTATCAATTTGGGGGTGTTGTATGCCGGAACCGGCCAGCCCTCAAAGGCCAAGGCGGCATATCTTCAAGCTCTGACGCTCAAGGAAGATTCCCCTGAACTGCACTTTAACCTTGGGAATTTTTATGAGTTCCATGACATTGATTTGGGACAGGCCACCCGTCACTACCGGAGGTATGTCGATTTGGGAGGAACGGATCCACGGATTCAACGCCTGCTGGAACAGATCGGCACATCACCCTAGCCATGTGCCTTATTTCGTGCACGGATTGAGCCGGGTAAGCCGTCCAACAGCCGCTTCCACGGATTGATCGTCCGTCGAATCAATGGAAATGACCAAAGCCATTTCCTCTTCATCGAAAGATTCATCCTGTTCCATTTGAGTCCGCATGACGGACACCGTCGCCTCCGACGCATCGGACCCTGCCCGAAGGCGCCGCTCGATCCGCTCCATTCGAATCGCCTCGGGGGCGGTTATTTCCAAAATTCTGATTGGAACGGAATGTTCCTGTGCCAGCCGAATGAACGGCCGGCGCCGGCCACGGCTCAGAAACGTGGCATCGATGATCACCGGATACCCTGCCGACACGATGTTCTCCGCCAACCGGCACAATCTTGTATAAACCGTGCCGGTGATCGCCGGGGTGTAGGCATCCTCCACCGGCCTTTCCCGGGATCCGGCCTCGACCAGACGCCGACGCTCTACATCCGATCGGATACGAACGGCACCCAACGCCCGGAGCAGGCGCGTGGAAATCGTGGTTTTCCCCGTCCCCGATACTCCATGCATCAGCATCACGCAGACCAGACTCGGTTGACTTAACTGAATGGCCAACCGGACATAGCCCTCCCATTCGTTGAAACCATCTTTCCAATCCCCATGCTCTCCGGGCAATTGCTTAAGGCGCAATCCGGCGACCTTCGCCCGCACCAGCGCCCGATAGACCATATAAAACCGCAACACCTTGATCCCTTCATAATCCCCGGTAATTTCCAGATACCGGTTTAAAAACCCATACGCTAGATCCAGCCGTTTATGCCTGATCGCATCCATCACCAAAAACGCGACCTCGCTCATGACGTCGATCCACCGCAGGCGGGGCTCAAATTCCAAGGCATCAAAGATGCAAATGTCCCCCTCAACCAGGGCCATATTGCCGAAATGCAAATCCCCGTGACACTCCCGAATCCGGCCGGCGAGTTTTCGATCCGTAAAGTCCGCTTGCAAACGGCGCCATTCCGTTTCACACCAAACTTTGAGCGCGTCATATTGCTCATGCAAAGATGGAGTCATCAAGGTCGGGGAAATTTCACGCAAACATTCCGCAACGGGCTTCCACACTGATTCCGGGGTGCCGTAGGGGGACTCGGGATCGGCCGCATCCACGGTCTGGTGAAAATGGCCGACTTTTGCGGCTAAGGCCTCCATCAAGGACGCATCGCAGGCTCCCCGCTGCAGCAAATGATGCAACTCCTGCTCAGGATCGAATTGGCGCATTTTAACGGCAAATTCAAATGGTTCACCCGCCCCGTCCATATGCGGGTGGCTGGATGTCCCCGTAATGGGGACCACCCCGAGATAGACGGTGGGTGCCAGCCGGGTATTCAGCCGAATTTCTTCTTCACAGTAAGCCCGGCGCTGTTCGAGGGTGGAAAAATCAAGAAAAGAAAACGTCACGGGTTTTTTAATCTTGTAGGCATAGGGACCGGTTAAAATCACCCAGGAAATATGCGTTTCAATCACCCGAATTCGTTCCACCGGATGGGGGTAACAACCTGGGCGCTTCAACTGTTCAATCCAACACAACTGTTCCATCTTCTACGCATCCTTCCATGCAAGAACAACCATCGCATACGAACCTGACTTGTGAACCGTTCCATGGCACGGTACACTACCTTAGCAAGACTCTGCATGTGGCGACGAATCAAAATATTTTTCATCCTCTGTCTTCTAGTGGTGTTGGGAGGAATCCTGGCGGCCCTATGGCTCATGCCCGGTTTCTTCAGCGCTAAAGATTCGACCCCTCCGGATTGGGAAATCAAAATGGCCCGTTTCATTCGTCACATGGCCACACCCGGTCATTACCTGAAAATGTCCAACCCCGTCTCATCATCTCCTGAGATCCTGGCGGAGGCCCGCCATCATTTTGCAGATCACTGCGCCACCTGCCATGCCAACGATGGAAGTGGAAAAACGGCGATGGGACCGAATTTTTACCCTCCGGTTCCCGATCTTCGTGAACACGCCATTCAAGATATGGCGGATGGAGAATTATTTTACGTTATTCATTCAGGCATCCGGTTCACGGGCATGCCCGCCTGGGGAAAAGGCAAGCCGGAGGAGGACCTGGAAAGCTGGAAACTGGTATTATTTATTCGACACTTACCGAACATTACTCCGGAAGAAATTATCGAAATGAAACAATACAATCCCATGTCCCGGCATGAACGTGAGGAACAGGAGGCCTTTGACCGGTTCCTAGCCGGAGAAGACGAAGCCCCTCTCGAGGAGGAGCATCACCATTAATATTTTTCAACTGAAGGAGTTCTTATCGTGAACCGGTTTCTTATTTTTATAATCTGTGTAACATTCGGTTGGACTGTTTCGGCTTGGGCGCACGGGGATGGGGCCCATATCATGGGGACCGTCACCCATATCGCCTCCGATCACATTGTAGTGAAAACACAAAAAGGTGAAACCACGACTCTCGCCCTAAAACCCGACACCGTCTTTCAACAGAAGGGCATTCAAACCGATTCCGTGCGTCCACAGATCGGTGACCGTCTCGTCGCCGAAGTCACAAAAAAGGACGTTCCCCAAGACCGGGACTGGGTTGCGACGGAAATCAATTTTGCCGCGGTTCCGTAACCGTAAAGGACTACTCCGGCCGCACTCCTCGTATCACGTGGAACGGCACGCACCGGAGAAACTCCCAGTAAAAAGGGACCGGTTTGCAAGAGACTCTCTGCCGGGAATATCCTACGGAAGGGGGAAAACAAATCTACCAGAACCGAGGGAATGGTTTTTGGGGCGGTCTTCACTCATCAGGAAATGGAATCATTGATGACTTGGGCCAACCAAAGAGGGGAGAAGAGATTCGGCACCGGGTGCGAGATGTTCTGGGCGATGGCAGGATTGGCCTTGTGGGTGACCGGCTGCGCCTCCCCTTACCAAAGCTTGCTCCCGTCCGATCTGAGCCGGCAGGTGGAACCATCGTTGAACTTTTCCCAGATCAAAGACGATCCCGACGCTCATAAAGGGAAGTTGGTGATTCTGGGGGGGCAGGTCCTTAAAGCCACACGCCTTCAGGATTCGACCCGACTCGTCATCTTACAACTGCCGCTCCAGGATGATGAGAAGCCGACGATGGAACTGACCCGTTCGGAAGGTCGATTCATAGCCTTCCAACAGGCCTTTCTCGACCCGGCTACGGTTCCTTCGGGAACCCGATTGACCCTCGTAGGCGAAATCACCGGTTCCATGACTCAAAGCCTGGATGAAACCACCTATACCTATCCGACCTTGACCATTAAACATTTTAAAGTGTGGCCGGCCTATACGACATCCGGCGACTTTTATCGGTACCCTCCTTATTACGCCACGCCAACCGTCCATCCGTATCTGTATGCCTACCCCTACGCCGGTCGGCGTGGCAGATTTTTTGGGTATTATCCCTATTGGTATTGGTGGTAATCCATCGAGCCTCCATCCCCGACAAAATGGGCTCCAAGGATTACAAACTGGAATCCGGATCAGACTCCTTCCCACCAGGATCCTGAGTCGCCTCTGACAAAGAACTTGAGTCCTGCTGAGGGGCGGGCAATCGGATACGTGAACTGGAAAAATCAGCGACCATGCCAACCGTATCATCCCCTCCATTCAAAACCAGGACAATTTGGGTTTCCAGCGTCTTCCATTCGGCAACCATGATGAGATGTCCACGCATCAAGGCCTGCCCCCTGAGACTGTCGTCATATTGATAGAGGGTATCCAACCAGATTTCCTCCACGGAGGACGGGGGCCCATACGCCTCACTGATCCATTCCCGGACCATATGAAAATCCCCGACAAATCGGGCGGGATCGTTATGCTGCGGTTCAAATACGTACTTGGCCTGCGCCAATTGATCCTGATAGAAGGTATAGGCTAAGGACGACTGAATCCCTTCAATCGTGGTCCGATACGCTATCCGATATGTCGCCTCATCCAGAATGGGCGGATACAATTCCCACGCAGGTCGAAGCGGTTCATGGGCTTTGATCTCCTGAATACTCATCCCCCAATCCGCATTGCGTCGCTCAAATACGTTGGGCTGACTGGGAAGAGCCGTCTTTTGGACGATAGAGACTTCCTCGGGTAAGGGGGAGGCGATTACCGCCGGATCCGAAGTTTCCTGAACGTCATGCGCTTGAAGTGAGGGAACGGAGTTTTCTTCCGGTTCAAGGGCGACTTCCTGATTGCTCGATTCCTGAACAACGTATTCGAGCCCTTCCGGTTCCGGTGCCAACGACTTTTGATCTGAAGTTTCGTCCTGGATCACTGAAGCATTCTCCATCACTTCATGTCCGTCAGACTCGTGGATGGCCGGTTCGTGAACAATTGTTTCAGGGGTCATCATCTCATCATGATTGACCGGATCCTCGGCAACAATCTCCTGCCCTTCACTGTCGTTCATCACCGGCTCTTGGGCAATTGTCCCCTGATCTATCACAGGCTCGTGAGACACGATGGGGTCGTCCGCATCCGGGGCTTGTGCTCCGGCTTCGTGCCCTTCCCTTTCCTTGATCACCGGTTCCTGAGCCATTAAGGCTTCCTCAGCCTGTTCCTCGCCAACCGATTCATGCACCACAGGTTCCTCCATGGCAATCGGCTCGTGGACGGGTGAGTCCTGAGCAACGGCTTCGTGCTCATGGACGGCAGGTTGTGCCTTGTCCGGTTCCTGCGCGCTTGCATCCGGTGAATGCCCTGGCTGCTCAGGGGCAAGAATCAGATTCCCCCCGGCATCACGATGACGGATTAAATGAAGATATTCAGGTTGGGCCATTGCCGGACTTGTCACCAAAATCAGAACAATGCCACTCAACCAACCCATCGTCCCTTTGCCGACCCTGCGTGACTGCATAGCCGTTTCTGCATGTGTAACCGATGTCATTCTTCACCCCATCGTTGATGATCGCCGACTCATGATCAACGGGCGGACAAGCGCCCGTTTATCGCCACCACATTCATGACCTTTCGGTGTTTTCCCTTCAAACTTGAGATAATGCCTTCAAACCAGAGGGGTGAGATGTTCTCAATCGACATGAAACCGGAAGGAAAGATGCCCCAAATTGGCCGGCAGTCCGGAAGACTTTCCGGACAGGGGGAGGCCGCCTAACAATGGGCCAAACGTTCGGCGTCGCCGCCGAAACCACGGGCGGGAAAGGGACACTCGAGGATTTCCTGCCAGTGTTCACGAATATTGGTCAACATTTGAATGTACCCGCCGAACCGGTTGGGTTTTTGGATATAACCGTTTACGCACCAAAACGAACTGCGATGAATATCATGAGTATCCCGGGAGGTCGTCAAAATAATAATGGGAATACCCGCGAAGAAAGGATCACGTTTGATGCGGGCAAGGACCTCGTAGCCATTGAGTTTGGGCATATTCAAGTCCAGAAGAATCAGGCTCGGTCGTGGACATTGCTTCCGATCCGCAAAGGCCCCCTCGCGATACAGATAATCCAATAATTCCGTTCCGTCATGCACACACCGCAATTCCTTACCCACGGGGGCCTCCTTCCAAGCCTCCCGGACCAATTCGCAATCATCCAGACTATCATCAGCCAACAACAGAGTGATTAATGGTGGACATGGCATGGTTCGTTCCGTTCTCCCACACAAGGCATGGCTTTGAGTATTCTCCTGGAGATATCGGCAGAGGCGCTTAAAACTTGCCCGAAGAGAACAAATAACCCTATACACAGCAGAACAGAATTGTCAGGTCATGGGCATGGAGAAGCCCCATGGGATGTACCTATGAGGATCTTAAAAAAATCGACCGTTGTCAGGAAAGACCTGAGGCACGGGCCAATGGCATACGGGTAGGAAATAAGGCCCGGGGAGGGGGAGATTCATGAACCCAGCTTGGCCATGAAGGAATTGATCGTGAATGCAGCCATTGCAAAAGAGCATCCCACCCGCTGACACGGGTTACTTGAGAATCCTGCACATCGCGATTCCAGGGCTGATCCATCAAAAACACCTGGATTCCCATTTCGCAATATCCGCGGATATGGACAGGATGATCGTCAATGGCAGCGGATAAGGCTTCAGGAATATCCGTTTTGTTCTCGGCATGATACAGCGCATCAAACGGCAGACCATGGCGACCCAGCCAGGCGAGGGTTTGTGGACGTGAGTCGGGTCGTCGCGCGGTAATCAACACAATACGATACTGCCGACTCAACAATTCCAGGGCCGGCTTGACGCCTGGAAGCAACGGGAGTCGCGGAATGGATTGCTCATGAAAGTATTGGAACACTTTTTCGATAAAATCTCGATCCAACGGACTGTTGTCCAATCCTCCCGCACTGCCATAGGTACCGGCCGGCCATGGAGTACCGCTTAACTCCTGATAGACCCGCTGCACCTCGTCTTCCGCTCGAGCAAGCACATTATCTATATCGACGGCAAACCCTTTTCGCACCGGCTTTGTCACCTCCGGAATTGACACATGAACGTTTTTCAAGATTACGCAAGCACCTGTTTGTCACTCTAACAGAATATGGACCATGTGGCCACCGAGAGGACAATCCCCGGAGAACGGAACGGGGTCGACAACCGTATTGGCAGGGTCAATCAGCGCACCAGGGACGCCGCAACGGTCTGAGGCTGCCCGAGCGGATGCAGGGTGCGGTGCGTTAGCGCGAAGTAGGCTTTGTGAATGGAACGCACGGGCGTCACTTCCATCAGAAAGGGCGTCTCCCAATCACCATCGGCCACATCCAACTCTTCTGGAATCACCACTTTTCGATAATGCTTCTGATACGCCGCGCGGATTTTGAGGGGCACCCCGCCGACCACCCCAAGGGAACCCTCGGCTGTCACGGTTCCGGTCATCACCGTATCCTCGGCCACCGGTTCATTTTTGGCCAGAGCCACGACATTCAAGGCGGCCATCGCCGACAGACTCTCCCCAAACAAAGTCACCCCAGGGTAAGGCAGACTGAATCGAACCGTCCAGGAATCGGGATTCAGTTGCGCGGCGGCCACCACATGATGGATAGCCCGGATCACCGACTCCTGCGCAAAAAGGGAGAACCTTCCCGGAGCGGTTTCAAAAATCACCTGGAGACCCGCATGATCCCGGCGATGCGTAAAATCCAGAATAATCTCAGCCACAATACCCACAGGCTGCGCTTCTTCACCCTTCGTGGTTCCCAAAATCGGAATCACCGACCGGATATGTCGAAGGGGCAGATCCGCCTCCCCTGCAGCCCAGACCAACGAGTTTCCCAGGCACCCTATCAACCAGCATGCACCCAGTCCAAACCAAAGAAGTCTTATGAAAGACCGTCCAGCCGGCATTTGGATGGATCGTTTGATGAAAGGAAATGAGGGATTTCGCGAGGTCTTGAGATGGCCCATCACCGGAGGTCCTCTTACGATTATGTCTTTCCCAATCGGTTTCGGCCGGAAAAGACTTGAGGCTAATCGACCGATGCCCCTGAAGTTGGGGGATCACCACCAACGTCCGGGCAAATACGACCACCCCATTTCCCTGCAATGACCTGGCGCAATCCTTAAGAACTTGCCGTGACATTCCGAAAATTCCCACCATTCATCCCTTCATCATCCGAGGTTTTTGGCAACCCACAAGGCACCTTCGTCACTACATTCGGACATCATGGCTCTCAAACGAATCCCAATAAATTCGGTCACCGTCGGCATGTATCTTTGCGGGATTGATCAATCCTGGCTCAATACCCCTTTTCTGGTGCACCGGTTTCTGATCAAATCGGAAAAGGATATTGAAAAACTCAGGCGTTGCGGAATCCGGGAAATCGAAATCGATACCGATCGCGGAATCGATATTCCTGACCCGCCGGCACCGGACGCATCTGCTCCCTTTCGTGAAGCTCCTCCTCCAACCCTTCCCGCACCGCTTCCGGATGAATTACGGATTGCGCATCTCCCGGAAACACTTCGCGGAACCGTCATGGCCAATGAATTATCGGCGGTTAGACATACCCGACAGCAATTGCTTGACGAAGTCCGGGAACTGCTCAGTGCTTTGGGAAAAACAGGAGGGATTTCCGTGGACCGGGTCAATCAGGTTGCTCAATCCATCGTCATGGAAACCCTTCATCATGAAGAAGCGTATATCGCCCTCCTGCGGGCACGGGAATTTTCCCCGATTCTGTATGATCATGCCGTGACGGTCGGCACTCTGGCGGTGTTGCTGGGAAGGGGAGCGGACTTGAACGAGCCCCTGCTTCGCAACCTGGGAACAGCCGGACTGCTGCATGATGTGGGACTGATGTGCCTCCCCGCACAACTACACCGCCCACTCAACCAATTGTCTCCTTCGGAATCGGCCATTTACCAGACCCATCCTCAACGGGGGACGGACCTGTTGGCAAAGAACCCCCAATTTTCGGCTCCCGTGCTTACGCTGATCCAGGAGCACCACATCACCATGGACGGTTCCGGCTATCCCGCCACCACATTACCTCATCAACTTTCCGTTGGCTCCAGGATTCTTCGAATCGTCGACGAATATGATGAATTGTTGAGCGGGCATCAATCCGGTGAGCCGTTATCCGTTCGTGGTGCTCTGCAAAACCTGTATCGAAAAGGGCAGCGAGGCTTGCTCGACCCGACGTTGGTGAACAAACTGATCAATGTCATCGGCATCTACCCGACGTTCAGCATGGTGGAACTCAATACCGGGGAACGCGGTATCGTAACGGGCAATTCCCGAGATAATCTGCTCGAACCGACCATTTTGCTGATCCAAGACGCCAATCACCAGCCCCTGCCCGAACCCATCCCCTTCAATTTTTCGGTCCTTCCCCCGGACGGCACACGCCCGGAAATTGTGGAAATTCTCAATCCTGAAGAAGTGGGCACTTCCGTGGAATCCATCCTTGAAGATTGGATCGCCTTATAATGGCTTTCCATCCTTAAGGATCCGGCCTGCTCTGAACATCGTGAGGAGTGAGATGGGAAAAGAAAGGGGGGCAAAGCCGGCTGTTGTTGGGTCAAACAATGGATAGTGCCGAACCCCCAAACCAAATCCACGGCATGAATGCCGATCACCGTCCTGTCGGAAAACAGCTCGGACAGAATGCCGAGTGCCACGCGATCTTGCGGGTCATTAAAGGTGGGAACCAGCACGACGGCATTCCCGATATAAAAATTAGCATAGCTGGCAGGAAGCCGCCGCCCCTCAAAATACAGTGGGGACGGCATGGGAAGATTCACGACCATCATCTTCCGCCCGTCTTCGGCTCTCATTCCCTCCAACCGTTCACGGTTCTCGGCCAAAGCCCGATAGTTATCATCGGAGGGGATTTCTTCCCGGCACAAAACCACCGTGTAGGGGTCTACAAACCGGCAGACGTCATCCACATGGCCATGGGTATCATCGCCGGCGATGCCTTTTCCAAGCCATAACACCTGCGAAATCCCCAGGTAGGAACGGAACACTTCTTCGTAATCTTTTCGGGAAAATCCCGGATTCCGTACCTGCACATGTTCATCCAACAAACATTCTTCCGTCGTCAATAAGGTACCTTGCCCGTTTACATCGATACTGCCCCCTTCCAGCACAACTTCCCGGCCGTTCCATTCCACCGGCACCAGCGGAATTCGCAGTTTTCGCCCGACTTTGACGGGAATACGATCATCCAACTGCCAATCGGCATACTTGGCCCAGGCTGAAAAACGAAACCGGGCGATGGCGATACGGGGATCCGAATGTTCCCGCCTGACAAAAACAGGGCCAAAATCTCTCGTCCAGCCGCGATTGGTGGAGGCATGAACGAACTCGATCCGTGTCATGTCGGCTCCCACTTTGTGGAGTACCCGACGAGCCTTTGCTTCGTGGCCTTTCGTCTGCACTAAAATCCTGACACATTCTTCCGAAGCCAGCTTTCGCACCATTTCCCCGTACACCCAGGACACAGCCGCCATTTTCCCAGGCCAATCGGTTGTGTTATGAGGCCAACCCACCCAAGTCGCGTCATGGGGTTCCCACTCCGCCGGCATCCGATAAGCGAGGGCAGATTCCCTTGTTTCGGGAGCCAGAAGAGAATTTCCTGACCGAGTGCGAGAAGATGGTTTCATCAACCAGGAATCCTTTCAAGACCGAGATCGTACAAAGCCTACTCTACCGGGAAGAACCTTTACCCCTTTCCCGGCGGAACATGGTGACCTAATGATCCAGCAACCGTTTCGTGATCCCCCCATAGGCATCGATGCGGCGATCGCGCAAGAAGGGCCAATGCCGGCGTACCTCTTCAATACGCCTGAGGTCGATATCCACCAATAGGGTCTCTTCACGATCCATCGAAGCCTGGGCCAGGATAATTCCAAACGGATCGCACACAAAGGAACTACCCCAGAATTCCAATCCCTCCCCGCCTGCCGGAGCCTCATGGCCGACGCGATTCACCGAGGCGACAAACACCCCGTTGGCAATGGCATGACTGCGTTGAATGGTAACCCAGGCTTCCCGTTGAGCTTGACCCTCTTCGGCCTTTTCCTTGGGATGCCAGCCAATGGCGGTGGGATAACATAACACCTCGGCTCCCTGCATGGCCGTCAAACGGGCGGCTTCGGGATACCACTGATCCCAACACACTAAAGGCCCGACCGACGCGTAGGCCGTTTTCACGGATTGAAACCCCCGATCCCCCGGGGTGAAATAAAATTTTTCATAATACGCCGGGTCATCCGGAATATGCATCTTCCGGTACACACCCGCCACCTCGCCGCGCTCATTCAGCACCACGAGGGTATTATGATACAGCCCTGCCGTGCGTCGCTCAAACACGGAGACCAGAATCGTGACACCGTGATCCCGAGCAACCTGTTGCAAGGCGTCGGTTGAAGGTCCCGGCACCGACTCGGCCAAATCGAACAAGCTTGCCTCCTCTTTCTGGCAGAAGTACTGCGAACGGAACAGTTCAGGGAGACAAATAATCCCGGCTCCCCCTTGAGCCGCCTCGGTCGCCTTCTTCACGGCCCGCTCAAGATTGACCTGCGGATCGGCCGAACAGGCCATTTGGATGAGTCCCAGCGTGGTCACATCGATATTCCTTTCTCTTTCTCTCCCAGAGGTGCCAACGGTTCTTTTTAAACTTTCATACCTGCCGCGCCATCCCCAATGTAAAATGATGCAAGGAGATGCCAAACAGCATGGTTGTACCAAAAACGGAAAGGAATTTCGACCGGCGGGCCCGTTCGGCCGGACGTCGACCTGGGTGCTGAGCAAGAAGATGCGCAAACGAATCAGGACTTCTGAAGTGTCGGCCGCCCGGGTGTTGCGGATTCTGCTTCGGGTGAATCTGCTGCCTTCGTGTCGGAATTCGACGAATCCGGACTGTTCAGCACCAAATCTTTGAGGGTCATCCCTTCCAGTGTGATCCGGATGGCCTCATCCCGCCGCATCAACACATGGCTGATGGGATCGTTACCAAGCGTAAAGGTCTGGGAGGCATTATGAGATTGATGTTGCACCAGCCGCAACACTTCCACAATCGGAATGGAGCCCGGGGGCTTGGCCAGGACGAGTCCTGTCGGGGTTTCTGTCCGAACAACCATGCCGGCTTGGACCAGATCGTTGATCAGCGACTCCACCATGGTCAGGGGAACCCCCAAGGCGCGAGCCAACGGCTCCTCTTTCAGCGGCGGTTTGCCGGACACAAAGCGCCGCGTCACATGCCCCAGCAGGGCCAGGGTGAGGTACTCTCGAAATAGCGGGGTGTGATGCTTCCGGCGAAGGTGCAGCAGATAGGCGGAAGGATGTTGATGATAATAGGCGACCTGTGCGCCGGCCAGGACAATCAGCCACCCCACATACAGCCAGATCAGGAAAAAAATCAACACGGCAAACCCGGAATAAATGGCACTGTACCGGGTAGAGCCGGCGACAAAGGCGGCAAAGGCCATCCCCGCCACCTGCCAAAACACGCCGGCGGTTACCCCACCCACCAGCGCCGAACTCAAGTTCACCGATGTATTCGGAACAAACTTATACACAAACGTAAAGACGAAGCACATGAAGAAAAATGGCAGCAAATTGGTCAGCACTATAATCAGTTGGCCCAGCGGTTGAATCTCCATGACTCGTTGGACCAGCCAATGGCTCTGTGCGGAAGCCGTCAATCCAAAAGCGGTAAAGACAAAAACCGGTCCGACAAGAACCACGCTGAGATAATCCGTGATTTTTCTCGACCAGGGCCGCCCGGTCTCGATGCGCCAGATCGAATTGAGGGCTTCTTCAATTTTTTCAATGAGGGAATAGGTCGTATAAAACAACCCAGCCAGGCCGACCACCCCAAGCACACCCACTTTTAAATTGTCGACAAAGTGGATGATGTTCGTGGTAATCTCTACACCCTTGGGTCCCAAGGGGTCCAAGGCCTGCGCCAGGATGGGTTCAAGTTGCTGATGAACGCCAAAGGCTTTCAACACGGACACCATCACGGCCAGAAACGGCACCAGCGACAGCAGTGTCGTATAGACCAGGCTGGTGGCGCGGATACTCAGGATACTCTCTTGAAACTCCGTGCCTGCCACCAACAACAGGCGCAACAATTTGACGCCCCGTTGGTGTAATCCGGTCAATTCGTCGACATTGACCAGCCAGACATCATGGCGACAATATCGGGCGATGCGATCAAACATTTCCATGCAAAAGGCTCCCTCTTGATTCTACCCTACAAAGCGAAGCGGGAAATGTCCAATATGCCGCCTTTCTTCTTCGCTGCTTCACCTACTTATTTAATTCGGCCGTCGGGAGCACACTTCATGGTAACCCCACCGCTCATCCGGGCCATCACCATTATCCTCCTGGTTCTCATGGTCGGCGCCACCGGCTCCGGATGTTCCGGTTCGTCGGAATGGGATCATCAATGGGAGGAAGTGGAAGAGGCCATTCACGACGGAAGAATCCTGGAGGCCAAAACCCGCTTGAACGGCCTGTTGACGGTGCTGCAACAAGACGGATCCGGCGACTATCGACACGCACAAGTAATCGTTCGGCTAGGGGAAATCGCCCGGATGGAAGGAGATGACAGGAAAGCTGAAGCCTATTTCTGGGAAGCCTTGCCCCTTTTCGCTCAGTCGGTGGGTCCCGAACACCCGAGCATGGCCGAAACCTTGTTGGCCATCGGCGTGTTATACGAACACAAAGAGCAGCCGGAAATTGCTCTGCCTTTGGTCAAACGCGCCGTGGCCATTCAAGAAAAAGCCTGGGGATTCTCCGATCCGCGACTGCTTCCCAGCCTTGAACAGTACCATACGTTGCTCACCGCCTTGAACCGCGAAAGCGAACAACCGGACATTCAGTCTCGCATCACCGGACTCCGGCAAGCGAAATAACGCGCGGAAGATTTTGGCTTTCAGCGAATAACCGGGAAAGCCCTGACCGGCATCTGATTGCGGGCCGAGGCTCTCACCTTTCACCCACCGACCGATTCCTATTGCTCTTTTGTCCCGTTAAGGGTACCATCCCCCGAGTGTTCATGCCCGAAGGGCCAGGCGTCAAATCACGGAAGACGTGTCGTTCCTTTTCCGGTGCGATTTCTCTCTCCTTTTGCCTTTCCCGTGAGGATGAAAAAGCGGATTCCCATTCAGGAATTACGTCCGGGAATGTTTATCGCCGGGCTCGATCAATCCTGGTTTAAAACTCCCTTTCTTCGTCATCAATGGCGGATCAAACGGGAGGATGAGATCAGCCTGTTACGGAGTTACGGCATCCAGGAGGTCATCATCGATACGGAACGCGGGGCGGGCGCGGCATCCGAAACCCCTCCGGCGCCCCCATCCCCACCATTCCCCCCTTCCCCTCTCCCCTCGCAGGCATCCGTTGTTTCAGGCAATCCGGCAACCAGACCCGACCCTTCAGAAATCGAATCCGCCAGAATGTTGCGGGCGGAGGCTATTTCCAGGCTCGATATGCTCTTTCACGACATGCATATGGAAGATCCTCTTCATCTGGAGGAAGCCCGCCGTATCGTCGCCACCCTGCTGAGCGGTATGTTGGAACACCAAGCCGCCATGCTCTCGTTGATTCAAATGCGCCGGTTCGACCCGAATTTAGCTTCTCATGGCGTGGACACCAGCGTACTCGCTATCGCCATCGGCCAGGTCCAGCAGTGTGCAGTGTCCCGATTGAAAGCCTTAGGTTTAGGTGCCTTGCTCCACGACATCGGCCAACTCCGCCTGCCCTTGAATATTTTGCGCAAGGCCACGCCCTATACCGAACGGGATTTCAAGCTGATGCGGCGGCATCCGGAAATGGGATATGCCATGCTCAGCCCCTCGCAGGATTTTCCGGAAGATGCCACACGCATCATTTTGGATCATCACGAGCGGTTGGATGGCTCCGGATATCCTCAACAATTAAAAGGAGAGCAGATCTCCGAACTCACCCAAATCGTGAGTATCGCGGACACCTATGACGCGCAGATCAGCGGACGCTGCGGGCATCCTCCCGTTCCGCCGGCCAGAGCACTCGCGGAACTCTATCGGGCCGCCATTGCCGGACAGTATCACTTGTATCTCGTTCAGCGGCTCATTCAATTGTTAGGTGTCTATCCGATCGGAACTCTGGTTCGGCTGAATACCGGCGAACTCGCCCTTGTGGTCTGGGTCCCCAGTCATGACCGGCTTCACCCGACCATTAAATTGCTGAAAGACCCCCTGGGACACCCCTATCCGGACCACGAACTGATCGATCTATCCAC
Organism: Candidatus Inrsubterrania sp.; assembly: GCA_039794325.1. GTDB lineage: Bacteria > Nitrospirota > Nitrospiria > Nitrospirales > UBA8639 > JACKFE01. The sequence goes on from JBDIVP010000009.1 coordinate 27,525, forward strand.
CCAACAGGACGGCGCCCCCCCACGCAACATCATCGAAGCGCTTGATCCGCAACAGGAAGGATTGGATATCGGCCGCCTCCTTGAATCATTATGGTAAAACCCGTTAACGTACGACCTGATCCCACGTAGGAGTTCATGGTGTACAATCCTCACCCCTCTCACCCGCCGCTCCGTCACCTGGATGTTCCCAGTCTGGAAAAAACCTTGCGGTCGACCCAGACATTCGTGCACACGCTCTTGGATGCCATTCACGTCGGGGTATCCCGGATCAATATTCAGGGCCACATTCAATCCCTGAATCTGGAAGGTGCCCGCATTCTGCAACGAACCGAGCAGTCATGCATCGGACAAACCTTTCATGACCAGGCGGGATGCCTGTTCACCGATCCGTTTACGCAGGAACACGTGTGTCCGATCGATCGGGTCTTGAAACACGGCATATCAATCTGGTCGCCTCAAATACTCGTTCGCCGTCCCAGCGGAGAAACCCGTTGGGTTGAATTCCAATGCACGCCACTGACCGACCCTTCTGACCCGGGCGCGTTGCTCATGTTTCGGGATCTCAGTCAACAACGGCAACAACATGAAGAGCATCAGCACTTGGCATCCATGCCGGAGGAAAGTCCGACTCCGATTGTGGAGATCGATGCACAGGGACGATTGGCCTATGCCAATCCGGCCATGGTCCGCCTTCTGGATATGTACGGCTTTCGTGAAGACGGCATTCCAAATGTCCTTCCCCCCACCCTCAGGCAAATGACCAAAGAATGTCTGAAGACCATGACACCCATGGAAGGATTGGCGGTCGAGATCGATCACCGTCATTTCGACTGGACGTTCTCCCCCGTTCAGGATAAGGGTTTGGTGAGGGGATATGGGTCGGACATCACCACCCATGTCACGGTGCGACACACCCTGACCGAACTTCAATCCCGTTATCATTCATTAGTGGATTCCGCCAACGAGGGAATTATTTCAGCCGACCTGCATGGCACCATTGTCTCCTGGAACCCCGCGGCGAACGCCATTTTCGGATATCAGGACCATGAGATCATCGGGAAATCCATCCTGAACCTCCTAGAGGAAGGCTATCGGGATCTCTATCGGCAGGGGCTGGAAGATATGAGTTACGGCATGGCCGCCCCCCACCCTCTCCAGCGGCCATTGGAAGTAAAAGGAGTCCGAAAACACGGCGAACCCTTTCCTCTCGAAATTTCCCTGGCAACATGGAAAGTGGGGCTCGATACTCAGTACGGCTTTATTCTTCGCGATATTTCCGACCGGAAACTCATGGAACAGGCCCTACTCGAGGAAAAGGATCGGCTGGTCACGACGCTGCAATCAGTGACGGAGGCGATTTTGACCGCCGACCGCGAAGGTCGCGTGACCTTTCTCAATCCCTTGGCCGAGGAGGTCACAGGGTGGCGCCATCAGGAAGCCTTGCATCAACCGGTTCAGAACGTCCTCCGTTTGGCATCCGAAAATCTTCAACCCGGACAATCATCATCTCTTCAATTTCAATCCACCACGCTGGCTTTGCTGGAATCTCCTTGCCCCCTGACCTTGCTCACCAAATCCGGATCGCAACGAACCATTACGTTGCGGGAATCTCCCATCCGCGATCGCCTCGGACATTTACTGGGAACAGTCATGGTGTTTCAGGATATCACCGACCACGCCCGTCTTCAGGAAGAGCAACAACGATTGAACAAACTCAATTCGTTAGGCATGCTGGCCGGAGGATTGGCTCATGACTTCAATAATTTGTTGACGACGATTTTGGGGAATGTGTTCGTGGCCAAACTCCGGATGGTTCCCAATGATCCATTGGCGAAGAATCTGGAGCAGGCCGAACAGGCCTGCCTGCGGGCCAAGGAACTGACGCAACAACTGTTGACGTTTGCCAAAGGCGGGGTACCCGTCAAGACCTCCGTCCCGATAGGCGATTTGGTTCGAAAAAGCACCATTTTCGCCTTGTCGGGATCTCCAATCAGTTGCCACTTCGATATCCCCGACACACTCCGGCCTTTGGATGCCGATGCCGCCCAACTTCGACAGGTGATCCAGAATATTGCGATCAATGCCAGACAGGCCATGCCGGAAGGCGGTCAATACACGGTCCGCATCCGGAACGTCTCCTTTCAGGATTCCTCGCCCCTTCCATCCCCCGCCCTGTCGCCCGGCCATTACATTCAAATCGTCTTTGAAGACCAGGGAACGGGTATCGAAGAGCGACATCTCTCCAACATTTTCGATCCCTATTTCACGACCAAACCCGGCGCCTCCGGATTGGGACTGGCGACGGCTCACAGCATCATCCGGCAACATCAGGGACATATCTGCGTACAATCAACACCCGGGAAGGGCACTACCATGAACGTCTATTTACCCTCGTCTTTTTCCGACCAACCCAAGGGGAGTGCTCCCTCACCCCGCCCTTCAGGACGTGCTCGGATTCTCGTGATGGATGACGAACAGAGCATTAGGCGGATGGTGGAGGATGCCCTCATACAATTCGGCTATGAGGTCAGCTGTGCCCAAGACGGGCAGGAAGCCATCGATCTCTTTTCACAGGCTGTGAGCCAGGGGAAGAAATTTGATGCGGTGTTGTTGGACTTGACCGTTCCCGGGGGCATGGGAGGGAAAGAAGCCCTTCAACGCCTACGGAAATTGGATCCTCAGGTGAAGGCCGTGGTCACAAGCGGGTACTCCGACGATCCCATCATGTCCGAATACCAACAGTATGGGTTTCAAGGCATCCTCCTCAAACCTTACAAAATCATGGATTTGGCCAAAACGCTCGAATTTCTGTGCGTCCCGGCAGAACCATAAAAATCAGCCCCCCTTTTTCCGGATTCCGGTGCATGAGGGGAACACCGACATTCCATGTTCGTTTCCCCTTCTTTTTCCCTTACAAGGGAGTATTGAATAATTGTGATTTGCAAGGGCAGATGTGCCCAGGGCGGCGCTGTGACAATCAAAGCCACAGGGTCGGTTCAAAAAGGCCGTCCAGCAAGGCCGCAGCTATGAACGGAAGAAGAGAAAAGGAAAAAGTGAAAAGGAATGGGAAAAGGGACCCGCTTTGCAGATATGATCCTTTGGACTTCTCACTTTTCACTGTTTCGAAGAACGCCGCTGGCGGCTTTTTTCAACAGACCCTTACAAACAAGCCGGTTCCCGTCGGATCAGAGTCTGCTGTTGAACGATGGGAAGCCGTGACAACATCCGGTCACTCAACGAGAGGTTTTCCACGGCCTTTTCATAATAACTGGGTTTGGCGTCAATGGCCTGCCGGAAGCATTGCGACGCACGCGCAAAATTTCCTTCTTCCAAAAAGGCCACACCCAGATTATTATAGGCTTTGGCCGCATCCATACCCCGCCGGTAGGCATCGAACGCCAGATCATACTGCCCTAATTTGCTCAAGGCCATGC
>JBDIVP010000010.1:0-30318 GCA_039794325.1 Candidatus Inrsubterrania sp.
CCTTGCGGGACGGGGGGAGCCGCACTGGCGTTGGCCCAGGAAGAGCCCTTTGATTTTGCCATTTTGGATCTCCGGCTGCCGGATTTGGACGGGCTGGAATTGATGCAAGAGTTGCATCAACATCAATCCAATCTTCCTGTCTTGATTTTAACCGCACATGGCTGTATTCCGAATGCGGTTCAAGCTATGAAAATGGGGGCGTATGGGTACCTTACCAAACCATTTGATGATAAAGAGTTGCGGGAAACCATAGATAAGGCTCTGACACCCAAACGGATGAGTGAGGAAATTCACCGCCTTCAAACGCTGATGAATGAATTGTACGGCATGGAAAATATCGTGGCGCGAAGTCCCGAAATGCAAACCGTGTTGCAGCAGGTGTCTCGTGTCGCAAAAACCGATACCACGGTGTGCATTTCCGGGGAAACCGGCACCGGCAAGGAAGTCATTGCCAGGGTCATTCATTGCAATAGTTTACGCGCCTCCAAACCTTTCATACCGGTCAATTGTGCCGCCATCCCTGAAACGCTGTTTGAAAGTGAACTCTTCGGGCATATGAAGGGATCCTTTACCGGGGCCCATCAAAACAAGCGCGGCCTTATTCAAAGTGCCGATAAGGGAACCTTGTTTTTGGATGAAATCGGAGAAATGCCGATCGCCTTACAAGGGAAATTGCTTCGTGCACTTCAAAATCGGGAGATTTTGCCGGTTGGGGGGCAAAATTCGGTAAAGGTGGACGTTCGGATTCTGGCAGCCACCAATAAGGATTTGGAACAGGCCGTCCGGGAAGGCCGGTTTCGTGAGGATCTCTATTATCGTATTCATGTCGTGCCGCTCTGGTTGCCGCCGCTCCGGCAACGCAGGGAGGATGTGCCCTCCCTGGCCCAATTCTTCCTCAAGCGGAGCGTCCAGCAACATGGCAAACAAGTAAAAGGATTTACACCGGAAGCCATGCAGCGACTGATTGCCCATTCCTGGCCGGGGAATGTCCGGGAATTGGAGAATACGATCGAGCGGGCCGTGGTCATGTCGGCCAACGATTTGATCACCCCGGAGTTTTTGCCCCTCGCGTCTCAAGAGTCCTCCGCTCCTGGCTCGTTGCAACCTCTTACGGAAGCGAAGGAAACCTTTGAACGTGAATATTTAAAAGACTTATTGCGGGCCACACAAGGCAATATTTCCCGCGCCGCGCAAATTGCCGGGCGATATCGTGCCGATTTTTACAAGCTGCTGAAAAAATACGGTCTTCACCCCTCGGACCGACAGGTTGATGCTTCCCTGCATAGATGATCTGACACCTCAATACTTTCCTGCCCGATCGGCATCTTAAAAAACAGTGGCTGCTCCGCTGGAAATGGACCCTGCCCATTTGTGCCTGGTCCATTAACCACGGAACCCGCGGTTGAACAAGACGGTTCCCTCCCATGTCCTTTTAATGGGCTTCAGTATGGACGCAAAATTTCCGAAATATATTAATTAATGTTACCACGCGACATCTGATTTTAAGGCGTCTTTTAATGTAATCCAGGTTTTTCTCATCCGGTTTGGACTTTCTCGTGGGAGTTGGTAACTAAGAGGCAGTAAGTGTCGTTTGCCTTGCCACTGAGGTCTTTCAATAGCCTCTCGACGGTTCCACCTTGCAATACATGCCCGAATTGTCCGCCATGATTTCCAACTCCAAATATGATTATCGTCAAAAGTGGATGGAAGCAAACGAAACATTTTTTGCCTGCTCAGACCTTGAAGACCTCTGGGATAGATATCTGGAGTGGTTGGGGCAGACATTCGGTTCACCGCGTATTTCCATTTGGAAACGGTTGGAAGTAGATAGGCGGTATCATCAGATTCGATCTCTGAATACAGAGTCTCTTCCTCCACCCCTCCCTGAAGCGCATCCCTTGATTCAGCAGTTGAAGGATCAGTCCGGGCTTGTTCGGCTTGAGGACGACGGAGGGCTTGCCGGAGAAATGGGGGCCCTCGGAGAAGGGACACAGGCGCATGTGTGCGTGCCGATTCTGAAGAAGGCAGGAGATTTAATAGCCTTTTGTACTCTCAGCCGGAATTTTCATCGCCGGGACTATGATCAGGACGATTTCAGTTTGCTTCGGGTGATGGCCCATCATGTGGCGATGTTGCTCATTCAGTTTGAATTACAAGAAGAACGGAGTGTTGCCGAGAAATGGGAGGCAGTGCATCGATTTTCAGGTTTTTATCTCCATGACTTGAAAAATCTGGCGGGAGGACTTTCGCTGGTGGTTCAGAATGCCGAGCACTATGGCAGCGATACCGATTTTCAAGCCTCCGCGCTCCGGACGGTTAAGACAACCGCCCAACGTATTATGGATTTGATGGGCAAGTTAGCTGGACATGCCCGCAATCCTTCGATGATCGGTATGGGACGGTTCGAGCCACTGGATATTAATCTCGTTATTCGTGAAATCCTTCAAAGTGTTCATGGAGAACGGTGCCATCCGGTTTTTCATGCTGCGGCTGAATTGCCACTCGTGAAACTTGATCGGGAATCCTTCAAACAGGTCATTCTTAATTTAGTGTTGAATGCCCGCCAGGCTATGTAGGAGCAGGGAACTTTGGGGATTACCACTGCTCTGGTCAATGGCCGGGTCATGGTCGAAGTGGCGGATACGGGCCCCGGTATTCCGCCGGACCGATTGGAGCATGTATTTGAGCCATTTTACAGCACCCAAAAAACCGGTTTGGGCGTGGGGTTGTTTCAATGTAAGCGGATTGTGGAGGAACATGGTGGGCGCATTCGGGTCGAGAGTTGCTTGGGGCGGGGGACAACAATGGTTATTACGTTGCCCGTCGTGTCGGCCGATAGAGTGGAAGAGCAAAAAGGAAAAAGGGAAAAGTGAGAAGGGAAAAGGAAGAGGGGGTGATCATAAATAGAATCGAAAAAAATTGAATTTGATCTAACAGGCTTTGACTGATAGGTGTTCTGCGAGGGACACATAGATTTTAGGAGGTATTGGTGGCGTCATCCTGAGTGAAACGAAGGATCTGTGCCCAACGGGTATCGCAATGGGACAGCCGGATGCTTCGCGTGGCTCAGCATGACCCAGGTCGTTTGATCTTCTGATTTTCCATTTTTTCTTCACTGACTGAATAGTGGTGTCGAAGTGTATACTTGAATAAGGAAGAGGGGCATGAAATCTTCTGAGTCATCCGAATCCTCGGCGTCTCCCAAACTGCTGCTCGTCGACGATCATCCCGATTTGCGCGAGCAACTGAAATGGGGACTGAAACCGTTTTATGACATTGTTGAAGCCGATCATCGACAGGCGGCACTGGACATTGTGCAAAAGGAACGGCCTGTCCTCGTGACGCTGGACTTGGGGTTGCCGCCGGATGCAGAGGGTGTCTCTGAAGGGTTTCAGTTGTTGGAGCAACTGTTGGAGGTGCATCCTTCGGCGAAAGTGGTCGTTATGACCGGCAATCAGGACCGGTTGAATTCGTTAAAGGCGGTTCGACTGGGGGCCTATGACTTTTTGGAAAAACCGGTTGACCTCGATGTCCTCAAAATTGTGCTGCAACGGGCCCATTATTTAAGCGGGCTTGAACAAGAAAACCGCAAGCTGCTGGCGCGGGAGGAAAAACGGGGATTTCCCGAAATCATCGGCAGCAGCCCGGCTATGGCCAAAGTCTTTGATACGATTCGCCGGGTGGCGGTATCGGATGTGTCGATATTGATTGTGGGTGAAAGCGGGACCGGCAAGGAACTGGTCGCCCGGGCCATTCATCAGCACAGTCCGCGAAAAACCGGTCCCTTTATTCCAATCAATTGCGGAGCCATTCCCGAAACCCTGTTAGAAAGCGAGTTGTTCGGCCATGAAAAGGGGGCGTTCACCGGGGCCCATCTCCAACGGAAGGGCCGGATCGAATTGGCCGAAGGGGGGACCCTGTTTTTGGATGAAATTGCCGAACTGTCTCCGGCCCTGCAGGTCAAACTGTTACGGGTGCTGCAGGAGCGATGCATCGAACGGTTGGGCGGGCGTGTTCAGATTCCGGTCGATACCCGGGTTCTGGCCGCGACCAATTTGGATATTCAAGAGGCGATGAAGCAGGGACGGTTTCGCGAAGACCTGTACTATCGCCTGAATACGGTGACGATCACGGTGCCGCCTCTTCGCGAACGGGGAGCCGATATTGTGATGATTGCCAAATCCCTGCTTCAGGAATTTGCCGATGAAGCCAAGAAGAAAATCCTGGGGTTTACCAGAGAGGCCGTGTTGGCGTTGGAGCAGTATCCATGGCCGGGCAATGTGCGGGAGTTGGAAAATCGGGTGCGCCGTGCCGTGACATTAACCGATGGTACCCGTATCGTTCCGGAGGATTTGGATTTAGCCGAGCCCCTGGAGCCCACGGATGGACCGACGTTGAAGGAGGCCCGTGAGGCAGTGGAAAAAAAGGTGATTGAGCAGACCTTGGCCAAGACCGAGGGAAATATTACGAAGGCAGCTGTCATCTTAGACGTCAGCCGCCCCACCCTGCATGATTTGATTTCACGGCATAATATTAAAAAGTGAGAAGGAAAAAGGAATAAGTGAGGAGTAAAGAATGGGGCGTGAGGCGTGAGTCGTAAGGCGTGAGGAGAAAGAGGATAGGGGTAAAGGGGAAAGAAGGGAAAAGTAAAGAAGGGAAAAGAAAGAAGAGAAGCTTATGAACGGTATGAGGCGTTGATTTTGACGTAATCGTAGGTTAAATCGGTGGTCCAGATCCGGGATGATGCCTGCCCCTGACCCAGGGAAACGGTAATCGTCAGCGTGGACCGCTTCATCATGTTCTTGATTTTGGTCTCCACCTCCGGTCCCAGCCCTTTTCCAGCCTCTACAATTGCAATCCCGTTAAAGGTTATGCGGATTTTCCCCGGGTTTACGGGAGGACCTGAGCGACCCAGAGCGGCCACGATCCGGCCCCAATTCGGATCTGCCCCGAATATAGCCGTTTTGACAAGGGGGGATGTGGCCAGTGTGTTAGCAAATTGTTTGGCGGATTTTTCGGTTTTGGCCTGTTGAATGTGGAATTCGATGACTTTGGTCGCTCCTTCCCCGTCACGCACGATTTCCATGGCCAGGTGGTGGCAGACCTCCGATAACATGGATTGGAAGCGTGTATGGGGAGCGGTTCCGGATTGAATCGGGAGGTTTCCGGCCTGACCATTGGCCAGGCATAAGACGGTATCGTTTGTGCTGGTTTCCCCGTCCACGGAGATGGAATTAAAGGTGTGGCGGGCGGCTTCCGCAAGTGCCTGCTGGAGTGTGGCCCTGTCGATGACGGCATCGGTCGTGATATAGCCCAGCATGGTGGCCATATCGGGATGAATCATGCCCGATCCTTTAGCCATGCCCCCGACAGTGACGGTGTGGCGACCGATCCGATCCTGAAGGGCTATGGCCTTTGGCCGGGTATCGGTGGTCATGATGGCTTTGGCCGCCTGTTGATGGCCATTCCGGCTTAATTTGGCGACCAACTTGGGGATTCCATTGGCAATGGCCTCCATCGGGAGGGGAACCCCGATAACACCCGTTGAGCCGATGAAGGCCAATTGTGGTGAGATGTGTAAGGCCTCGCCGACCAGGCGACTGGTTTCCCTGGCATGCACCAGCCCTTCCCGTCCCGTAAAGGCGTTAGCATTTCCGCTATTAATCAGGATAGCTTGTCCGATTCCGGCTTTGAGCTGTTGTTTGCCCCAGAGAACCGGTGCGGCCTGGACCCTGTTCCTGGTAAACAGGCCTGCTATAGGACCTGGGACTTCCGAGGAAATTAAAGCCAGATCGAGCCCTTTGTTTTTTTTAATGCCGGCCGCGATGCCTGAGGCTAGAAATCCTTTCGGCGCTGTGACGCCACCCTTGATTCGTGTTCCCATAGGAAATCCTTGCGATGGACCGGATAGAGAAGATGTGTGCTTAGGGAAAAAGTCCCGGACCCGTTAATCCCAGAGTTTCCGGTAATCCGCAGACAAGATTCATGCACTGAACGGCCTGCCCTGCCGCCCCTTTGACGAGGTTGTCCAGGGCCCCGGTCGTGATCAAATATCCGGTTTTCTGATCGAACGTACAACTCAAATCGCAAAAGTTCGAGCCGCGAAGATTATTCGGGTTTACGGCATCCGGGTTGGCCTGCAGGCGGATGAAATACTCATCCTGGTACGATTTTCGATACACATCCATAAGGTCCCCTTGGGTGACCCCTGGGCGAACTTTCGCATAGGCGGTGCTGAGAATCCCCCGGTTGATCGGGATGAGATGGGGGATGAAAATCAAGGAAAGATTGGTATCTACACCGGACTGAGAGGAAAGCCGAAGACGGCTGAGTTCCTGAGAGATTTCCGGCGTGTGCCGATGGGTGGTGAGTTTGTAGGCGTGAATGGCTTCATGAGCTTCGGGAAAATGATATCCCAAAGCCGGAGAACGCCCCGCTCCGGAGACGCCGGATTTGGCATCGATAATCACGGCTTCCGGTTCCAGTAAATCCTGGGCAAAAAAGGGAGCCAGTTGCAGGATCGCCACAGTCGGGTAACAACCGGGTATAGCCACCAACCGGCTTTGAGCAATTTCTTTCCGGTGAAATTCCGGTAATCCATAGACGGCCTGCGAGAGAAGATCAGGAAACCTATGCGGGGTTCCGTACCATTGTTCATATACCTGTGGATCTCGCAGGCGGTAGTCGGCGCTCAGATCAATCACGATTTTTCCCATTGAGAGAAATTCGGAAACCGGTTGAAGCGACTGGGTGTGGGGAAGGGCAAGAAAGACAACGTCCACATCCTCTCCGATGGCGGGTGGATTGAGCCCCGACAACTCCAAGTCAATGTCGTGGCCTAAATGAGGGAGCAGTGAGGAGAGCGCCATCCCCTGCGATTTTTCCGATGCGACCACTTTGGCAATGGTCACGTGGGGGTGCAGGCTGAGCAGGCGAAGGAGTTCGCCTCCGGTATATCCGCTGGCTCCGATGACTGCCGCTCGTAAGGTTGAGGTCATAATTACTAAAGGGCAAGAAGCGTAGAGGGCAATGCCCAACCAACCAATTTTCCGGGTGGCCTAGCGGCAAAAGCTTAGGCCAAAACCGTCTACCATAGAAAAAGGGGGAAGGCTTGTGGCCCTCCCCCTCATGGGCTGCTGATGAACCCAAGGTCGAACGTTACCGCTTCGAGTACTGGAAGCGACGTCGTGCGCCCTTTTGTCCGTATTTTTTCCGTTCTTTGACCCGGGAATCCCGGGTAAGGAGGCCTTGTTTTTTCAGTGGGGTCCGAAAGGATGGATTGTACAGGGAAAGGGCCCGGGCAATGGCATGGCGAAGGGCACCGGCCTGGCCTGAAACCCCTCCTCCTGCTATGGAGGCCTGCACGTTGAATTGCCCCACGGTTTTGGTGATGTCAAAGGGAGTTTGTACCTGAATCTGATGCGAGGACCGGGTAAAATAGTGTTCTAACGGGCGTCCATTCACCTGGATCGTCCCTTGTCCGGGTTCGACCCATGCCCGGGCAACAGCATATTTTCTTTTCCCTGTCGCATAATGGTTTGTGTCGGCCATGACGGAATTCGTTCTCCTTTAAAAAATTAGAGGTTCAAGGGGATGGGGTTTTGAGCCTGGTGGATGTGTTCACCTTCTGCATACACCTTTAGTTTTCTGGCCATTTGCTTCCCCAGCGGACACTTGGGAAGCATGCCTTTAATGGCTTTGGTCAACACTTCGGTGGGTTTCTTGGCATGAAGGTGTTCCGCCGAAATCGCTTTTAATCCACCAGGGTATCCCGTATGGTGATAATAGGTCTTGGTTTGGAATTTGTTCCTGGTAAATTGTACATGCCCGGCGTTAATGATGACGACATGATCCCCAGTATCAACATTGGGGGTAAAAGTCGGTTTATGTTTGCCTCGAAGTACGGCGGCGACTCTGGCGGCCAACCGTCCGACGGTTTTGCCTTTCGCGTCGACTACGTACCATTTTCGTTCAATTTCGAGTGGTTTGGCTTGAAACGATCGCATACCCATTGACAGCTCCCTTTTCTAAAATATCGGCGACGCGAGTTGATATTATTCGTTTTCCGGTTGTTCGGAAATTTTTTGATCAAGTTTGGCCAGCCAGGTGTCAAGATTTTCTCCGCCTCGACGTTCCAGGACTTCCGGCGTCACAAAGATCGGGCATTGGCACCTCAGAGCCAAGGCAATGGCATCGCTGGGCCTGGCATCCACGGTCTTTTCCAATTCACCCTTGTTCAGATACAAACTGGCAAAATAGGTGTTGTTTTTGACTTCGGTGATGATGACCTGCCTCAGCCTAAAGCCCAGATGGTTGGTAAAACTGCAAATCAGATCGTGGCTCATGGGCCTGGGAGGGATGACGTTTTCAAGAGCCAGCCGAATCGATGTGCCTTCGGCGGTTCCCACCCATATGGGCAGGACCTCGGAATTTTTTTCGTCCCGAAGCACCACGATTTGGGTATCGGTATTGGGGTCGACAAGGACTCCATGGACTTTCAGAGGGATAAGTGTATTGGTGTCGGGGAGCATAGTCATGGCAATTTGATTGACAGTGGTACTGTTTGGGTGGTTTCCGTTTAGAGATCCGTTTTGCCGAAGTCTTCAGGTTTGAGATTTTCCAGCCATCGCTCCAACTCCTCCGAATTCTGTTTATGGAGAACATCCCCTGAAGCAAAAATCGGTGCCTCCGTGCGAAGGGCGACCGCAATGGCATCGCTGGGTCTGGAGTCGACGGTAAATTCCGAGTCCCCGAACAACAGATGAATTTTGGCGTAGTAGGTATTGTCTTTCAGGTCGGTGATAACTGCGCTGATGACCTTGGCATCCATATTATCCAGCAAGGTTTTCATCAGATCATGGGTCATGGGGCGGGGAGGGGCAATCCGTTCCAACGCAAAGCTGATGGCGCTGGCTTCCGCTTTTCCCACCCAGATCGGCAGCATATCCGCGTTATTTTCATCACGCAGGATGACGATATAGGCATTATTGTAGGGGTCGAACAGCAGACCCCGGACATTCATTTGATTTAACATAAGACCATATCGGGTAAAAAGAAATTATTTGCCAATCCAATCTTGAACCATACTATCATCTTCGACTTTTTGTCAATAAAATGCGCGTGTTACTATCGGCCTTCCCGATGAAAAGGCGAAAGTGAATCAAGGGGTCTTCCCGATGGCCTCTTGCAGCCATTGGCAGGCCTGTGACGGGGCCACCTCTGATTTTTGGCCCGTTTTCCGATTCTTGATTTCAAGGACATTTTTGGCGAGCCCTTTGTCTCCGATGATGATCTGGTAGGGCATGCCCAACAGGTCCGCGTCGTTGAATTTGACCCCGCCTCTTTCATCACGATCATCCAAGAGGATCTCCAGTCCTTGAGCCGCACATTCATCATACAACTGCTCCGCAACCTTTTGGGTTCGTTCCGATGAACTGACCGGCACCATGTGCAGGTGGAAGGGGGCAATGGGGACAGGCCAACAGATGCCTTTGTCATCGTGGTTTTGCTCGATGGCCGAGGCTGCGGTGCGGCCTACTCCGATTCCATAACAGCCCATAAAAGCCGGGAGGGTTTGGCCTTGGCCATCAAGGTAGGTGGCTCCCAGTTTTTCGCTGTATTTGGTGCCGAGCATGAAAACATGTCCGACTTCGATCCCGCGGGCGGTTTCCATGGGGGCTCCGCTGACGGGAGAAGGGTCTCCGGCCTGGGCCTGTCGAAAGTCTCCTGCTCCATCCAAGCGGACATCGCGATTCAGATTGACATTGATGAGATGGGCGTCGGGTTCGTTGCCCCCTACGATGAAATTGCTCATGGCGGCTACCGCATGATCGGCCAAGATCCGGATGTTCGACAGGCCGACCGGTCCGACATAACCCAGGGGGGCGTCCGTAAATTTGGAAACCATTTCAGGACTGGCCAAGGTCAGATCATGAACGCCGAGAAACCGTTGGATTTTGATTTCATTGGCCTGATGGTCACCCCGCACCAACACGGCGGTCAATTCATGTTTGCCTGTTTGATATAAAAGGGTTTTCACCAGCCGGCTGGCTGGAACCTTGAGTAAGGCGCAGACATCCTCCACGGATTTGGCATTGGGCGTCCGGACTTTTTCCAGTGCTTGAGGTGTTTCCAGCCGATCGGGAGGTCTCGGTGACAAGCCGGCCCGTTCGACATTCGCGGCATAGGGACTTTCGGGATCATAGACAATGAGTTCCTCGCCCGTATTGGCCAAAACCATGAACTCATGAGAGGAAATTCCACCGATCAGTCCGGTGTCCGCTTCGACGGGCCGGTACTGCAAGCCGGTTCGGGAGAAAATCCGGCAATACGCATCGTACATTCTCTGGTAACTGAGTTTGGCTCCGGCTTCGTCCTGATCGAAGCTGTAGGCGTCCTTCATAATGAATTCCCGTCCGCGCATGAGGCCGAAGCGCGGCCGGATTTCATCCCGAAACTTCGTTTGGATCTGATAGAGCGTCAGCGGCAATTGTCGATAGGACCGTACTTCCCGGCGGAATAAGTCGGTAATCACTTCTTCATGGGTCGGGCCGAGGCAGAAATCCCGGTCGTGACGATCCTGCAGTCGAAATAATTCCTTGCCATAAAAATCCCATCTTCCCGTTTCCTTCCATAACTCGGCCGGAGAGAGGATGGGAAGCAGGAGTTCCAGTGCTCCGGAACGATTCATTTCCTCCCTGATAATCTGTTCGACTTTTCGAATGACCCGTAGCCCGAGCGGGAGGTATGAGTACATGCCCGCCGCCACCTTTCGGATCATGCCGGCACGCAGCATGAGGCGATGGCTGATGACTTCCGCTTCTCCTGGATCCTGTCGCATGGTCGGTATGAACGATTGGGTCATTCGCATGAGGTTACCTTAATGGTCAAAAGAAAGGTTGATGGCTTTAGACAAATGGAAACTACATGGTATACGGGGAAATAAACGGTTCCGGGTCTCTCTCAATGAACAGGGTGAATCGTGGGCGATGGCCGACCAGGCCTGGCCGGGCCTTATTGCAGGAGCCGGCTGATATCATTCCAGGTCGCATACACCATGAGAAACACCAGTAGGACCAGCCCCACTTGTTGGGCCATCTCCCGTGAACGTTCCCCAAGGGGCCTTCCCAGGACGGCTTCACATGCAAAAAAGAACAGGTGTCCCCCGTCCAGGATCGGGATGGGGAGCAGATTTAGAATGCCCAGGTTGATGCTGAGAATGGCAATGAGCCACGCCACGCTTTCGATCCCCTGCTGAGCCTGTTCGCCCGATACACTGGCGATCATGAGCGGTCCGCCCAAATGTTTCGAGGAGATCTCTCCGGTGAATAATTTCACGATGCCTACAACGGTCAACTCGCTCCAATTCCAGGTAGCTTTAAGGCCATCCCACGGGGCCAGAAAAATGGAGTCGCTTTTGAGAATCGTTCCCCCCCCGGACAATTTGATGCCGATTTTGCCGATGGCTTTGTCCTGGCCATCCGGCCCCCGTACCATTTCGGCTTGAGGGGTAATTTGGATCTCCACTATTTCGTCGCCTCGCTCCACGGTCATGGTCAAAAGATCACCGGGACGGCTTCGAACGATTTCGGTCAGTTGCGACCAGGTGGCGATGGGTGTGTCATTCAGGCGAATGATCCGGTCGTCTTTTTGAAGCCCGGCCTCCATGGCCGGAGAATTGGCCACTACCCCGCCGACGACCGGGGGGTGGTCTTCAATACCCAATGAATATTGAGGGTCATCGGGTTGATCCGGCAAAATTTCCACCTTCGGCGTCAGGATGAGGGTCTTGACCGTATTATTCCGGAGGACGTCCAGGGTGACCGGACGTCCTCCGGTTTCTTTGACTGTTGAATACAGTTCGACCAGAGTCGAGATGTCAGTATCGTTGGCTCGAATGATACGATCCTTGACCTGAAGCCCGGCTTGATCAGCGGGCGAATCAGGAATGATGGCTTCGATAACCGGAGAAATCGTCGCAATATTGGGAACAAACAATGGCGAGCCGATGGCCAGCATACCTGTGAAGATGAGATAGCTCAGGATAAAATTAAAGCCTGGCCCTGCCGCCACAATGAGCATTTTATTCGGCAGGGATTGATGAATGAAGGATTGGCGCTGTTCTGCAGGGGTAACGGATTCGCCCGCCTCTTCCCCGAAGAGTTTCACGTAGCCGCCCAGTGGAATCGCCGAGACCAGATATTCGGTGTCACCGACCTGGCGCCCGATAAGTTTGGGACCGAACCCCAGAGAAAATTTTAACACCTTCACTCCGACCCACCGTGCCGCGAGGTAGTGGCCGTACTCGTGAAAGGTCACCAAAATGCCCAGGACAATGAGGAACCACCAGAGTTTTTGTCCGAAGACATACAACGAGTCGGGTGAAAATAAAAAGAAACTGTTCATGGTTGATTCATTAAATAACTAAGATGCACAGGTCTTGAGTAATTGTCCGGCTGTTTCTCGAGCCCATTTGTCGACTTCCAGGACGGCCTCAATGGTGGTCAGGGGTGCGGGTGTATAGGCCTGCATGGTTTCCTGAATGATCTTGGGGATATCCAAAAATCCGATTTGATTGTCCAAAAAAGCCTGAACCGCAATTTCATTGGCGGCATTTAACGTTGCCGGCAGCCCCTTTCCCCCTTCCAGCGCGTCATACGCCAGTTGCAGGCAGGGAAATTTTTCGGTATCCGGCGGATAAAACGTCAATTTCCCGATTTTCCCTAAATCCAATAGCGGAGGATGCAAGGGCACCCGTTCCGGGTATTTCATGGCATAGGAAATAGGGGTTCGCATATCCGGATGCCCCATTTGGGCAATCACCGACCCGTCGCAATATTCTACCATGGAATGGATAATACTTTCCCGGTGAATGACCACGTCGATTTGGGAGGATGGAATATCAAACAACCATCTGGCCTCGATCACTTCCAGGCCTTTATTCATAAGGGTTGCGGAATCGGTCGTAATTTTTGCACCCATCTTCCAATTTGGGTGCTGCAGGGCTTGTTCGGGTGTCACACCGGCCAGTGACCGGTATTCCCAATCCCAAAAGGGGCCTCCCGATGCCGTGAGGACCACCCGGCGGATGTCGACTTTGCGATGGCCCTCCATGGACTGAAAGACCGCGCTGTGTTCGCTGTCGATGGGAAAGATTTGTACGCCATGTTGGTGGGCCTTTTGTTGCATGAGTTCTCCGGCCATGACCATCGGCTCCTTGTTGGCCAGCGCCACGTCTTTACCGGCTGCGATGGCGGCAAGCGTGGGCTTGAGACCGGCCCCTCCTACAATGGCTGAAATGACCAGGTCGCCCTGCGGGAGTCCGGCGACGGCGCATAATCCGTCTTCTCCGGCCAGGATTTGGACAGGTGGGTTGGGGCCGATTCGTGATTGTAATTCCCTGGCAGCAGATGGAGAGGAAAGTGCCACGACCTCAGGCTTGAAGATCCGGATTTGTTCTTCCAAGGCCCGAGCATTGGATCCGGCCGTCAAGCCGACGATCCGGAAATCCTGTGGAAATTTGGATACGATATCAAGTGTGCTGGCTCCGATCGAACCGGTTGATCCTAAAATGACAAGATTTTTCACTACATCGTTCTCCTCTTTAGCGGCTTTTCCATAGAGTTAGGAGAGAATACCGGTCAACACGGCATAATAATAGAAACCGGGGGCGGATAACAAAAGGCTGTCGATTCGGTCCAGAACACCCCCATGTCCGGGGATCAAGGTACCCGAATCTTTGACCTGAACACTTCGTTTGATGGCCGATTCGGTCAAATCTCCCAATGTGCCGCAGACCGCAAGAAGAAATCCCAGAAACAGACTTTGGGGTAGGGACACAAAGGAGAAAAACCAGATCTGACAAATGGCGGCCCCGGTCAGGGAAAACAGGATACCTCCCAAAAATCCTTCCATGGTCTTGTTCGGACTGAGGACAGGAGCCAAGCGATGACGACCGAACGCCCGGCCGAAGACATAGCCCCCCGTATCCGCCAGCCAGGTGACGATTAACACGAAAAACACGACGGCCACTCCCTGTTCCAATTGTCTCAACAGGATAAAGTGGCCCAAGAGGATTGCGACGTAACCCATGGCAAATACATAGAATGCTCCCTGCGGAAGGCGATCTCTCATGTGTTGGGGATCCCGGAAAAACCCGTAAAGGAGGAGAAGGGTCAAGACAAGGCCTGACCAGTGCAACATGGGATACCGGCCGTCATACATGACCAGGAGGATGCTCAGGGCACCCCCCCCAGCGGCCAGTTTGGCAGGCAGGGATCCGCGGGAACCTAGATAGAGCGTCAGCAATTCCCAAAGGGCAACCAGAACCGTTCCCCCGACCAACAGGGCAAACAGCCAGGAGGAGGAATAAGCCACGGCCATATATAATAAAGGAACAGCAATAATGGCCGTATACCAACGACGTGGATCGGTGGGCTTTGTGCGAGGCGGAATTTCCTTGGAATGAGAAGGGTTCGGCGGAGGATCAGGCCAGGCGGTATACGACACGGAGCGCCCTGTGTTAACGCGAAACCGTGTGACCGACTCGTCCAAAGCGTCGTTCCCGTCTTTGATAATCCAGGAGGGCCTGGAGTGTTTCGGAGCGACGGAAATCGGGCCAGAGCGTTTTGGTGAAGTAAAGTTCGGTGTAGGCGATTTGCCAAAGGAGGAAATTGCTGATACGGGACTCACCGGACGTTCGAATTAAAAGGTCAGGATCGGGAATCCCATAGGTATTCAGATACGATTCCACCAGCGATTCATCGATGCGCTCCGGGGAAACCGACCCCAATTCAACTTCGACCGCAATGTGCCGGATGGCATCGATGATTTCCGCCCGCCCTCCGTAACTCAAGGCGACGGCCAGTGTCCGGTCTTGATATTGACGGGTTTCTTCAGCCACTTCGGAGACCAGGGCATGGATGGCAGGGGGCAGTTGTTGAAGCCGTCCGATCGGAAGGAACCGGACGCGACGTTTATGGAAAAGGGCCCGCTCCTCCTCCAAGTATTGTTTGAGCAAATTCATCAGGAGTTGGATTTCCAGTTTCGGGCGATTCCAGTTTTCCTGAGAGAAGGCATAAATGGTGACATAGGGAATACGCAATTCATGACAGATTTCCAAGACCTCTTTGAGGGCCTTCAGGCCTTCCTGATGTCCGGCGATTCGTTGAAGTCCTCTTTGAGCCGCCCACCGCCCATTACCGTCCATGATAATGGCGATGTGACGGGGTAAAAGATCCAGGTCGAGATTTTCGCGAATTTTCTGTTCGAATTCCTGTGGAGGATCAATCGAGGATATCTCGTTCATGGAAAGTCGGGGAGATAGTCATCAAGCACGAACACGGATCCGCAGAGGAGTCGGTGCGGATTATTGTAGATAAGGTCATTTCTCTATCATTATCAAACGTCAGTCTAATAATGCGTGGAATTATTGTCAAATACAGTCATCAAGTCCCGCAAAAAATTGCGCCATGGGGAAGGTTGGGCTATACTCGTTTCTTGATTTGAACAAACAATGCATAAAGTGATAGGTCCAATTATCAATGACCATGATTCCTAACCCGTCGGATTTCTCCCTTCAAGAAAAAGACCTTCTGCAAGTCCTCCATAAAGCCACCGCTCGGACGGTGGATTTTGCAGACATGTATTTGGAATCCACGGTGACCGAATCGGTCTCCATGGAGGAAAGCCTTGTTAAACGGGCGGTCAAGAGCATCGCTCAGGGTGCGGGGGTTCGGGCTGTAGCCGCAGATCGCACCGGGTTTGCCTATTCCGATGATTTATCCGTCCGGGACTTGGAGCTGGCTGCAGAAACAGCGAGATTTATTGCCGATTCCCCGCAAGGTGGGAAGCCCGTAGCCGTGCCTCATCGGGTGGTGCCGGCCCATAATCTGTATCCGATTGCCCAACCGCTTTCGTCGATCACGACCCAGGCCCGAGTGGAGTTATTGAATGCCATTGATGTCGAGGCGCGAAAGTATGACGCTCGCATCACCAAAGTCATGGCTTCCATCAACACCGAACAGAAGATTTTCCTTGTGGTGAATACCGAGGGACAATTGGTGGGGGACCTGCAACCGCTGACCCGGCTTCAAGTGACCTGTATTGCCGAGGAGAAGGGGAACCGTCAGGTCGGGACATTCGGGGGCGGGGGACGGGTCGGGTTTTCCTTTTTTGTCGAACAGGAGCGAGCCCTGGGGTACGCCCGGGAAGCCGCACGTCAGGCCATTGTGAATTTGGATGCTGTTGAGGCTCCGGCGGGATCCATGCCCGTGGTATTGGCCGGAGGATGGCCCGGCATTCTCTTGCATGAAGCGATCGGGCATGGCCTGGAAGCCGACTTCAATCGCCGGAAGACCTCGGCGTTCAGCGACCTTGTGGGGCAACCGGTGGCGTCGGAACTATGCACCATTGTGGATGATGGTACCCTACCGTTTCGTCGCGGGTCCATGAATGTGGATGATGAGGGGACGCCAACCTCCCGCACCATGCTCATTGAAAAAGGCATATTACGGGGTTATATCACGGATCGTTTGAATGCCCGGCTGATGGGGATTCCGCTGACCGGCAATGGTCGACGAGAAGACTTTCGAAGTGTCGTGCTCCCTCGAATGACCAACACCTTTATGCTGGCCGGTGAATCGGATCCCGATGAAATTCTCCGATCCGTCCCCAAAGGATTGTATGCGGTTTCGTTCGGCGGGGGACAGGTCGATATTACCAGTGGAAAATTCGTCTTTTCCGCCAGTGAGGCGTATTTGATTGAGGATGGGCATGTGACGCGTCCGGTCAGGGGCGCGACCTTGATCGGCAATGGTCCGGATATTCTCAAGCGTGTTTCCATGGTGGGGGCCGATCTGAAACTTGACGAGGGGATCGGGACCTGTGGAAAAGAAGGCCAGTCGGTTCCGGTCGGTGTCGGATTGCCCACAATCCGAATCGAAGAGATGACGGTCGGCGGCACGGCGATGGCTGGGTGAGGGATGTTCCTGGGGTCCATGAACAGACAGTCGGGAACGTGTGTTGACGGGCAGGAACATGACGGACCACATGGGGTGGCCGGATTGAAAGGCGTGAACCGTGAGGGGTAAAAAGAGAATAGAGAGGATGTTGACGACAGCATCATGAATCACGTCAGCTCGGTGTCTTCGGATCGTTTTCCGGAAATCGCAACAGATGTCTTGCAGCGGGCCAAGGAGTTGGGGGCCAGCGAAGCCGATATCCTCATAGCGGAGGGAGATGGGGTTTCCGTCCAGATCCGGTTATCACAGGTAGACCGGTTATCGAAGGCCAGAGAGAAAGTTCTGGGGATTAGGGTATTTTTCGGTAAACGATCGGCGAGTGCTTCGACCTCGGATTTTTCCCCGTCCTCTCTTCAACAATTAGTAGACGATACCTGTAATCTGGCGAAGGCGGTGGTGGAGGATCCGACCTCCGGCCTGCCGGCCTCCGATCAATATGAGCACGCCCTACCTGACCTGGATCTCCGGGATACCCGTCAATTAACGGTGGAAGAGGAAATCGATCTGGGCAAACGGGCCGAAGAAGCAGCGTGTGCCTTCGATCCACGGATCACGAATTCCGAAGGGGCGGAATGTTCAGCCAATATGGGATCCATCCTCCTGGCTAACTCCCATGGCTTTATGGGAACCTATGCCAGTTCTTCCTATTCCTTGTCGGTGTCTCCCATTGCCAGTGAGGGCCCCGGAAAGGGGATGCAACGCGATTATTGGTATTCCGTTAAACGGAAATTTGATCAACTGGCCAAACCGGAAGATGTCGGCCGTGAGGCGGCCCGTCGCACCGTTCGTCGTCTGAACAGCCGGCGGGTAACGACCCAAGAAGTGCCGGTCATCTATGACCCGGAAACCGCCCAGGGTTTGTTAGGGCATTTGGCCTCGGCCGTCTCGGGCTATTCTTTGTATAAGGGGGCATCCTTTCTTCAGGGGCAGTTGGACAAAACCATCGCTTCGGAGTTGGTGACGGTCATTGATGACGGTCGTCTTCCGCAGGGTTTCGGATCCCGGCCGTTTGACGGTGAAGGGGTTCCAACCCGAAAAACCACTGTCATTGACAAGGGACGCCTGAGCAGTTACCTCTTGGATACCTATTCCGGAAAAAAACTCGGCATGGCTTCCACCGGGAATGCTTCGCGCTCCGTCGGTGAAAATCCTACGGCCTCGGCCACCAATCTGTTTCTGAATCCGGGAGTTCATTCTCCGGAGGATATCATCCGGTCGGTCAAACAAGGCTTGTTGGTCACCGAACTGATCGGGTTCGGGGTCAATATGGTGACCGGAGATTACTCGAGGGGGGCGGTCGGTTTTTGGATAGAAAATGGAGAAATTGCGTTTCCGGTGGAGGAAGTCACCATTGCCGGTAATTTGAAGTCGATGTTTCAACACATTGAAATGGTCGGCAACGATTTGGAATTTCGTGGACGGATTGCAAGCCCGACGGTAAAGATCCGGAGCATGATGGTTGCAGGGCAGTAACGAGGGTCGTCTTGACTCGTGGGGGACGATGGATAACGCTGAAGCAGGCCATTGTCGCTTCTCCTACTGTCGGAGAAATATTTTTTTTCCTTGAAGAATAGGGTGGAGTTATTATGCCGTTGGTCGCCGAAGAAGGTATCAAGGTCTTACAATTGATCACTACCCGATACAATCAGCGGGAATGGAGAAAGAAAATCGAAAAAACTCTGAGCCTTCCTCCTTCCGGGCTGCTGGACGAGAAGCAGCGAAAATTGTTTCTGTTTTTGAAAATCGGCCTTCAAGCCTATAAATCACGACGGGCCGACCCTCCCTCCTGGATTGTGGGCGGATATGCCACCAAGGAAGTGATTGACCGGGCCAAATTCAATCCGGCCGTTGTGAGTCCTGAATTTACCAAGGACGACGTTGCATGTTTCGGGGAAGATCCGGGATCGGGAGTTGATGAGGGGTGGTGGGAAGAGATGTTGGTCAATTGGTTTGTTGACCCGGCTGAGGAAGCAGCGGCCGATTTGGCTGAAAGCGAATCCGAATCGGAACAACTCGAGGCCGAATCTACCGAAACCAAATCCACCTGAATCGAAAAATTCGCCTGCTGATAATCGAAATCACCCGTGTCCGGAGCCCGGCTGAAGGTGTGAAGTGTGCCGAAGGTGAAGAACGGGACGGACCAAAGTGCGTGTCGTTCCGCCGGTGCTTCAGGCTTGAAGGCCCTATCCCGGGCCATCAATCCCCTTGGTGTACCTTTTTCTCTATTGCCTAAATCGTTTCGTCTGCCGGCTTATGTACGGGATTCGGTCCCCGGACTCAGACCCTCTCCCTCCGACCGGACCGGTCGTTCTGGTTTGCGATCATTCCTCGCTTGGAGATCCCCTGGTATTGTTGGCAACGGCTGGCCGGCCAATCCGGTTCTTAATGGCCGAAGAGATTTATTCTCAATGCCTTATCAATTGGGTGTTTCGGGTGTTGCACTGTATTCCGGTACGACGGGGGAAGCGGGATGCGCCGGCCGTGCGCCAGATGCTTGAGGTGCTGGCGGCGGGAGAAGTGGTCGGGTTATTCCCCGAAGGCGGTCTGAATCAGTTCCGGCGGAAAGAAGGCCATTTGGGCGTCGGGTATTTGGCGTTGAAATCCGGTGCCGCGGTGATTCCGGCTTCCATTATGTGGAAGAAACCCAGGCCATTGACGATTGTTCAAACCCTTCTTGAGCCATGCCCGGCCAAAATTGTTTTTGGCCGACCCCGTTATTTTCCTCGACAGGACCGCCCTCGCAAACGTTCAATGCAGGCGGTCACAATACTCGTGATGCGTGATATTGCACGTCTTCGTCGATCGATGTCGAGGGATGAGGAAAGAAGCGCAAAATCATGACTGAAAGGGACAGCATGCTCTTTCTAAAAAAGAGACATTTGGGTTGGGGCGGAAGGCGGAGATGCTTGAGGATCGTTCCGAGAGGGCGTGGCTGGAGGCGGCGGCGCGGCAGACGATAAGGCGACTTCCTGGATCATGTTGTCTAGGACGGTTTTCAGTTTTTTGAAATCTTCCATCAAGGGACCGCGTAAGTTGCCCTGATGCAAGGCTGCGGCCGGATGAAGGAGTGGAAAGACCAGAAATTGTGAGAGTTTAATAACTTGGCCCCGGACTTTCGTGATGCCGACCTTTTTCTCCAGAAGGGTTTGAGTGGCAAAATTCCCGAGCGTGCAGACAAGTCTTGGTTGGATGAGAGAGATTTGTTCCAACAAAAATGGCTTACAGGTGTCGATTTCATCCGGCAGGGGATCGCGATTATTCGGCGGCCGACATTTGATGACGTTGGCGATATAGATATCCGATCGACTCAGTCCCACGGATTGCAATAACTCGGTGAGCAATTTTCCGGCAGCCCCGACAAACGGCTCGCCCTGCCGGTCTTCATAAAATCCCGGGGCTTCCCCCACAAACATGATGGAGGCTTTGGGGTTTCCCACTCCGAAAACCACCTGCGTCCGTCCGGTCGATAAGCGGCATTTTTGACAATCCCGCAAGGTAGCACTGAGGTCAAGCAGATCCATGCCGTGAGATCATAAATTTGGCGACCCCGGATGTCAATGAAAACGCGTCAAGAGTCTGTTCGTCAGCGATTGCACACAAGCATTGACACTCCGTATCAGGCTTTCCCAAGAATGTGGAAAGGGACCATCGATCCATGAACCTGCAAAAAAAAGATTGGAAAGGGGTGAGGCGGGTGTAGGGCGGAATGCCCGTGTGCCTGCCAGCGAAGGATAAACCGTCATGGCATGAGGGTTTATCTGAGGCGTACAGGCCCTCCATGCAAGGTCGGATGACAGGCCCAACAGGCTCCGGATGGATTTCCAGCTATCGTCCCTGAAGGTGGGAGAGTCCGTGCCATCAGAGAATGCAGGAGGATGCTGCCATAAGCCTTGTACGGTCGTGGCTGCCGATGGAGCATGCTTTGCGGGCTGGACGGCTACCCATAGGATCCCGGAGGGGTTGATGATGATGGCGGGTGGAATTTGGAGATGAGGGACTGCCAGCTCAAGCAAAGTGCAAGTGCGGCGGGGAATGTTGGCCAGATGGGACAATTGAGGATATTTGGTAAGGGCGCGATCGGGCAGAAGAGCCTGGATTTCCTGAGGAGGCAGGGTGGCGATGTATGCATCGGCTTGCAGGAATGGCTTTCCTGTGAGGTGAAGGGTGTCGTTTGATGACGCGGAAAATTGAAAGTATGGGAAATCATGGATACGATGAAAGGCGACTCCTCTGGCAATCAACAGGTCGCGTAACTCGACTTTGAACCGGTCCAAACAGGTCAGAGAGCCCAGATATGGTTTGGTGTCGGCGGCGAGACTACGGGCAAATCGCAAGAGAATTTCCAGAAATGGCTTAAGAGAAGCCTGCGAAGGCTCGTCATGAAGTAGGAATCGGCACAAGGGATTCCAGAAATAATGCTGGGCCATCGTTGATTGGCGGGCCTGCATGACCCATTGTTCCACCGTTTCCGTATCGGCGATGGTGGCGATGTCCGATTGGGTTTCCCATTGTTTTTCCAGAAAATTCAGAAGGCGCAGCCGGTCCGGCCATGGTAGTCCGGGGAAGGCCAGAATGTCGGGAACCAGGTGGTATCGAAAAAGCCCTTTGAGTTGCGGGAGGGGGATTTTCTTTCCGTTGGAGCCGACCATTTCGATGACAGCGGATTCAAATGGCGGTGCAACATGATGTATGTCAAGCTCCTGCAGCAAATTCCATGTGGCCGTTTGAAACCCGAAGCAGAACGGAAACGGGGTGTCGGTTGGATGGGCGGCAGCCGGCGATGGCTCTCGCTCTAGAATCGTCACACGAAGGCCATAGGGGAGCAGGCGATAGGCCGTGAGTAAGCCGGTCAGGTCCCCGCCTAATATCAAAACGGAGCGTGTCACACAGAGGGGGCAACGGTGTGGGTGAACATGGAACGAATCCAAACGTTGCCGGCAATCATCAGCCGCTGCATCGGAGGGATACGGATTCTTGGGCCGAAGACCTGATAGTTGCGATCTTCAATTTTTTGAAGAATCCGGCGGTAGACCCCGCGCATGATTTCCGCCACCACAAGGGCTTTTTGATCGGAGCGTGGCAGGGATTCCAGGATTTCTTGGGACTTCTGATAATAATCCCGTGCCCGTCCGCATTCGAATTTGACCAATTCGATCAAGGCGGCGGAGGATTGTTGATGAAGCAGATCCTCTTCCCGATAACCGAAGCGGCGTAAATCCTCCAATGGCAGGTAAATACGGTTCTGCTGGGCGTCCACCTGTAAATCCCGTAAAATATTGGTTAATTGAAAGGCCAACCCCAGGTTGACTGCATAGTCCTCGGCTGCCGGAGACTGGGTTTGAAAAATTTTCAGGCAAATCAGGCCGACGACTGAGGCCACGCGGTAACAATACAGATAGAGTTCGGAAAAGTCGGCAAACCGGTTGATGGTTAAATCCATCTCTACTCCGGTGATCAATTCCTGCAGGAGCGATTGCGGAATATCAAATTGCCTGAGATGGGCTGCGAGACTGATGGTCACAGGCTGACTGGGCCGGCCTCGATAAGCGGCCGCCACTTCTTCCCGCCATTGAGCGATCTCCCGGAGAGGATTGCTGCCGGAGGGAGGGTCATCCACGGCACTGTCTACCATTTTACAGAATGCGTAAATGGTATACATGGCTTCACGTCTGGCACGGGGGAGAAAGAGAAAGGAATAATAGAAATTGCTTCCGCTCTCTTTTGTATATGCTGTACAGTACGCTTGGGCTTCTTCTGAATTCATAAGATCTTTGGAGTCGACCCTTGCCTGGCTGCAGGTGATGGGAACGTTCCGGTCCTGGGCTGTCGGTACGATCGTGTAAGGCTCAACGGGTTTCGGATGGAGTTGTTGCCCCAGCCTAGCAAGGATCTTCCGGAACCTTCAATGGGAAAAATGAAAAAGTCCGGCTTGCGCGCCAGTGGTTTCGGCGAAGGGCAAGTTCGTCGGTAGGGTGGCCGTTGATACTGGCGGATCCGGGGTGAAGGAGGTGCGAATGAAGAAGCCGGCGGCTCAACTCGGGGAACGTATCGGCCCACTCATGAGGATGACTGTTGAAGTTTAGTGCCTTTGATCCATCCGACCTGGCCGGTTTTTGTTTTAACCTGATACATCCAGCCGTCCGACTGAAAGTGTCCGTCAAGGATGACCATGGTCTCACCGGTTTTGACAATGGACCCGGGAGCCCCGGTTCGCAGATCGGCAAGTAAAAAGACCTCGCGGGTTTCGGCTCCCAGCGACACGACCTGATTTTCTTGAAACTGTGGAGCCGGAATGGACGTGGCGCCATTCTTCTTCGGCCCTGGCGCAGTGGGCGCGAGAGCCGAATCGCCTCGTGGGGATGAGGGTTGAAAAGTCGTGGAAGGTTGCAGTGACCAATAGGCCAAACCAAGAACCAAAACCAGCGCCAGGATCCAGAGGATCGGTTTTTTGGAGGGTGGTTTAGGTTGATCAAGGTCGTCCTCTTCCAGGCCTTCGTCAAATTCCAAATCCTTATCATGTTGATCCTGGGCCAACAAAGTGTTCCAATGAGAAGGCCGATGATGCCGCGGAAACAACGAATCATATGTCAAGGTCAGCATGCCCATCTCCTTTTTTCCAAGAATTGACCCATGTGGTAATGCGACGATTTGGATCGGGGAGGTGACACACCCGCACCCCCGTGTCTTACGGAAAAAACCGCACGATTCAACTTTACTTAACACCCTGGTTGTATCCTGTCAATGAGGTTAACCGGATTCCACCCCCATGGGGTGGGGCGATTAAATGGTGACGCGGGACTCCTCAAGGCGTGAAATGGGTTCCAAGGGGTTGTCAAAAGTATTCATGGTAACCGACCGATGAAAAATCAAATCGGGATCGAGCTTGCAAGTGTCACAAGTCTGGTGCAGAATTCCACCAATGATTTTCATTCATAGTCACGAAGAAGGGGGAGAAGCGGGTGAAGTCATATCGAGAGGAGTTGTGGTTTCAAACCTCGGCCCGGCGGGAATTTGTCAATATTACCCGCGAAGTGGAACGGATCGTTGAGCGCAGCGAGGTGCAGGAAGGGTTGGTGTTGGTGAATGCCATGCATATCACAGCCAGTGTGTATATCAACGATGATGAACGGGGGTTGCTGGATGACTATGAACAATTCCTTGAGAGGCTGGCTCCGCATGCCGGCACGTATCGTCATAACCTGACAGGCGAGGATAACGGTGATGCCCATATTAAACGGCAGATCATGGGTCGTGAGGTTGTTGTCGCCATCACCGGGGGAAAATTGGATTTCGGGCCATGGGAACAAATTTTTTATGCGGAATTTGACGGGCGACGGCGAAAGCGGGTACTGGTGAAAGTTATTGGTGAATAGTGAGTTGGCAAATCGGTTCCATCCATGGGAAACTAGAGTCATCGTTCACCTGTCTAAGGGAACGAAAACTCTCAACAGAGATGCATGAATACCTTGTCCCGGTAATGAAATAAGCTATGACCAGTTGGTACCGTCCGGATCCTCTCACGCGCGATCTGATTCATTTGATCAATGCCCGTCGTCATGACCATGGCGATCCGGGGTTGGCCATTGAAGTTCTACAGGCTCTTCTCGATCAGGATCGTGAGCATGAAGTGCTCACGGTGTTGGCCGCGTTGGATGAAACCATGGCCGAGTGGCTGTTTGATTTATTGGCGGAAGCGGCCAGTACCACTTTGATGGAGGAGGAGCATGAGGATCGGGAGTCCTACGGCATTTTGGCTTCCTTCGAACTGCCGCTTCAGGCAAATCTAACCTACCCCTTGAAATTGAAAATCGATCCGCTTCAGACCGCCGACATCCTGCGCCGGCACCTGCATCTCGCGCCCGGAACGGCCATCACGGTGGAACCCAGGCTCCTGACCGACACCACGCTGGATTTTCTCAGTCTGCAAAAGATTCATGAGCACATTTCCAGTCTGGCCGCGGGGCAGCGGCGACAGGCGATTGCGGCACGGTTACACCCCCCCGTAGAGGCCACCGCCTTTTTATTTTTCGAATTATTGGGTGTTGAGGATACCGCCCTTCCTGAAAACCTTTCTGAAAAGGACTGTCAGGCCATCATGGACGGCTTGGTGGCTCAATGTCCGGAAATTGCCAAAGCCCCGCAGATGCTGGAAGTCCCCACCTATGCGGCGTATGCCCTTTTTGACGCTCAAAACGCCGTTCGGCTGCATCGACTGGCGGATGAAACCGCCGCGGTCTGGCATGATTTGGACGGGTCGGTTCGGAGTCGAACCGTGGTGCATTTGCATACCCAATGCGGCAACGGGGTATACATGCCGGTGTGGACGGATCTTTTCGATCCTGAGTTGCCCGAAGAGCATGGCCCGATCTGGACCTCCCCGGATGTCTGGGTTTTCACGGCCGATTTACCGATTGAATGGCCAGGGGAAATGTTGACCAATCGTTTGTTGGCCGAGGGGTGCACGAGGTTCGAAAACCATATCGTCGAAGCTACGGATAACTGAGCGGATGGAAGTGCAGCCGGATTGACCAGTGGCCGGGCCAAGGGTAAAGGGACGGGGAATCAATGCCCCGCGGCTTTTCGGAGTTTGTCGATGACGGATGGAGGGACCTTAAGGGAACCTCTGCCCCTTCCGATGGCAATCTCCGGTCTCAACGTTCCATGAAAATCGCTACCGCCCGTCAGCAGTAATCCTAATCGCTTGGCCAAATGCAGGTTAAAGGAAATCTGTTTGGCCGAAAACGTTCCATAAAATACCTCAAGCCCCTGCAGACCCTGTTCGACGAGGGCCTCACAAGCTTTGGTCGCCTCATCCGTCCGGTAGCCATCCCAGTAGGGATGAGCCAGGATCGCAATGCCCCCAGCCTCTCTGATCCAGGCAAACACCTCGGCTACCTCAGGAACATCACGGGGGGCATACGCTTTCCCCTTGCTTCCCAAATAGTGGGCAAAGGCTTCGTAAACATTCGCGACGTGGCCCCCTTCGATCAGAAGCTGTGCAATATGAGGCCGTCCGATCGACCCCGTTCCGGCAAGGGCCTTGACGCGTTCCAATGGAATGTCGATGCCGACCTTTCCGAGTTTGTGAAGGATCTCCTGCACACGGAGCAGGCGGGTTCCCTGGAGGCGGGACATTCTTGCCGTGAAAGTGGGATCGCCGGTTTTGATGAAATATCCCAAGACATGGGTTTCCCGTCCTTGATTACGGGCGCTGATTTCAATGCCTGGAATGATTTCGATGGGTATATTCCTGGCCGCTACCAGGGCTTCTTCCAAACCTTCGGTCGTGTCATGATCCGTGATGGAAAGGGTATGGATGGAGTGAGTATGGGCCCATTGGACCAACGCCGTTGGAGAAAAACTGCCGTCGGAACAGGTGGTATGGGTATGCAGGTCAATGCCGCTCATCGGGAACCTTTCAGGACGGTGAAAACCGGATCAAAGGACTTACACCTCTGGTGTTGAATCGCAGGACCGGTTTATGCCGGTTTTTGAGCAAGCAGCCTGGCCGTGATGGCAGGCTTGTCTCCTGAGGGCTCCTTATGAGTGCCCTCCTCATAATGGAGAATGCGCAACCCCGGGCCAAGAGACAGGAGTTCGTTGGGTTGCAGGCAGAATTCCTTGCGCCGAGGGTGTTGATACCGGATATGATTATCGATCAGAAACGTTTCATAGAGGATCATGCCTCCCGGTTTCAAGGCCCGCAGGAGATTCGGGAAAATGGGACGAAATAAATAAAAGAAGACCAGAATCAGTTCGTACCGGTGTTCGCCTAGGTCGGGCGGGCTGGAGGTGGAGTCCTCCAGGTCCAGGATTTCGGTGGAAATCGAGGAAATTCCTGCCTCTTCCGCCTTATGACGCAGGCGTTCCAAGGCGGTCGTGTCGCGATCAATGGCATGAACGGTATAGCCCTGGACAGCTAAAAACAAGCTGTTTCGTCCCTGCCCCGCAGCCAGATCCAACGCTTTTCCTCTTGGGAGGTGAGGCGATTGTTGAATGAGAAACGAGGCCGGTTGTGCGGCATGTTCGCCTGTTTCAGGGGCTGCTGCACGTGAACGGCTGATGGAAATACCGACGGATCCGTGAATGCCGGGTAGGGGGGGGTGAATTTTTCTGGCCCAAATCTGTACATGGGTCAGGGGAAACTCAAGAAACAAAGCCTGCGAGATCCGGTCCACGAGGGCTTCAATCAACGAAAAGGATGTTCCCTCTCCAATCTCCCGGACGCGTTGAACCACGGCTCCGTAGTCAACCGTGTCCGAAAGCCGGTCGCTGCGAAAGGCCTTGTGGTTGCGACAATAAAGGCGGAGATCCACCAGCATGGGTTGTTTGACGTCCCGTTCAGCCTGCGTGACACCGCAATGAGCTGATAACCGGATGCCTTGAATGACAATGGCCTGTTTCTTCATGTGCAATTTGTCCGATAATTTCGTGATGGTTGATCCGGTGGTTCATGGTAACCCGATGACGGTGTTTCACATTTTCTTGATTCGGAGGACCGCCGGATATCTAATAGGGAACTCTACCATATTACCTCCCGAGATGAGCTACTCTTTTCAATGCCGAGGCGCATGAGGGTCCAAAGGAGCGGGATACGAGTGCAGGGGGATCGGTGTCGGTCGGGGAGCGTATGCTGAGGGAGAAACGGCTGGCCATCCTCTTTGTGTGGCTCTCTGCCGGTGGCTGTGAGTGGCCCGGAGAGAAAACTCTGACTGTCACCGCGGAGGATTTTCGATTCACCCCCCAGCAGGTAACGGCTCCGGCTCATGTCCCGTTTACATTGGTGATTCGAAACCAGGGACGAGAACGCCATGTCTTTCAAAGCCCGGAGCTTTTTGCCAAAGAGACATTCGGCAATCGGCCTGGGCATTTTGATGGCAGGCAACCGGTTGATACCCTGATACTTGATCCGGGGCAATCGGTGGAGGTGATGGTGGAATTACCCCCCGGGTTATATCCTTTTCGTTGCTGGATTAAAGGGCATTCCGGGATGGAAGGGGTCATCATGGTGCATCGGCCGAAGGATTCAGAACGGCCTCTGCCGGAACGCTAAAAAGATTAGATATAGAACAGAGTTCTCCAGCTGGTTGAAATGACCTGTTGAAAGAAACCATGGTATTCAACGGGGGAATCCTGGATAAGTAATGGGTTTCTGCGATTTTAATTTTTACCATAGCCGGTTCCGCCGCGTGTTCATGGGCCGAATCAGCATGGAAGCTTCCGGATGGCACAGGAATAATTGCGGATACTGCTGAAATGTTCGGGGCTTCTTCAGGGAAGAAATGGAATGAGAATAAATAAGGATACGGAGAAGTGGGGCTCGCCGGGAACCGGAGTCCCCGGCAAGTTAGTGATTATCGCCCGGGAACGGCATCGATTGATGCCCTGGCTTTTTCGTCCCGTTCACATGTCAGTGTGGCCAACATCCGTTGACTATCCGTGGCGTCTTTGGGAATACGAGCCAGACAAGCCTGCAGGGTATCCCCCTGCGTTCCTTGAGAAACCCGGTTTGGGCCGGTATCGACGGCACTGATTGCGGCTTTTGTCGTGGCTGGAGATGCGTCATCGGTTCTTTCAGGCGATCCCATTTGCATTTCGGCACAGCCTACCGATAGCGAGATCAGGCCGCATGAAGCGATCATCATGACCTTCGAAAAAGATTTCATTGGATAAGCCCCTCCTCAATAGGTGAACAAGTGCGCAATATAATAAAGTGCCGGTCACAAAAACAAGATGGCCGGCCGATATTACATATTCCACAATTGATGAATGATAGGGAAATCGTCAGCCGTTATAGGGGTTCATCCAGCCTCTCGCTGCCCTCCCGCACAATTCTCCGAGCAGACCGGTAGGGAATTGGGGAGTGCAAATATTCATCTGTTCGGAATCCGGGAAATGAGGCCTTCCTTGCCTTGACTGAGCCTTGTGTTACTGTTACCGTCAGAGAGTTTTTTATTTCTGAATCCACCTGAAAACGATTAACTCCATCGGATATAGTGTGCTTGCCTGAACCGAGGGGCGGGGTCCCGCATTGTGACATTTCAGGATATCATCCTTTCCCTCAACCACTTCTGGAAAACTCGCGATTGTCTTCTGCTTCAGCCGTACGATACGGAAAAAGGTGCCGGAACCTTTAATCCGGCCACCTTTCTGCGTGCCATCGGGCCCGAACCCTGGCGGGCGGCGTATGTCGAACCCAGTCGACGGCCTACTGATGGACGGTATGGAGACAATCCCAACCGCCTGCAACACTATTTTCAATACCAGGTGGTCCTCAAGCCGGCTCCCTCCGATTCGCAAGACCTCTATCTCCAAAGCTTAACCCATTTGGGGCTGGACCCCTTTAAACACGATATTCAATTTCTCCAGGACGACTGGGAATCTCCCACATTGGGCGCCTGGGGCTTGGGGTGGGAAGTCCGGTTGGACGGAATGGAAATCACCCAGTTCACGTACTTTCAGGAGATCGGGGGGCTTGAATTGGACCCCGTGACCGTTGAACTCACCTATGGCTTGGAACGGATCGCCATGTACCTCCAGCAGGTCGATAATGTCTATGATCTCAAATGGTCGGAGGACATTCGATACGGTGAACTTTATCATGAATCCGAAGTACAATTTTCAACGTATAATTTCGAGGTTGCCGATACCGAACTGATTCGAACCATGTTCGATCGTTGGGAAAAGGAATGCCAGGCCCTCTTGGATCATCCTCGTTTGTTGGTATTGCCGGCTTACGATTGTTGCATGAAATGTTCGCATCTGTTCAACCTGCTGGATGCGCGAGGGGCGATTGGAGTCGCGCAACGCACGGGGTATATAGCCAGAGTCCGGGAATTGGCCAGGAAATGTGCGCAGGCGTATCGGCACCAACGGGAAACCATGGAGTATCCCCTCCTGAAACGGCCGGCAACCGCCACTCGTGCCAGAACCCGCAAACAAGGATAATCCGAACCGGTGTACCTTTCCGGACAATGTGGTTGACGTTATGACAGGCCGCAAGTCATCTCAGAAGTCCAGGGCTCTACCGAAAGCCAAGCGTCCGACTCCACAGGGCCTTTCATTTCTTCTTGAAATCGGCACAGAGGAACTGCCGTCACAATTTTTCCCTGGTGTATTGGAAGATTTTGAAAATATGGGCCGTCAGCTTTTGGCGGACTGCCGGTTGGCGTTTCGTGAAGTCCGGGTTCTGGGCACCCCGCGTCGATTGGTGTTGTTGGCTGCGGGAGTTGAGCCCAAACAGTCTCCCCTGCTACAGGAAGTATTCGGTCCTCCGAAATCCGCGGCTTTCGATGCG
>JBDIVP010000011.1:0-29237 GCA_039794325.1 Candidatus Inrsubterrania sp.
GCGTCATTCAACGAAGAGCCTACGGGTTACGCGATGAGGAGTATCTCCGCTTGAAAGTCTTGACCTGTATGCTCAAACCCATATGAAAAACCCTCCAGAATCACCCACTCACTTTGGAGATGAGCCAGATAAAAATGGCGGAGGGGGTGGGATTCGAACCCACGGTCCCTTGCGGGACGCTGGTTTTCAAGACCAGTCTATTCGTCCACTCTAGCACCCCTCCCGATTGGATGGCTTCACGACTTGATTGTTTTTAGCCGATCAATAGAACTCCTTGATGGATAGAAAGCACACAATGGTATGCTACGCGATTCTATCTAAAAATATGACGAAGATGAAGCCGGAAACCGTATAGACTGTTTCAATGCCTTGCTCTTAACTCTCCTGTGTGGGCAGAAGCAAAGGGTCCGCCCTCTATTTTTTTACAGAACTTTTCCGATATTTTCAGTTATTTTCAGTGAGAAGACGGCGATGGTATCAGGGTAATCCCGTGCATATATGGTCTGAGGGCTTCGGGGATCACCACGGAACCATCGGCTT
Source organism: Candidatus Inrsubterrania sp. (assembly GCA_039794325.1). Classification (GTDB taxonomy): domain Bacteria; phylum Nitrospirota; class Nitrospiria; order Nitrospirales; family UBA8639; genus JACKFE01. The sequence continues at coordinate 541 of JBDIVP010000011.1, forward strand.
GCTGAAAATTTTCTAAAATTGCAACCAGGGTTCGGCCGATCGCCAGTCCTGATCCGTTGAGGGTATGAAGAAATTGAGCTTTTCCCCCCTTGGGACGATACTTAATTCCGGCCCGTCTGGCCTGAAACGCTTCAAAATTACTGCAGGAAGAAATTTCGCGATACCGCTGTTGAGAGGGAATCCACACTTCCAGATCATACGTCTTGGCCGAGGAAAATCCTAAGTCGCCGGTACAGAGAGCCATGACCCGGTAGGGGAGTCCCAGTTTCTGGAGCACCGTTTCTGCCGCTCGGGTGAGCTGTTCCAACTGGTCATAGGAATGATCAGGGTGCACAAAATTCACCAGTTCCACCTTTTGAAATTGATGGACGCGAATGAGCCCCTGGGTGTCTTTTCCATACGATCCGGCCTCCCGGCGGAAACAGGAGGTGTAGGCGGCATATCGAATGGGCAGGTTGTCTTCCGGAAGAATTTCTTCACGGAATAAATTCGTAACCGGCACTTCAGCTGTTGGGATGAGGAACCAGTCTTCGTCGGCAAGACGAAACAAATCGTCTTCAAATTTCGGAAGTTGTCCAGTGCCGGTCATGGTGGGGCGATTGACCAGAACCGGCGGGAGTACCTCGGTATATCCATGCTCGGTCACATGAAGATCAACCATGAAATTGGCCAGAGCTCGTTCCAACTGAGCGCCCAGGCCAATGCCGACGGAAAATCGGGCTCCGGCAATCTTGGTAGCCCGCTTAAAGTCCAAAATCCCAAGAGCTTCACCCAATTCGACATGCGAGCGGGGTGTAAAGGCAAAGGCCGGAGGGTTCCCCCACCGGCGAACTTCCACATTGTCCTGCTCCGTCTTCCCTTGAGGTACGGTTGGATGGGGAAGATTGGGAATCCGCAGAGCCTGATCCGTCAACGTCTCTTCGGTGGCACGCAGGTCCGTTTCCAAAGTTTGGATACGGGTGCGGATGTCCCGCAAGGCCGCCATGGCCTCTTCCGCCGGTTCTTTCCGCCGTTTCAGATCGGCTATCCGGTCGGAACCGGTTTTTAACTGATGCCGGAGATCCTCAATCTGGGTAATCAAAGCACGACGGGTGGCCACAAGGGGCTGGATCGTCTCCCACGGTACATCGGCCCCCCGGGAACCCAGGTTCGCACGAAGATTTTTCAGTTGATCACTGAGAGTTCTGAGGTCGTGCATAAGGATTGAAAACGCGGTGGAATCTAGCATGGGTGCTTGTGTCAGTCAACGAAAGGATGGTAGAGAACAAGAGTGGACGTTCTACGGAAAACCCCTGTAGTTTAAAGGAGGACAATGGAATCCCTGTTTGTTCCCTATGTGTTTCCGGCAGAACCGTATTTTATCGGCCTTGTCGGTTTGGTCATCGTCGGGTTGGTTGTGGTTCGGCGCCAGGTCGCCAAACGCATTCATCTCCGGTCCAAGTCCTGACAGAGTTGGGCCATGTCGATGCTTCGGTGCCGGATTGGCGGATTGAATGTACGGCTCGCCCCCCGACGAATGCCTTCCACCGTTCATTTGTGTTTTGGTGGAAGGGCCTTTATAATCTGATTTTCCTTTTAACCCCCCAAAACATATGAAATTGTGAGGTTTTATGCCTGATATGCCTTCCACGATACGATCCGATAATCGCCCGCCGGATGCCATTCGGCCCGTCAAAATTACGCGGCCGTTTACGAAATATGCCGAAGGATCGGTGCTGATTGAAATGGGCGAAACCAAAGTGGTCTGCACGGCTTCGGTTGAAGAAAAGGTCCCGTCGTTTTTACGGGATAAAGGGCAGGGCTGGGTCACGGCGGAATATGGCATGTTGCCGCGCTCGACGCACGAACGGATGTCCCGTGAGGCCAGTAAAGGCAAACAGGGCGGACGCACGCTCGAAATTCAGCGATTGGTCGGTCGTGCTCTTCGGGCGGTCATCGACATGAAGCAGATGGGGGAGCGGACTGTATGGATCGATTGTGATGTCATTCAGGCCGACGGGGGCACCAGGACGGCATCTATAACCGGTGCGTATATCGCCCTGGCAGATGCCTTCGCGGCGTTGAAGGAAAAGAAACTTATCACCCAAAATCCGTTGTTGGACTATCTAGCGGCCATCAGCGTCGGAAAGGTGAACGGGCAGGTCCGCTTGGACCTTTCCTATGAAGAGGATTCGCAGGCCGAAGTGGATATGAATCTGGTCATGACCGGCAATGGCCGTTTGGTGGAAGTGCAGGGCACGGCGGAACAATCCCCCTTTTCGAAAAAGGACTTGGATGACTTTTTGGCTGTGGGGTGGAGTGGGATTCAAAGCCTTATTAAATTGCAAAAAGAACTGGTGGGAGGGCTGGCCTGATTGAGTCAAGCGGAAACCGTCGCCCCTACCGTGGTTTTGGGAACGGGCAATGTTCATAAGGCCCAGGAAATTCGTGCTCTGTTGTCCGATCTTCCGATTCGGATTTTGACACTGGCGGATTTCCCTGATTTTCCTGGTGTGGAGGAGGACGGAGAAACCTGCCAAGCCAATGCCTTGAAAAAAGCACGGGAAACCGCAGCCTTTACGGGGTACTGGGCTTTGGCGGATGACACGGGCTTGGAAGTGGAGGCCCTGGGCGGACGACCCGGTGTCTATGCCGCTCGGTATGCGGGAGAACATGCCACCTACGAGGATAATTGCCGAAAACTTCTGGATGAACTGAAGGGAATCCCCGACGATAAGCGGGCAGCCCGGTTTATCACGGTCATGGCACTTGCCGATGCCCAGGGAAAGGCGGAGGTGGTGGAGGGGGTTCTCGCCGGGACCATCACCGAACAGTTTTACGGGAGCCAAGGTTTCGGGTATGATCCGGTATTCTTTGTCCCGGAGTCCGGAAAGACTCTTGCTGAAATGTCACTGGCCGAAAAAAATCGCATCAGCCATCGAGCCAAGGCGCTCATGCAAACCAAAGAGTTGTTGAAGCGTCGGATCATCTCATCCATAGCCGAGTCGGGGCGTAGCGCAGCCCGGTAGCGCGCCTGCTTTGGGAGCAGGATGTCGGAGGTTCAAATCCTCTCGCCCCGACCAGTTTTCCCCCCAAAAAATCTGAGACAGTACCTCCACTTAAGAACGACGGGTTTGCCACTCATCAGTACCCCTCGCGAAACTCACACCTGCTTTCCTTCAAAATCCTTTTGCCCGTTACCTTGCCTCTTGTCCAAACAGTTCGACGGAGCTGATGATGATGTTCAGAACTTGTTCGCGGTAGGCATGTAGCGTGGTCGTCGCTAATACCCATACGGGAGTACATAACCGAATAAAAAATATTTCATGGTTCCAGGTGAATTTGATTATTCGAGTTGACAAAATCAGCCAAGTGAGGGAAAAGGTCTTGATGAATACAGGGAACAGCTTCCCAAAGGGAGCCGATTATCGTTCATATCCATGATCGATGAGAAGGAATTCAGAGAGGAGGACCTTTATGAATCAAATGCCTGGAATCCGTGAATGGCTGGGTGGGCTCTGCATGGTGTTTTTGCTGGGCGTGGGCATGTCCGGGTGTGGAATGGAGACCGGCGCCGCACCCTTTACCGTGAATCCACACCGGGTTGATCCCTATAAGAACTTTAAATTTCGCGTAAAATGGGACGGCCAATATGTGCCGGGCATTTCACGGATCAGTCCGCTCCATCGATCCACGGAAGTGATCATCCACCGCGATGGCGGCGACCGGAATGCCGTGCGGCCCAGTCCCGGCGCTACGGCGTTTGCTCCCATTCTCTTGGAACGGGGGCGGACGCATGATACGGCATTCGAAGATTGGGCTCAATTGGTTTGGAATCCGGGGCAACCCGCCGGATCGGAAATGTCCCTCAAGAATTTTAGAAAAGACATTGTCGTCGAATTGCAAAATGAAGCAGGCACCGTCGCCTTGGCCTTTATGGGCTTTCGGTGTTGGCCTTCCGAATATATTCCCTTGGGTGAGTTGGCGAGTGACACCGGTGCGTCGGTAGCCATGGAGTCGTTGACGGTGCAGTGTGAAACCTGGCAGCGGGACACCGCAGTGGTGGAACCTCAGGAAAATTAACCCGGCCAGGTTTCTTAACCGGTGTGATCTGGTGTAGGGTAAAACAGGAGATCGGACAAAAATTGGCCCCCAAAAGAACCTCGAATGGTCAAACCTCTCAAGAGAGGAGGGCAGTCAAATGTCGATGTTATCAGAGAGCTTACCAGGACCTGCTCATCTCCAAGCGGGTGTGCTGATTCCGCTCCTGTGTGTGGTCGGAGCCATATTCCTGGCTGAGGGGTGCGTGAAGCGTCCCAACTGGGAACCCACGACAGGCGGGGTCTCTCCCAAAGAAATGGAGTTGAGGGGATTGCCCAATGATCCCCATCCCGCACACATGAATAACTGGTCAATTTTTTCCGGCTAACCGCCGGCTTGGTTAGGCCTGTCAAATGACCTCTGACGGCCGGCCAACGCGTGATCTGACCGGTGGGAAAGCACACCGGCCCATTAGGGAATCACTGATGGTCCTGACCGTTGACGCGTGCGCCGACACTATGCGATTTTCCTAGCGGGCGCCCGTAGCTCAGTTGGATAGAGCATCGGCCTTCTAAGCCGAGGGTCACAGGTTCGAATCCTGTCGGGCGCGCCAGTCGATGCATTCCTCCCCCAGCGTGTTCCAATCTGTTTGTAAAGTAAGAGTCGAGATCCGACCCCGGCACCCTGTTCGTCTTTTTGTAGAGCAGGATGGATGTGAGCTACGGAGAAAGAGAGGCTTTCGTATGACGTCCGTGCAACCGTGTATTCTGGCGCCCGTTCCCAAGATGGCCCGGTATCTGACGTTTTCGCTCAATTCGGATGCCAAACCCCACCATGCCTTACGGCCCTTGGTAAGCAGTATTGACCCCCAACAGACGGTTGTCGGATTCGGGGAATTGCTGGTCAAGGCCTTGGGGGGGAGTATCGACGGACTTCGCTCCTTTCCTGTTTTTACCGGATATGGGTTTGGAATTCCCTCGACACCCGCCGGCCTCTGGGTGTGGTTGTGTGGAGAAGATCGAGGGGAGTTGGTGCATCGGAGCCGCCGTATTGCTCATGCCCTGGGTGCGGGGTTTGTTCTGGATCAGGTCATCGATGCCTTTCAATATGGACCGAGTCTGGATCTCACCGGATATGAAGACGGGACCGAAAACCCTCAGGGAGGAAGAGCGGTCGAGACGGCGGTCGTGACGGCACAGGGAGAAGGCTTGGATGGCTCCAGCTTTGTCGCCGTCCAGCAATGGGTGCATGACTTGGCGCATTTCGATTCCTTCAGCGAAGCTGAACAGGATCATATAATCGGCCGGAGAAAACGGGGTAATAAGGAGATTGAAGAGGCTCCACCCTCGGCCCATGTGAAACGAACAGCCCAGGAAAGCTTCGAGCCTCAGGCCTTCATCCTGCGGCGGTCCATGCCATGGACGGACGGAGCCCGTGCCGGCCTGGTCTTTGTGGCCTTCGGCCGCTCGCTCGATGCCTTTGAAACCATCCTGCACCGGATGGTGGGAATGGATGACGGCATTCCCGATGCTCTCTTTCGCTTCACCCGCCCCATGACGGGGGGCTATTACTGGTGTCCCCCGGTCAAGGACGGTGTGCTTGACCTTCGTGCCTTGGGCCTCTAAACCGTCTGATGACATCTGCGGCGAACTTCCGTCGACTCTTTTTTCTGCCCTATCCCCCCGCCATGGCCCCGACAATAAGAAAGGGTTCCGCTCCACTTGCCACCGCCTCGGGCAGGGGGGTATCCGGAGTTATATTCGAGAAATCCTGTTCACAGGCGAAAAACCGCACGAACGGTCGGCGCCGATGGGTAACATGCTCCCGAATGGTACCCTGGAGCATCGGATAGTGGGTTTCCAGGGCGTCGAGTATCGCTTGGATCGTCACGGGTTGCTTGACCTCCAACGTGACTTCGCCTTGGAGGCGGGCCAAGGTCCGTAAATGAGCGGGGAGCAACACCCGGATCATGGTAAGGTTTGCACCTCGACCGACAATACCGCCGGCAGATCGTGGACAATGGACATCCAACTGTCCCCGTCATCGGCGGAGACATACACCTGCCCGCCGGTCGTACCGACATACACGCCACAGGGATCCAGCGAGTCCACGGCCATGGCATCCCGCAAGACATTCACGTAGCAGTCCTGTTGCGGCAACCCCTGCGTCAGTCCTTCCCATTCCTGTCCGCCTGACCGGCTCCGATAGACCCGCAGTCTGCCGCCCGGTGGATAATGTTCCGAGTCGCTCGTAATCGGCACCACATAGACGGTTTCGGGTTGGTGGGCGTGGACGGCAATGGGAAACCCGAAATCCGTCGGCAGGTCCCCGCTGATTTCATACCAGGAGTTTCCCGCATCGTCGCTGCGCATGACATCCCAGTGTTTCTGCATAAAAAGGACATTCGGCCGATGCGGATGCATGGCCAGGCAATGAACACAGTGCCCCACGTCCGCATCAGGGTCGGGGAGTTCGAACTGGGATTGCAATCCGCGGTTGATGGCCTTCCAGGTCAAGCCCCCGTCTTCCGTTCGGAAGGCCCCGGCTGCGGATATCGCCACGAAAAGCCGTTGCGGATCGGCCGGATCCAACATGATGGTGTGGAGACACATGCCACCGGCGCCCGGTTGCCAGAGATGGCCTTTGACCTCCCGCAATCCGGATAATTCCTGCCAGGTTTGTCCCCCGTCGGTGCTCCGAAACAACGCGGCGTCTTCCACACCGGCATAGACCGTATCCGGATTGGAAAGGGAAGGTTCCAGATGCCAGACCCGTTTGAATTCCCAGGGGTGCTGGGTGCCGTCATACCACTGATGGGTCGTAAGCGGTTTGCCGGTTTCAGGGGAGATGTCATAAACAAACTTGTTGCTCACACCGGCGGGCGGGCCGTAGGGATCGGGAATGCTCTCCCCGCCGGGTGTCTTCCAGGTTTTGCCGCCGTCGTCCGAGCGTTGAATGATTTGTCCGAACCAGCTGCTGGTTTGCGAGGCGTATAACCGATCCGGATTGATCGGCGATCCCTTCAGGTGATACATTTCCCACCCGCCGAAGTGGGGACCGTCCACATCCCACTTCCGGCGCGTGCCGTCTGCAGTTAAAATAAAAGCACCTTTGCGTGTTCCAACCAAAACCCGTATGCGGCTCATCTCGTAAGTTCCTTTCTATTTCAAATTGAGGTAGGTGTTCACCGTGACATCTCATGAAAACGCAAGAGCCTAAAGAACCTGTTTCCTCAAGATAGAAGGGCGGCCAACATTCTTCTAAGGATCAGGGGTTGCGTGAATAGGTAATCTCCAACATTTTCGTTTCCTGGCCCCCGTCGTGGGCACCATACATTTCAAATGTCTGGGTATTGTGGTCCACGATCTTCCAAATGGCCCGGTGGGTCATGGTTCCTCCGCCCGGCTCATCGTGTTGACCGTGCAGCGTGATGGTTTTGCCATCGGGGCTTGCCGTGCCTTCCATTATAAAAATGCCGGTGCTCATGGAATCCATCCACGTCGAGACATAGCGTTTGCCCAGGTTGTCGTAGGCGGTGATTCCGATGCCGGAATAGGGCTGTCCCATCATTGCCCCCTGGTATTTTTGTTGAAGAAACCGCCCTTCCAACAACATGGTGAATACAGAGGAACCGGTCGATTCCATCGGAGGTTTGCCGGGTTCCATCCATTCTTTCGTTTGGGTGGTCCAACTGCCAACCAGACCGGCCAGTTGCCGGTGAGGCTCCCCTGGGGCCGCAAGTTTTTGGTACAGCTCCATCATGGCCTGGGGATCCATTTGATCGGTTGACTTCTTGTGCGGTTCCCCGGCAAAAGCCGTGGTCATGGTCAGACATACACTAATGAATGAGATAATAAGCCAATGCATAGGTGTCCTCCTTCCAAAAAGGGTGAATGATTGAGAAGCCGGCCTAGCAGCTTCCAGGGAAAAATGATTTCGTCTCGAAGGTCCGTATCCTCGTTTATCCGGCCGGAAGACCGGGAATCTCGATGACCGGCCGAACCTCGACTGTGCCCTGTCTAGCCATGGGAATTCGCCCGGCGATGGCAATGGCTTCATCCAGGTCATGAGTTTCCACAAGAAAATAGCCGCCCAACTGCTCCCGTGTTTCTGCAAACGGCCCGTCAGTCACGAGCCGTTTCCCGTCCCGCACCCTCACACTGGTAGCCATGGAGGTCGGATGTAACGGATTGGCGGACAGATAATGCCCTTTGGCGTGTAGATCACGGGCCAGTTGGGTAGATTCTTCATAGCAGGCTTGCCGTTCGGCCTCGTTTAAAGCCTGTTCATCGCTGTAAATCAATAAGAGATATTTCATCAGACAACCTCCGTGAAAGTGGTAAGTCCTGTTCAGCTCTAACGTTTGGGATATGGCCAACCGCCGTGACCTTCATCCATAGTCGCCCAAGATCGTCCAAATCGACAAGGGTGATAATGACGATGAATATCACCCTGCCCTGTGGGCATAGGATAGTCGTTCGGCCTGGCAAAAATCGACAGGAGGGTGAGCAACGGGGAGGGGAGGTTTTACTTCTGGCTTCGAAGGTCGGCCAGGCGGCCTTCCAAGAACCGGCGTTCCGGTTCCTGCCGTGTAAGCGAGATTGCACGGACATAAGAAGCTTTGGCTTCTGCTGTCCGGCCCAGCCGACGACAGAGATCAGCGTGAGCGGCATGTGCCAGGTGATAGTTCTCAAGCTCCCCGCGGGCCAGGATGTCGTTGATGAGCGCCAGTCCCGTCGCTGGGCCGTCCCGCATGGCCACTGCCACCGCGCGATTCAGATCGATGACGGGTGAGGGGTGAGCCCGCATTAAGAGATCGTACAAGGCCACAATTTGGCCCCAGTCCGTATCGGCTGCACGTGGTGCTTGCGCATGTACCGCGGCGATGGCCGCTTGAAGGGTATAGGGCCCCACCGAGTCTGCAGACAGGGCTCGTTGCACCAGGGTAATGCCTTCCGTGATGTATGGACGATTCCACAGGGAACGATCCTGATCCTCGAGGAGAATTAATTCGCCTGTGGAGGAAGTGCGTGTCCCCCGCCGTGAATCCTGCAGAAGCATCAGAGCCAGCAGTCCCATCGCCTCAGCATCGGGAAGCAGTTCCACCAGGACACGGCCTAGGCGAATGGCTTCCATAGAGAGCTCCTGCCGCACCACCGCGTCTCCCGACGAGGCCGAATAACCTTCGGTGAAGACCAAATAGATCACCTGCAGCACGGCTTCCAGCCGGTCCGGCAATTCCTTTTCGGAGGGGACCACATAAGGAATGCGGGCCTGACGAATTTTGGCTTTAGCGCGGACAATCCGCTGGGCCACCGTCGGCGTCGAAGTCAGAAACGCCTTGGCAACGGTTTCGGTTGTGAGGCCGCAGACTTCGCGAAGTGTCATGGCCACCTGAGCTTCAAGAGCGAGAGCCGGGTGGCAACAGGTAAAAATCAGCCGCAGCCGGTCGTCTTCAATATGGTCGGTCTGCTCCTCGATCTCATGACTCTCAGGGGTGGCGGCGGCTTCGGATTCCAAGTATCTGGTCAGCTCAGGAAGGGTGGCATCAAATCGCGCATTGCGGCGCATTTTGTCGATAATCTTGAAACGGCCCGTCGACACCAGCCATGCCCGGGGGTTCGCCGGGCGGCCTTCCTTGGACCACCGTTCGACCGCTACCGCAAAGGCCTCATGCAACGCCTCCTCGGCCGCATCAAAGTCGCCCAGCAGGCGGATTAACGTCGCCAGCACCTGCCGGGATTCCGCACGATACACACGATCGACAAATTCTTGTATCTGGTCAGGATTGGAATCGCTCATCGCTTTTTTTAAATGTTCCAGAGTGAGGTCATACATTTCACCACATGATTCGACGCAATTTCTTTCAACCGTTCGTCCCCTGTCAGGTGTAAAAATGGCCTGGTATGGGTAGCTTAATCCAAGGGGGAAGGTTTGCGGTAGAGCGGGCACTGCCCGCCAACCTTCCTGACGATCAACGTTTACACGTGGAAGAGATGGCGACAAATGTGATAGGCTCCTCTTAACCGATACTGGTGTGGGGCCGTTCTTCCCGATAGGGTAAAAGCCCTGCGAACCTCCGAAATCGCCAGGACCTTACGAGCCAGTCTTTTTGCTACCGGACACACGATCATGGATAATCAGGAACGAGTGGCGTTGGAACGGTTGGTGCTGGCCCCCTATCTTCAAAAGGCCACGGCTCTTATCGGGCATGGTCGTCAAGTCGGAGGGAATCAGTTCCGGCACGCGATGGCAACCCTGGCCATCTTGATTGATTATCATTTCACCGATGCCGTGCTTCTCAAGGCTTCCGTCCTTCACGATCTCGTCGAGGAGATTCCCTCAACCGATTTGCGGGAAATTCGATCCATTGATGCCGACGGGGAGGGAGTCGTCCAGTTGGTGCTGGAAGTAACCCGCCGGGCGGAATCGAAACGCGAGTACCTGTCACGGATCAGAGACCACGGCTCCACCCGTGCAAAAATTTTAAAAGTGGCCGATCGAATCTCCAATCTCACCGACCTGCATCGAGCGATCTTCGATGAAGCTTTTATGGCCCGCTACCTTGCCGAGACCCGGGAGTTCATCTATCCCATGGCGCTTGAAACCAACACTCAGATGGCCCATGAAATTCAGGATTTGATCGATCGCCGAAGAAAGTTTCTTCCCGGTGCCTCCGAACCTCTGGTGAGGGAAATGGAACCCGATTTCCCCTAATCGCCATCGAATGACAAGAGCCTGAAAGTTTATTCCCCCTTCTATCTCCCCCTCTGCGAATCACGGAAAATCTGGTAGGGGGCATCGCCTCCCAAAGTATTAAGTAGAGACCAACCCATAAACGCAAGTCTGATAAGCGGATCCGATGGGATCGGCTGTTCCTTGCGTTGCAATTCTGAATGTCCAGCATTTTCTATGATCTATTGTTTAAATTTTGAATCTTGTTTATGGTAAGGACTACAATAATTCATTTGCTCATTTTTCCGAACGCCTCGGCAAGCCGAATCCTCGGCTCGTTTTATGAACCTGTATTCGCGATCATCGAAATCACCTGGTTCAAGGGCCAGGACACTGTTCAACAATACACAATAAAGGAGGATGGTCAATGGGACAGATTCGTACATCCATGTTCGTTCTTGCAACGGCGTTCCTGTGCGCCACAGCCTTCAATGCCTCCCTGTCCTTCGCGGACATGAAAAAAACCTGGCCGGCCCTGAAGACAACCGCGACCTCGAAAGCGGAGGCCCATAACAAGGAAGGGATCGAGCATTACAACCAGGAGCACTGGGACGTGGCCGCGAAACACTTTATGGAGGCGGTGAAGGCTGATCCAACATCTGCGGAGGCGCACTACAACCTTGCGTTGGCCCTCGATAAATCGGGTGACCATAAAACCGCAATTGATCATTTTCACAAGGCCAAGGAATTGGGTAAGGATAATCCTGAGATTCAGCAGTCTGAAATCCTCAAAGCGCACCTGAAGAAGCACTGACCAGGAGCATACAGACGGCCGGTCCCGGCGGAGTTTCGTCGGGCCGGCCGTCCTCATTGTGGATCCGGCTATCGTTTCCCACCCATGCGGGAACAGTGTGTTGTGATCGGATTCCCTCCAGAACCCTGTGTGCCTGATAAATGGAAGCTTTGCACCGCTTGAGGAGCTAAAAAAGACTCCCGACCCCTTTCAAAGATCCCTGAATGCCAAGCGCATCAAGCAGCTCACTGCGGAGGCCGTCACAGATTTATTCCCCATTCCGGCTTTGGCCCTGGCGGTCCAGAGTTCATTAGCGGTCTTGCAGTGTCTCGATAGCCAGATTCGGCGGCTGGAAGAGGCGGTGCTGACCCGGGCGAGCGTGGCCCCGAGTTTTCAGCCGTTACTCACCGTCTGCGGCATTGGCCACATCCTGGCGTTGACGATCATGTTAGAAACCGGCGACATCCGGCGCTTTGCCTCTGTGGGCCAGTTTGCCTCTTACTGTCGGTGTGTGAGCAGTACCAAACTCAGCAATGGCAAACGCAAGGGCCAGGGGAACACCAAGAATGGCAATAAGTATCTGGCGTGGGCGTTTGTCGAAGCCGCGCACGTTGCCGTGCGGTATTATCCTCAGGTCCAGCGCTTCTATCAGCGGAAAAAAGCCAAAACGCATGCGCTGGTGGCGAGCAAGGCGGTGGCTCATAAACTCGCCCGGGCTTGCTATTATGTCATGCGCGATCAGGTTCCCTTTGATTTGCAGCGGGCCTTTGCGGGATAAGCGCGATCGGGGCAGACGAGGACAACCAGCAAAAGGGGTTGGTGCTTCAACCATCGTTCCTGATTGGCTTCCCCGTCTGCCCCCCTTTTCGGCCTCCTTCGGAGGCCCACGTGAGGCGCCTCGGTCCCGAGCCACAAAGAGGGTGGGCCTGGGCTCATGGCGATGAGCCTGGGAACCATGTGATCTGTGATCACCCCGGTTGGACGTGGCCGAGCACAGAGGGTTTTCTGGGGCACGCTGTGCCAGGGGCGGGAGGTGGTTCCGGGGGAACGCCTCTCTGGCCTTGATCCTGATGGGTGAGTGGTGCGACTCCGTGTCACGGGTCAGCACCACAACGAGCGAAAACCAAGCTGCGACTCGGTGCCACGAAGAAGGCGAAAAGGGGAACAAGCCAAAACGACGGTCCACAACAAGAGGAGACGTGTGCCCACTTGACCGGAGCCTTCTAGATGGGTGACACCTTTTCAATTTCCTGACGAGATCATTCATGTCGGCTTCCACATAATTATTGACTGTAACGAATATTCCATTGGTCAAATATATTGAATTGGCAACGATTTGGGTGTATTGTTCCGACAAGTTATGTTTTGTAGATGAAAAATATTTGAAGGTGCCTGGTTCGAAGTAATGGGCATGGGGCTCACCATGGACTCCGTTAACCAGCAAAGGGCACAAGGAGATTTATAGCCTTAAAGGTTCTTTAAAACCGGACAAAAGCAATCTACCACTACTGAATGGGAGTTAAGTGTCGCCAAAGGAGTTGCCTATTATGGAAGGTCCAATTGAAGATCCCAGAATGTATGAACTTGCTAAAGAAGAGCATGAGAGACTGTCAAATCGCGAACGCGAACTGATGCACTATCGAAAAATGATGGAGCATCAAGAGCGCGAACTTGACGCATATCGCACACGCTTAAAAGAAGAACAATTCTTAAGGGAAAAGCAATTACAAAAGGAAATTGAAGCACGAGAGAAGACCTTTTGACCTGTTTTTTTGATAGTGAGACAAAAATGGGCTATAACGTGAGTCGTTCTCACAAGGAGGGAACGACATGGAGCAGCGCCATCGCCGAGTCTTCACCCCGGAACAAAAATTTGCGATGTTGCAAGACATCGAGACCTTTCCGACCGTGAAAGAGGGGCTGGCGAAATACCAGCTTTGTCATTCCGTGTATCAGAAGTGGAAACGACAATTGGCTGTGGGGGTGCGGGCCTCGTTGCGGAACAGCAAACCCCTGAAAGCCCCGGATCTACGCCGTTTGGAGGCGGAGAACAAGCAGCTCAAGGCGGTCATCCTGACGCAGTCCTTGATCATCACCGAGTTAAAAAAAGAGAGGCCCTGGGACTGAAGGGGGGAGGACGCCTGATGGACACACAACAAACGGCGATTCTCGAGACGGTGGCGGACGCCCGGCGGCAGGGCCGCCGCGTGGGGGCGGTGTTGGCGACCTTAGGCATCCCCCGGGCTACGTATTATCGGTGGAAGAAGGGGGCGGGGGGAAGCGCCAACGCTCCCCGACAGACCGGGGCCTTACTCCCGGAGGAACGGCAGCGGATCGAAGCGGTCAAAGCCGCTCATCCCGAGTATCGGCATCGGCGCATTCAGGGGGTGCTGCAGGCCGAAGGGCACTATGTGTCCGCCTCCACGGTCTCTCTTCATCTCAAGCAGCGGGGCCAGGTGGAACCCTATCACCGGCGAGAGGCCCCCTGGAAGCATCCCCGCTACGAAATCCGGCACCGGAATCTCTTGTGGGGCGGCGATTGGACGAAGGTGAGTATTGGGTATGTGCGGTGGTACCTGCTCACCATCATCGACTACTTCTCGCGCTATCTGATTGCGTTTGCAGTGGTGCCCACCGTCACCGCCTCGCAGGTGCAAGCGGTGTATCGGGAGGGCTTACGGGCGCAGGGGATCCCGCTGGGGGCTGCCCAGAAACCCCAGTTCCGGGTCGATCGCGGCTCGCCCAATACGGCGTGGGTGACGCAAGCCTTTTTTCAGGATCTCGCCGCAGACCTCTCCTTTGCCCGGGTGCGGCGCCCCACCGACAACGCCATCACGGAACGGTTTTACGGCACGCTGAAACAGGAAGAGATTTATCTGGTGGGCAATTACCCGGATCCCCGCTCCGCCCAAGAGGAGATTGGGCGGTCGATTGACAACTACAATTATTGCCGCCCCCATCAGGCCTTGCTGAACTTTACGCCGGCGTATGTGCATCAGTTGAATAACAAAACCCACCTGCTCCAGGAACGCCAGGCACTCAAGCAGGCCGCCCGAGAACGCCGACGAACTTACTGGCTCCAGGGGAGCCCGGCTCTTTACGGAGGTGAAACGGGGGGAGGGGGAGGTATGGACGAGGAGGTGATCGTTGAATGTCGGGCAAATATGCTCGATAGGTTGACGCACGGACAGGGGCAAACCATCACAGAACCACGAGAGGGAGCACCGGCTCTCTCACATGACTCACAACATAGGCCCATTTTGTCTCATTAAGAAAAAACTGGACATTTGCTGAACGAGAAAAGAAGCTTTTAGAGCGTCAGCGTAATTTCGAGAACCACCTGATGCAGAGGCAGGCCGAAACGGAAGCGCTCCGAGACCACCTTCAAAATGAAATTGCAAACCGAGAGGCAAAACTTCAGCAAGCGCTAATTGAACTTCAACAGGAAAAAGAACGTTATACCGAAGAGAGCAGAAAGAAGATCGAGCGGACATCAAAGGACTATGTGGCAGATGCACTTGAAATTCTAGACAGAAAGGAATGCCAATTTCACCGGATTTCAAAGGTATGGGGCAGTATCGGTGCTGGCTCTCTCGTCTGTGGTGTAGTATTTTTCGTTTATGTAAGCATTACAACGGCAATTGCGCTTCCTGCACAACTTTCCTGGGAGTTCATAACATTCGTCGCATTTAAGGGGGCGATAACCGTCGCTCTCCTTGCTGGTTTTGCTAAGTATTCATTTCATTTCAGTAGTGCATATATGGAGGAGGCATTGAAAAATGCTGCTAGGCGTCACGCGATCAATTTTGGGAAGTTTTATCTTGAATCCTATGGGGCTGCAGCCGATTGGTCACAAGTCAAAGAGGCATTCGAGCATTGGAACATAGCAGGATCCAATGCATTTGCCAGGTCTAACAATTCAATGCCAAATATTAATGCCCTCGAAAAGGCGGTAGCAATTATAGGGCGGGCTGGGATGACACCTCTCAAAGAGAGGGCTAAAGACTCTGTGTAACATCTCAATTTATCTGAATGTGTAGAAAAAAAGCATTGGGAAACTTTTGTGGGATTTTTAAGATTTACTAAAGGGAGCTTAACTATGGAGGGCGGGGAAAAATTTTTCAATGTTAGGCTCGAACTTCCAAAGTAAGATTAAGGTGTCAGGAACCTTTTAATTGATTGGATACAATGGGGTGGGGGCAGCGGATGAGACGGCGGTTGAATCTGGCAAGCACCCTCCGCCCCTGGGGGTAACCTGATCTAGAAAAGGGTCCTGATACCTTTTCTAGCTCGCGACTGCAGATTTTCAAATACGCGTTCGCCGGGAACACCTTTCACCTTGTCTTCGACAAGTTCCCGGTGGCGCTTCCGCGCCTCTTCGAACCAAGCCTGTTCGACATCGTTGTCAGGTGGAGCATCAAGTTCGGTAATAAGTGAACGAAGTAGTTGCACTTTCTCCGCCGCGCTTAAGGACCGGATCTCCTCCTCAATCTTTTCAATTGTGCGGGCCATACCTATTTTCTCCCATTTTTCACTTCTGAGGGCAGTAATTTACCAGATACCTATGTTGACCGCTATCGGAGTCCGCGCCAGTTCCTTAGAGCGTTGAATTTATTTCAATTCCCTGTGGCTTGCCACGGGGTTACCTTATGAGAAATGAAAACTATTGATCCTTTGAATACCCCGCCGCTTGCGGCGGGGATCTTTATTATTCACAATCGCGCAATCATTTCTTCAACAATATCCCTCTCCCACTGGCCGTCTTTAATGCTCCAGCGGGTGTGAATTTCCCACATGAAATTGCCTACCTACCGGACTTGATCGTATGAATACACGCTCGCACTCTTTGCCAGGATGACGCTGCCTCTCCCTCTCCCTCTCCCTCTCCCTCTCCCTCTTAGATTCCGTGTGTTCGAAACAGAGCCCTCCTCGTCATGACTTGTCAAAGTACAATGAGGTTGTTTACACGCTATGCCCGATCTCGGATCTCCTCCATCAAATTATGGAGCGAAATCGCCCGGAGGCCTTCTTCCAGGGTGAAGCTGTCTTTGCCGGCATAGGCGACAAACTTTTTGGTCCGTTTCACATCCTCACAGGCGATGTAAAACCCCTTGGCTATGGATGGTCCTGCGCTTCGTTTGATTGCAAACGTCCATCTTTCCTTTCCCGGCATTTCCAGCACGCAATCGATTTCTGCGCCGCCTGCCATCATTTTGGGGACTGTTTGGAAGGTGGGTAGATGAGGTGTTTCGTCGAGAGGGTGGAGCCGGATCAGCTCCTGCGCAATGATGGGACGGTTGTGGTGATACGACGTGTTGCCTTCATCATCGTTTAACCGGCAAAGCATCTGCATAGACGAGACGCCGCTCTTCCTTGCGTGGGGTGTCCGGTTCTCCTGTGGTGTCGAAGACTTCGAATTCCTTGATGACGATCCGATAGGGTTTTGTCTCCGGCGCCGGCAATGCCACGGTCCCTCTCCATTCACCGGAGGAGGTTCGGGGAAGCGAAATCGGTTTGGAGCCCGGCACGGTTGTCCAGCTCCACTCACCGGGCACATGGGTGTTGGCCTCTTCAAGCCAAACTTCCACAACCGACATGCGGACCGGTGCGGCTGAGCCCTGAATGCCTGCGACAGTCACAATGACTTGATTGCCACTCTTGGGATCGGGGACGATGCTGGCCGCGCGGTCCGGAACCAGTTGAACAAAGTCGGCCAGGACAACCGGGGAGAGGTGTGACCCTGTGATGGAATTCACTTGATAGCGAGCCAAGGCCAGCCGCACGAACGGGAAATAGGCCGTGCCCGGGTCCATGTCGATGTCGCAGTACCAGAGCTGCCGGCTCGCGTCGGGTTTCACCTCGAAGGCGCAGATGACCGCCGGCATGGGCCTCAGGAATCGCAAAGGAGCCATCGAGGCAATGGAAGGAGATTGGGTGACACTCCGGGATGTGATGCCATCGGCGTTGATTTGCACTTCCCGAATGGTCAAATCATGACGCACCACGACCGCGTTTTTAAAATTGACCGGAGCCGGGTGCGTGATGCCCACCTTGAGTTGGGTCAGAAGCTGTGCGGCGATTTTAGGGTCCACTTTCAGGATCTGCGGGGTTTGTTGGACTATGCCTGGTTGAGGGCTTCGTGGGCTGATGGCGTCTTCGGGAACGGAACGAGGCTGAATCCGGGGAATGTTGGGTTTGGGATCGATTGGAACCTTATCCAACGGAATCCGGCTGACGGACGGTCCGCTTTCCCATAAGGGGTCCAAGCCCCATTGGGTCACGTAGGGCTTGGCATAGTCCGGCAATTCCGCTCTGGGGTCGGGGTACAGGATGACGGCCAGTTGCTCTCCGTCACCTGATGAAAACCATGGCCGGTCGAGATAGATCCGCAGTCCTCCGCCGACACGGCGTCGCCCTTGCGCGGTTTGTTCCCACCGGAAGGTCGGAATGATGTAGAGGACCTTCGGCGAATCCGGTGGCGCCGAGTTCAGGATATCGGTTTTGATCCATGGCGATTCGCGGGTAAAGCGGGGGCCGTGTGGTCCGGTCTCTTCTGGAAGCGGGCGGAAGAGCTGCCGGTAGCGTGAGGTGGCGACCGATTTGTAATTGACGCACCGGTATTTGGTGTCGCCGAAACGGTGTAATCCCTGAAACCGAAAGGGGACGGCCGGTATCCCTTGTGGAACCGGTGGTGGCGGGGGCGGTGCCGGAGCACAGCGAAACGGTGTTTCATCGAAACGAGGCGGTCCGGTGGGCTGGCGGGGTTGTGTGACGATAGGCGGAATCGGGGTGAGCGGTTGTTTTTGTATTTGAGCGTTGTCGATCTTGGGTGCGGCCTTGGCTATGGAACCTTGAAGTCCACGGGAGTGAATTTCGCTGCCTGCATCACTCTCCGGTGGCGCAAATGACGAATCGTCCGGGAGGTTGGATTCAGACGATTCCCCAGCCGGCTCGATCGGCATTTCCGTGGCGTCCTGCATGATGTGAGTGCCGGTCGGCGGTGCAGGGGAGTCGGTGCCCGGTCGATCAGCATCGGCGGGGAGGACTTTGGAAATCCCGCGGGCCACCACCGGTTCTCCGCGTTCTTCCGGCACGTACGCAATGGTGACCGAAAACGGACTGGCCTTGCCTTCGACATAGAGCCAGCGCCGTTCAGGATCCTCCTGGTCGTCGAGCATGAGGCCTTGATCGATAGGTTCCAGCCATCGGGCATAAAGATCGAGGGATTGAGTGCTTGGCCGATGAATGATCATGGTGGCGTCAAGGGTGGCCGTGGTGTCACCGAAGCGGCGGTGCCGGAGGGCTTCCGCCTTGAGGGAGCGATCGGTGCACGCTGGAGCACCGGCCTTTCCGAGGTTGGCTTGAGGCAGCACTTGGAGGCAGACCCACTGAGGATTGAGCACCGGTTGTTGGACGGCATGGATCAGTTTCAGCTCCTGAATGGGCGTGATCATCCAGTGCCGCCCTTGGAGGACTTTCGGCAAGAGCTGGTTGACTTGTTGCGGGGTGGCCCGTTCGGTGACCCAACGCCACGGGCCGAAAAGCCGTTCGTCGCCGGGTTTTAAAAAACAACTCACCAGCATCATGCGTTCTTCTCCGATCGGAACCGGAATCGTCATTTCCCCGTTGGCGAATTGTGGGTTACCGACTCCAGCGGTGAGTTTAATCCGGAACGACATTTTATCGGGCCAATTGCCGGCAAAGCCTTGTTGAATCATCCGTCCGGATTCGGGATCGGTACCTGGAGCATGGATGACGAAGGTCACGCCTGCCGCCATCGGGTCGGCTAAATACGGCACCGTCATAAAAGGGCGTTGAGTCGGATCTACAAAAAATTCCGGAGCTCCGGGTGTGCCGTACCGTTCGGAGAGTGTGGCATCGTGCGAGACGATCAGGTCGTAGATGTCCTTCCCCCCGATCACACCGCCCACTTTGCCTGTTTGCGGGTTGTCCAATCGTCCATGCCATTCGGCCAGTTCCACGCTGATGCGCGGAGGCACGACGTGCCGGTCCGAAAAGGGGTTTTCCGGTCCGGCTTTGGGGCCTGCCGTGGTTTCGATCCGCGGGGCCATGGCCGGGTCGGTCAGGGGGTCAACATTGGCGGTGCGGATAACAAGGTTGGAAAGGGATTCACCCGGCGAAAGGGGTTCACCTTCCGGGAAACCCGGAAAGCCCTGACGGGGCGGCACCGGCGCACCCACAAATGAACGCGTCAACACCAAATTGGGCGGCGAAACAGGTTCAAAACGGTCGAAATACCCATCCTGTGCACTGGTCACGAATTGTGATTCGGTTTGCGGGGTCATCGGGTCGGCCAACGTTCGGCTGTTGCCGGCCAAATCCACCACCCGCGCGCGAAATTGATATTGGCGGCCGAACCGCAGGCGAGGCAGGGTGCCGGGCACGGGCACAAATCCGGTCATGAGATTCAGCCCGGGAATCGGCGAACAGGCGATGACATTGCCGCGTTCGGGATCCGGCACGGCGGCACAATCCGGGCCCAGGCTGGGATCCGGCAGACTGCCGTATGGCCGGTCCACCGAGAGGCCCCATCCCACCCAGCGGAACAAGGATTCATAGACCAGGAGCGGTTTAAGGGTGCGCAAGGCCAATGCGGAATCTCTAATGGCCTGTTCGGGAATCTTGATCTTGGGTTGGATTTGATTCAATCCACGTTCCTGAATGCCGTCTTGGATGCCGCTTGCCGGTTCGAGACCCCTGGTGGTGACCCCCGGTCCGCTGTCGCCTTCCGTCAAACCCAAGGAAATCCACCCTTCATCACGGTGTTGGAGCATCGGTGGCTGGTTGGCGGCGAGGTAATAGAGCCCCTCCCGGTCGCACAATGACCGCCATGGACTCCAGGATTCGTTGGGATTCCGGCGGGACCGTACGTCGATGCGAAATCCACGGACGAGATTGTCGGCTGTCAGGTGGATGTTCGTCCCCCGTATCGGACCAGGGGATGAGGCATTCAATTGGGCATTGAGCTGTTGTGAGGCAGTCATGATTTGGTCCAGCCATCGGTCGCGTTCAGCGTGTGCCACGGACAGACCGCCCGATCGCAAGGCCGGAAATCCCTCATGTTCTTCGTTGTTGGTCGGCACGGTCGGGTTGAGAAGGGACCGGGTAAAGTTGTCGATTTTGGACATGGCGCCTTCGACATCGCCGGGGACGACATCATACAAGGGAAGGCCGGTTCGATCCTTCTTGCCGAACTGGACGTACCCGTCCCGGATTTCCTGAATGGTGCCGGGAGCGGCGGAAAAACCTTGCGACCGGTCGAACCGGGTATTGGGGGCGATAAGGGAGCCGGCGGGCAATCCGCCGGTGATTCGCACGGCGATGGTGCCGGTCGGGGGAACTCCGGCGGCCGGGATGACAAAATCCAGGACGAGGCCCAACCGGCGCATGATTTCCGGATAATCCGCCAGACTGGCCACAATCTGATGAAAATCGATGATATTCTTCCACTCGTTCACGCCGGGCAGTTTGGTAGGGACGAACGGCCGGTCGGGGCGATAGGTGAATGCCCGAAACTCGGCGTACTCCAATTGCTTGAGTGTCATGCCGGTGGCAGCCCGGATATTCTCCGTGTCTTTCAGGATGGGCACCCGCCGTTTGGAAACGGCCCCTGCCGGTCCGGCGGCGCGTGATTGCAGGGTCCCCGCATTCGGAAATTGTTCGAGGTTGGGGACGACTCCCCCTTGAGGGAGGCCGCCGGGTCCCAACTGTAACTCCCGCTGGATCAACAGATCACGATTGAGGAGGAATTCCTGAATGGGATTTTCCAGTGTGCTCCGAAACCGGTATTCGAATCGGTCGGGGATGCGTGAAGGAAATTTTTCCAGAATACCGGCGCCTTCCAACCGGTCGATGATCAGGCTCCGGCCCGGTAATTTCGTGGGCGATTGAATCGCCACCTGTTGATAGAGATCCTGTTTGATTTTGAATCTGAAGAGATTGCGTTCCCGAAGCGACATGATGAAGTGTTTGTCTTCCCGTGTATGTTCCCCCTGGTCGAATTGATATGCCCGCACGAAGATCGTTGGGGGGAAAATGGCCTTCCACAGATTGGCGTCCAGTTTTGTCAAGGTCAGCGGCTGAACGGCAATCGGCGTGCGCATACCCGTGACCATGATTTGAAATCCCAAGTTGGCGACGGTCTGAGGCCAATCCTGAAACAGGGGGAAGTTGGCCAGGGTGGTGTTGCAGGTGGGTTTTAAGCGGGGTGACAACAGGACCGACAGGCGAAGCTGTTCTTGGTTCCCACCGTTGGGCAGGACCGTGGCCATGACTTCGAACAGTTGTCCGGGTTGGCATAATGCCTTTGGAGGAATGATTTTGGGATCCACCTGAATGGGCGGATTGACGATTTGCGGTTTAGGTTTTAGTGGCCCGGCCATAGGTCTTCCTCTTTTTCTTCAACGGACGGTTGTCGTGATGTGCTCCTAATCGGCTGCGAAGGCGGCGGCATATCTCTCCCACTGCGGTTGGGTTACCAGCTCGATGATTTTAGGTGGGGGCGGAAGGCCCGGCGCTGCCATTCGGTTTTGTGTGCGCCGATATTGCGTGCGAAAGGCGCCGAATTCCGCCGAGGCGTATCGTTCCTCGATGCCTTCCAGTTCGCAGGTTTGAATGCCCCCTCCGCTCGATCCGGCAAATTCTTTCCGGACTTTGAGGGTGACAGAAGCGGAAAAGAACAGCACTTCCACCTTGACGACCAGGGAGGCTTCTCCGGCCAACTTACTGTGTCCTCCCTAGTTGAGGTATTGGAGGGCCAGCTTGAATTCCACCGTAATTGTGATGATGCCCAGGACACTGACTTTGCCGCCCATCCGGACATAGCCTTCGAGGAGAATGGCCATCGTGGTCGTTTTGACGTTGGTGTTTCCGACGCATACCTCGATTTCTTTTCGTTCCAGTTTGAAATAAATGCCGGCAAACACATGGACCGACCCGCTGGCGACTCCCAGGTTCAATTTGGCCTGTGCGCCGAATTCGATGGAGGCTTCGAGCACCAACAGCCCGGAGGCGCCGACTTTGAGCCCCAGGAACCCGCCGCCGCCGAAGATATACACGATCAGGTGAAACGGACTTTCACGCGTGCTGAAGGCCAGAGCCACGGTGAAGGCTTTTTCGAATTCTTTTTTGACGGTGTCCCATCCGGCATCCTTGACGGTGCCCATGACGAGCGAAAGCAGTTTCAATTCCGCTACGACCTTGACGCTCATGTTGTCGATGGTCAGTACGCCCAGGGTCAGATCCGGAATGCAGAGCATGAAACCGGCTGAGACTTTGGCCGGCGAAAAGCTTTTGAGAAATTTGAAGTCCAGCTTGCCTTTGCAGCTCCCTTTGCCGCTACCGCCGGCTGTCAGGATCAGATGAGCCGGCAGGATGCGGGGGGTGCCGTAGGGCACCGGGAGGAATCCGGCCGAGTCACCGTCGGCATTGCCGCCGATGGCGTCGGCCAGTTTTTGTACAAAGGCCAGCGGGCCGCCGAACTTGACGTCGTCAATGTCGGGAGAGACATCCAGGTCTTTGCCGTGGTCCTTTTTAAAGGCGAAGGATTTGAACCGCACCAAAATCATCTTGAACAGGTTCAGTTCGAAATTGGTGACCTTGCCGTCGATGTTGAACTGGGGTTCAGGCGATTGACCTTGTGTAAATTTCAGATCGATCCGGGTGTTGATCGTCAGTTTGGACGGGCTGTTTTCGACCGGCGGCGAAGGGTTAGGCACGAAGAGGCCGAGGGGATCCTTCTGGAGTTTCGTCGTTTCATATTTGTATTTGGTGGAAATGGTTCCTCCGACGCTCCGGGCGCTGGTGCCGTCCCCTCCACCGCTTCCGGATCGTTCGGTGAGCATTTCCGGAGCATCCGATGACGGGCCGGATTTGATGATATCTCCTAAGGCGATGCCGCCGAGGAAGCGGGCTTGTTTCATGCCGCCTGCGGCATCGTTGTCATCTTTCGCCTTGTTGAAAAATTGTTTGGGGTCGAAGGTGCCTTGCGCAAAGGTGTTCGGATTGCCTCCGATCGGCCCTTTTCGCGCCGACAGGGCTGTGATATCCAGGTTGGGCGTTGCGATGCCGCCGGACTTGTCGCTGGGAAAGCCCAAGGTCAAGGCATTGATGAGTTGCAGATACACCGCACCGGCATTGCCGTTGGTGTTCCATTCCTGCTCCTTGTAGGGTTGGGCATAACGGGCGGTGATCGGAGTCGCATCCCCGATGATCTGCTGAATGGCCGGGACACGGACGCTGGTGCGGTGCACGATGGGATAAAACAGGGGCTGGCCGGCCTGTTCCAACCCGCCGGTCTTGGTAGGGAGTTCGGCACCGAAGGTCAAGGAGAGGGTTTCCAACACCGTATCCATACCGGGCTGCATGGGGGCATAGGCGAGGAGCTGCCCGCCCATTACCGCCGTATTGGGGCCCGCCGTTTTGCCGGAGGCGTCGGATAGATAGAGCGGTTGAGGGCCATCTTTCCCGTCGGTTCGGTCCGGTTTATCGGGGCCGTCGCGGTCCACGACTTTTCCCTTGAGCCAGTTGAGGTCGAAGGCCAGGCTATTGGACACAAAAGCACAGGGAAGAGAAAACTCCGTTTCCCGGCCGGTATGGTCGAGCCCTGTCAGTTGAAATTGAAACAGGGTCCCGCACACATGCGGCCAAAAGATTTCCTGTGGTTTGGCCGGATCGATGGCGCTCGGGGGGGTGCTGGGATCGTCCAGGTTCGGCGTAATCAAGGTTTGGTAGCGCACGACGCGGAAGGGAAAACTCCTGCCGCGGGACGGGGCCGATGATTGCCCCACACCGGGATAGGTTTTTTCAGGTTCCCGGACAACGATGAACATGCGTTGCCGAAGGCAGGCCACGTACGTGCCGTCGACCTGTTCGAATTTTCGTTCGGTGACTTTGATGAGGGAAGCCCGATGGCCGAAGGGAAAAAGGTATCCCTTGTACACAACCCGGACGAAGTGATCGCGGCCCATGGTTCCGCGATGGCGCCACTCCTCCACCGTAAGCGGGGTTCCCAGCGGAACCTCGGCGCCATATCGCAGATGCATCCAAGCTCCCAACGACGTGAGCAGAAAGTGTTCGACGGTGGCGACGCGGGAAGGCCATTGAGCATCCACGGTGCTGTCGGCCATCAAATGCACCAGTTCGTTCCGGTCCCGGGAATCGAGTGACATTCGGAAGGGGTTCCGTGGTGTGAGGTTGGCCGCTGAAAAATGTTGCCATCGTTCGGGAGTGGGCGTGCCGTTGACATAATTCTTTTCCCGATTGGGGTCGAAATCCGGAGACCAGATGGCCCTCATCGTGCGGTACCATTCGTCCCGTTCATCGACGAACCACTGTTTCTGCGTATTCTGTTTCCTCACCCCCAACCGGGAGTGCCACAATTCATGCCGTCCGTTTAACTCCACCGGGCTCTTGGCATGAGCCCATCCTCCCATCTGGCTGGGAGAAAGAAACAGCCGGTAGGGGGCTTCGATGGCCGTAACCGTGGGCAAGACTTCTTTTGTAGGCGGTTTGGGAGGAAGCAGTATTTGTGTGATCTCGCCGGGCCGAATGACAATCTGTTCTTTCGAGGGGGAGAGGGAAGGTGGAGTCGGCTTGGGTTGAATAGGCTGAATATGCGGTTGAGTGGGTGTGATGCCGGGTTGTTGTCTCGACTGCGTGAAATGCCGGTGCTTCTCTCGGAGCAACACAGCTTGTGCCAACAAGAAGGGATGCGCCTCACGGTAACCGACCTGCCGGAGCGGAGAAACGGGTGAAGGGGGAACCGGTCTGGATTGCGGGGTTGGTTTTTCCGGGTCGGGAAGGCTCCGTGGGGTGGGTTGAGGAATGTTGCCCTGTGGTAATTTTGGTCTCAACGGCTCTTTCGGGAGAATGGGAAGTTTGGGCGTCAGGAACGGGCGAGGGGGAGGAGGAGGGGGAGCGGCGGCCGGTGAGACAATGGGCGTCAGCCGGTTCCAATCCAGTAATCCCGGTACGCTCGTTCCCGGCGAGGGTGTGAGGTCCGAGAGGGAATAGGCGAGTGAAGGGATTTCGTCCGGTACTTGGAACACCAGCCGGCTCCATCCGGCCAAACCGGCTTTGATTGGAAACCGGACTGATTCTCCGTGGACGGGATTTTTTTCGTCGGCGAATTGCTTGGCGCCGGGACTGCCGGTTTTGGGGGTGAATATTTTTGAGGGTTGACGACACTCCTTGGAAGCTTCGAAAAAGGCCTGCTCTCCGATGCTTTGCGGAGGGAGGTGGACAATCACCGAGGGTTTGGCACGGGTATCTGTCCGAACCAGCATCGGCGGCTGTCCCTGCTTTGCCTGGAGTGTCAGGTTCTTGAATTCAAACTTTAGCACCAGCAGGTCTTCCGGCCGGAGAACTGAAATCGTGAAGGGGCCATGGACCTGAAGTAGGGATCGGAAATCCGTGAATACCCGGATGGGCCCTACGATATCGGGTTTGATTTGACCCGGAGCCTGGGGCAGGACCTCCTTGAATGCAGGGCCGGCGGGTGTTTGTGGAATGGTTTCCGGTTTCGGCCGAACGGCTTGTGGGAGTTGGCCGGCTGAGGGTGCCGTGATGGCCTTTGAGGCGTCCGATGGCAGTGTCAACCGTGGGGAGGATTGGACCCGGAGGGGTAGAGGATCGGCGCGCGGATTCCAGATGAGCGTGGAGCCTTGGGGGAGGTCGATGGGATCGACGAGGGCATGTGGCAGCGGCACCGTGAGCCGAAACACCTCCGGTTCGCAACAAGCATGCACGATGCCATCCTGTTGCCGAAGTTCGAAATGAGGGGTGGTTGGACGTCCGGCGATCTCCAGCGAGCATCCCAAAATGCTGACTGCGGACGCAGTTGAGGGAAAGCGGGCAAGCACTGCCTCCTCACGATTCCGTTCCCTGGTTGAGAACATCCTGACGTACTGTAGCCCGGTGAGGGGAAGGGCTGCCGGTTCAGAAACCGATTCGTGGAGGGATGGGTGGGGATGAAACCAGGCCGTGGGAGACTCTTGGGGGCCTTCGACCATGGCCCCGCACACACCAGTCCCGTCGGATTCTTCCCATGTCTCCAGATGCAGGGTGTCGAAGGCGTTTGGAAGATAGACGAGGGATGGCGCCGTCCGGCCTGTGAAGGCCGGAGAGAATTGCCAGAGATGTGAACCCCGTTCAAGGGCTATGAGCGTGCGAGTGTTGACCGGCCCGGCCGCCAGACTCGGTGTTGGTGTATTCAGCAATGCCAGGTGTACACGGTCGGAGGTCAGGTCGCCTCCCTGACCTTGGAAGGACGCCAACGCCTTCCCTTTCAGGAGAAAGCGCCACTCTGGATGGAATGAGGCGGTGCCTGCCCCATGCAGGGCTAAGCGTCCGTCCAAGCCCATTCCACAGGCCGCCGTGTTCAATCCGATCGAAGAACCTGCCACCTCATTTCCCATTAACCAGCGTTCAAAGGGCACATAGGCTTTAAACCCTCCCAGGGTGAAGGCCAACAGCATGTTCCATGAGAAACTTCCCTGTCGAATTTCGCAGACGAAATCGGCCGGGAGGCAGGTGCCGGGGAAGCGTGCGTCGGTTAAATGAATCAGGAAATGACCCTCACGTTTCTTGACGGTCAGTTCCGGGGTTCCGTTGAAAAATGCGGTGTCAATGACCCAACGATCGCGTCCCCCCAGCCGGAACACCACGCGTGTGTGGGATACCTCCCAGGTCAAGGCGTCTGTAGCGGCATGGGCCATGGACTTCATGAATTTCACAGACGGAGACATTCCGATCGCCGTCAAGGCGGCCATGCCGACGAATCCTCGCCTGGTCAAGGATCGATGATTAATCGGTGCAGGGGGTTCCGGTGATGGATAGACCGGTGAGATAAGGCGGGGAAGTCGCCCGGTACGCAGGGCGTGTAGGTCAAGGCGGTGGATGGCCATGCACAGACCTCCGTTTCCAAGTGCCCGCGTCCTGCGGCCGCCAAGGCGGGCGGTGAATCTGATGATATGGAATGAAAAAAGGGTCGGCGAAAGGAGCGCCTTCTCCGAGGATCCCGTTCCCCGGTCCTCTGAGTCGGGTGTGGAACGCAACCCTTCTCGGGAGGCAAGCGAATCAAGAATTGTTCAACTGCGTATCTATAGGAATGCAAAAATTTTGTCAAGAAATTTTCTCCAATCCCTCAATTTTGAAGTTTGCGGACCGACAAATAAAGGGAGGGGTAAAAGACGTATGTTAACGGTCAAGGAACATTCCCAACGCAATATCAAAGTCCTCGAGTTATCGGGGAGGTTTGATTCACATTCCAAATTGGGCCTGGAGGCCGCCATTCTTGGTGCACAGGAAATCGGGTGTGAGCATATCATTCTGAATTTTTCCAATATCACCTGGATCGATTCGGTGGGATTAGGACAATTATTTTTGTGGTATCATCGGATGCGGCCCAACCGCATTCGTTTGAGCATTGTCAGTCCGCAGGAAACGGTTCGCCAATTGCTGGAATTGGCCAATCTGCCCGAAGTGATGCCGATTTACCAAACAGAAGACGAAGCCATCCAAGCGGCATTTCTCCCCGGTTCTCTCAACTGATCCACCTGAAAATCGTTGGTTTGTCCCTTACAGGTTCGCGAAGGAACGAATCATCCGATTGCATCCTGCCTGAAACAGCTCTCAACTCTACACATTATTGGTGAATCCCTCCTGTTCAAATGGCTGCAGCCGTCCAAGGAAGGTGAGGCAGTGTCCGCTGGGATGCCCGGTTTGCCGGAAGAATTTGATACGATTGACTGGTTAACGTTTGTACGGGTTAAGATATTGCCTGCGTAGAGATTCCAAGGATCAAGGCGGTTGTCGGTCTTCTTAATGAAAGGGTGAGATAGGCATTCCGGCCTTATAGATGAGAAAGGGGACGGACGATGCGGCATAATCCAAGTTTTTTGAAATTGGTAGAAGAAGTCCGGAACGGTGTTCAAGAGTGTTCCGTTGAGGAGATGAAGGCTCAATTGGCTCAACCGACTCTCTTAATTCTGATCGACGTACGTGAAGACCATGAGGTGAAAAACGGTATTATTCCTGGCGCCATGCATTTAGGGCGGGGCATTCTTGAGCGGGATATCGAAACCAAAGTACCCGATAAAACCATGCCGCTCTATCTGTATTGCGGCGGTGGGTATCGCTCGGCTTTGGCCGCCGACAGTCTCCAAAAAATGGGGTATGTCAATGTCTG
>JBDIVP010000012.1:0-29147 GCA_039794325.1 Candidatus Inrsubterrania sp.
TCGGATCTTTGAGCCGTTTTTTACGACGAAGGAGGTCGGGAAGGGGACCGGGCAGGGACTGGCCATCGCCCATGACGTCATTGTCAAGAAACATGGCGGACAGTTGTTCCTGCAGTCCGAGCTGGGAGAAGGCAGTACGTTTATTATTCGGTTGCCGGTGGGAGAGAAGGCCTATGGTGCCGTGAACAGTGGACAAAAGAGGATATCGGAATGAAAGGACGTCTATGAAACGCCGCATATTGTTTGTCGATGATGAACCCAACATCTTGCAGGCCCTCCAGCGGATGCTTCGACCCATGCGCCAGGAATGGGAAATGGAATTTGCGGAAAATGCCGTTCAAGCTTTGGCCCGTTTGAAGCAGCAGCCGTTCGATGTGCTGGTTTCCGATGTTCGAATGCCGGGAATGGACGGAGTGGCCCTTCTCAAGGAAGTCCGCAAACAGTATCCCCAAACCGTTCGTTTGTTGCTTTCGGGGCAGGCGGATAAGGAAAAATTAATGCAAGCGGTCGGTCCGGCTCATCAATTTCTGGCGAAGCCCTGTGACGCGGAAAAATTAAAAATCAGCGTATATCGCTGTTGTCATCTCACGGACACTATTTTTAACCAACAGATCAAAACCCTGGTGACCCAGATTGAATGTCTCCCGGTCCTGCCCATGCTGTATCAAAAGCTTATTGAAGAATTGGAACACAAGGAGCCTTCCCTGGAGCGGATCGGGAAACTAATCGAATCCGACATCGGGATGAGCGTCAAAATTCTCAATATCGTGAATTCCGCGTACTTTGGATTATCGAAAACCCTGACCTCCGCTTCACAGGCGGTGGCCTATTTGGGATTGAACATCATCCGGGATTTGGTCTTGGTGGTCAAACTTTTCGAACAGTTTGAAGGCACGGCCATCGCCAATGTGAACTTTGATCGCCTCTGGCAACATTGTTTGAGCGTGGGCATTTGTGCCAAACAAATCGTCCAGTTGGAAGGTGGAGCGGAAAGCGAGGCGAATGCCGCGTTTACCGGTGGGATGTTGCATGATCTCGGTATTATCATCCTGGCCTCCCAAATGCCTGGGCAATTTCAACAGATTATTGAGCAGGAACGGGAAAACCATTCTCCCATATATAACCTCGAACAGGATCTGTTTGGCATTTCACACGCCGAGTTGGGTGCCCACCTCTTGGAAATTTGGGGACTGCCTTTGAATTTGGTTGAAACGGTCGGGTTTCATCATCAACCGGCCAAAAGTGCGATTCGGGAATTCCATCCGTTAATTGCGGTCCATGTCGCTCATGGGCTGACCGACTCCGGATTTCGCGGACACCGCCAATCGACCACGGATATTGACGAAGAGTATATCGCGCAGATCGGATTGGGGGACCGTTTGGCCGAATGGAAGGATCTCAATACCGTGACCGCCGGACAGGAGTAAGGATATGGAAAAGATTTTAATAGTGGATGATGAACGAAATATTCTTGAGGCTTTCCAACGGCAGCTTCGTAAGCATTATCAAATCGAAGTCGCCGAAGGAGGGGAGGCCGGATTGGAAGTGATCGCGGATCGGGGGCCCTTTGCGGTCGTGGTCAGTGATTATCGGATGCCGGGGATGGATGGGACCCGGTTTCTTACCAAGGTGAAAGTCCGATCTCCGGAAAGCATCAGAATGATGCTTTCCGGTCAAGCGGACCTCCCGGCCATTGTTGAGGCGGTGAATCAGGGTGAAATTTTTCGTTTTCTGACGAAACCCTGTCCTCCGGAAATTTTTCATCAATCCCTGGAGGCCGGTCTGACGCAATACCGCCTGATCCGGGCGGAAAAAGAACTGTTGGAGCAGACCTTAACCGGGTCCTTGCAGGCCTTGTCGGATGTGCTGTCGTTTGTGAATCCGGAGGCCTTCGGCCGGGCCTCCCGGTTAAAGCGGTATGTGTTAAAAGTTGCCGAGGAGATGGGGATGGCCGAGGTGTGGCAACTGGAGGTGGCGTCATCTCTCTCCCAAATCGGCTGTGTGATTCTTCCCGATCAGATATTACAGAAAATTAACACCGGCAAACCCTTGAGTTCGCATGAAATACAAGCCTTTCATCAACACCCGGTCACCGGAGCGGACGTGGTGCGCAATATTCCGCGCATGCAGGAGGTGGCCGAAATTATTGAGTATCAACACAAGCATTTTGACGGATCCGGGACACCTCATACTCCTCGGAAGGAGGAAGAGATCCCCTTGGGGGCCAGGCTCCTCAAAGTGGCAAATGATTTTGATACTCTTCACATACAGGACCTGCCGAGGCAGGAAATCTTTGAAAGCCTGGAAGCCCGGAAGGGATGGTATGATCCCGCGGTTCTGCAGGCCTTCAAAACTGCCTTTGCCCCCTCGGATCAGGTTCGGGTGGAAAAAGTGTCGCTGAGTGACCTCCGGTTGAATATGGTATTGGCCGAAGCCATCATGGATACCAAAGGTAATATTCTGGTGGCCAAAGGTCAGGAATTGACTGATTGGATGGTGACGAAACTGAAGGATATGAGCAGCAGCCGGGAAATTAAAGAACCCATCAGGATTTTTTTCACGGATTCCTCAAATATCAAAAATTAGTCGGCAGTTAGATTTTTCCCTTCTTCCTGTTTTTGTCCCGAAATTTCCTAAAAATTTAACTCTCTGCCGAATGGTCGTCCTGTGCCGACATTTCGGCAGGCACGTTTCATTGTTTGCCGGTGTCTCCTGCACGGAATTCATTCATAACATTTTGTTATGTCATGAATTTTTCAAAATGTGACCGGTGCCAAAAGATGGAACGGCTTTTGCGGTTCTTCAATAACATAAGGAATCGTATTCGAGGATCTCACAATTATCTATCTTCAGCAAAGGAGCACAGGCCATGAACACCTTATTTCAAACAGAAAATCGTTGGTCGCCGGTTATGGTCCGATTGATGTTGGGATTGGTGATTTTTCCTCATGGGGCGCAAAAACTGTTGGGTTGGTATGGCGGACACGGCTATGACGGAACAATGGGATTTTTTACCGG
Source organism: Candidatus Inrsubterrania sp. (assembly GCA_039794325.1). Taxonomy (GTDB): domain Bacteria; phylum Nitrospirota; class Nitrospiria; order Nitrospirales; family UBA8639; genus JACKFE01. The sequence continues at coordinate 3,019 of JBDIVP010000012.1, forward strand.
ACAGATGGGCTTGCCCGCGGTTGTTGCTTTTTTGGTGATCATCGGGGAATTTTTTGGCCCCTTGGCTTTAGCGGCGGGCTTCATGACCCGGTTCACGGCTGCCGGCTTGGGAGTCATCATGGTGGGTGCCATTGCCATGGTGCACTGGCCTCATGGGTTTTTTATGAATTGGTTCGGCGCTCAAGCCGGGGAAGGGTTCGAATATCATCTGTTGGTGATCGGGATGTCCCTGTCGTTGATGGCCACCGGAGCGGGAAAATGGTCGGTGGACCGGCTGATCAGTGGATGGTTGACGCCCGACCGGACGGCTGAGGAATCCCGTAAAGGCGAACCGGCCAAATCGGCCGCCTAATCGGGGAGGTATCGTTAACATAGGGGACGTGGAGGAGCTGATGTTACGAATGACTGTTCGTCAAGAAGAGCATGGCCTCATCCTGAGAATGGAGGGGCGCCTTGATCGCACATATGGACCGGAAATCGAGCGGTGTTGGCGGCGAATCCATTCCGATTGTTCCTCCCGGCCTATGTGTGTGGATTTGCGCGAAGTAACCTTTATTGATGAATATGGGAAGAACTGGTTGAGACAGGCAGCCCGGCAGGGAGCTACATTTCTCGCATCGGGTTGTCTGATTCGGGCGTATGTGGATGAGGTGATGCGGATGGTCGATCCTGGTGTGGTGCAGTCAAACATGATGCGAAAGGCGGATACAATGAAAAATCACAAACAGGTAGTGGGGGTGTTTAGTCCCGGTTCCCGTCACATGGTGGGAGATGGATTTCCGGTGCGAAATATTTTTCCCAGCCATGATCTGACGAAAGAGATCAGTCCGTTTCTGTTGCTGGATTATGCCGGTCCGGCCGAGTTTTCTCCCACCGACCGGCCGCGAGGAGTGGGTGAACATCCTCACCGGGGCTTTGAGACCGTCACTGTGGTGTATCAGGGCAAGGTTGCGCATCGGGATTCGGCCGGAAATGCCGGAGTCATCGGTCCAGGTGATGTGCAATGGATGACGGCGGCGTCAGGAGTGGTTCACGAGGAACGTCATGAAGCGGATTTTGCCAGGCGGGGCGGGACGATTCAAATGGTCCAATTATGGGTGAATCTTCCGAAAGCCTTCAAGATGACGAGGCCAAGATATCAGGGGATTCTGAATGCCGATATTCCGAGGATTGCTCTTGGAGGAGGAGCTGAACTTCGACTCATCGCCGGGTCCTATACGGGGGTAAAGGGGCCGGCCGGAACATTTACGCCGGTTCATCTGTCCGATGTGATATTGCCGGCCGGCCATCCGATTGACTTTTCTCTTCCCCTAGGATTCAATGCTGCGGTGTTTGTCCTGAATGGGGAAGTGGCGGTGAATGATGACCGGTCCCTGGGGGAAGCGGAAATGGCGCTTCTGACTCCCGAGGGCGAGGGGATGATCCTTGAGGGGACGAAAGATTCCACTTTATTAATACTCGGCGGAGAACCGATTGACGAACCGGTTGCCCGGATGGGACCGTTTGTCATGAATACCCAGGAAGAGTTGGCCCAAGCCGCCGACGATTATCGGGCCGGAAAAATGGGCCATTTGGATTGACGGTCCGCACTCTACCGGGGGCCCACGCGTCGGTCGTCAGGGATGAACGGGGTGTTCCCGCCTCGGCTCTTCGTCCCCGTGTTTCCCTGGGGTCGTGGCATGGAGAGAGAGGATATTCTGGTTATGATGTCCATTGAAGCTTCAAATGAAGAGGTGGAGTCGATGTATGATTTGGAAGAAGGCTCATGAAGAAGGTGTTATTTCGTCGTTTTCCATACAACATGATCCCGGTGGCGTGGGGATTAAGTTTGGTCCTGGGGTGTGGGCCGGAGGCTCCACCGGCTTCCGAACCCCCTCCTCCCACCGTGGAAGTGGTCACGGTGACGACTCGCTCCGTCCCCGACGAACCGGAATTTATCGGGCAGACGGAAGCCTTCCGTCCCGTCGAGATCCGGTCCCAGGTGACCGGCATTATCAATAAAGTCTTTTTTGCGGAGGGTCGCAATGTTCGCAAGGGCGACCGATTGTATCTCATCGATCCGGTGCCCTTCAGGGCGGCCTATCTCAGTGCAAAAGCCAGGGTCACGCAGGCCAAGGCCCGGCTGGAACAAGCCAAACGGGATTTGGCAAGAGTGACACCTCTGCTGGATGAGCAGGCCGTCAGCCAAAAGGATGTTGATGATGCGGTTGCCGAAGAATTGGCGGCCAAAGGTGCGCTGGAATCCGCCCAGGGGGATCTGGTCAAAGCCCGGTTTGATTTGAGTAACACGCTCATTGTCGCCCCCATTAGCGGGAGGATTTCCAGAAGCCGGTTTTATGAAGGGCGGTTGGTTTCGGCGCAGACCGACCTGTTGACCGTGATCCATCAATTGGACCCGATGTACGTGAACGTCAATGTGCCGGAGAATTATCTCCTACGACGCCGGCGGGAATTGGCCGAACATCGGGTGGAGCGTCCGGAACTCTTTCAACTCCGTGGGGTGCTGACCTTTGCCGACGGGAGCGTCTATCCTCATGAGGGAGTTCTGGATTTTTCGGATGTGGCACTCCGCCCTGAAACGGGAACCTTGCAGGGGCGTTTTGTCTTTCCGAACCCCGAAGGGGGGCTTGCTCCGGGACAGTCTTATTTTCTTCCCGGACAATTCGTCAAAATTCGGCTCAAGGGATATGTGCGGACCGACGCGATCCTGATCCCACAACGGGCCGTACAACAGGGTCCCAAAGGGACCTTCGTCAATGTCGTCCGGCCGGACGACACAGTGGAGCCTCGTCAGGTGCAGGCCACGTCTTGGCTTGAAGGTGATTGGCTCATCGAGGAGGGACTGGAACCGGGAGAGCGAGTGGTCGTTGAAGGGTTTCACCGCATTCAACCCGGTATGACCGTGCAGGCTGTTCCTTTCGGAGCCGAACGGGCAGTTGCTCAAACCGCCGGCTCGGATGGAAGGCAGGGTTCCGACGCCCAAGAGGAGAAACCGTGAGTTCTCATTTCTTCATCGACCGGCCGATTTTTGCGTCGGTGATTTCCATCGTGATTATGGTGGTGGGTCTGGTATCCCTGCAGACCCTCCCGATCGCCCAATTTCCTGAAATCACCCCGCCCGTTGTGCAAATCGAGGCCGATTATCCCGGTGCCAGTGCGGAAGTTGTGGCCGATGCCGTGGCTCGGCCTATTGAGGTCCAATTGCCGGGTATCGATAACCTGCTGTATTACGATTCATCCAGTACCAATGACGGGCATATGACGATCCGGCTGACCTTTGAAATCGGGACGGATGTTGATATCGCCCAGGTCCAGACTCAAAATCGTCAACGGTTGGCCGAGCCGCAATTGCCGCCGGAAGTGGTGCGTCAGGGCATCACGGTTAAAAAGGTATCGCCGGATCTGCTCTCGGTCATCGCTCTCAGCTCAACCGATCCGAGGCACGATACGGTCTATTTGTCCAATTTTGCCATTCTTCGGATTCTCGACAATATTAAGCGGCTGCCCGGTGTGGGAGATGCCGCTGTGTACGGCGGGCAGAATTATTCCATGCGGGTGATTCTGGATCCCATGCGGATGGCCCAACTTGATGTCACCCCTACCGATATTGCCAACGTGGTCCGTGAACAAAACCGGGATTTTCCCGCAGGGCGGATCGGACGGGAACCGGCTCCCAAAGGGACGGAGTTAACGATCCCGGTGATCACCCAGGGGCGGATGAGCGACGCCAGGGAATTTGAAAATATGATTGTCCGGGCGTATCCGGATGGGGCTATGGTTCGCCTTGGCGACGTGGCCAATGTCGAATTGGGTGCCCAATCGTATGACCTTGAAGGACGGTGGAATGGGCAACCCAATGTCTTTTTACTGACATTTTTATCGCCCGGCGCCAATGCGCTGGAAACCGTGAAGCGCATCCGTGAGGAAATTCAGGAATTATCAAAAATCTTTCCGGCCGGCGTGTCCTATGATATCCCCTATGACACCACCCGGTTTATCGAGGTCTCCATCCAACAGGTCGTGATGACGCTTTTTGAAGCGCTCGTGCTGGTAATTCTGGTCGTGTATCTGTTTCTGCAGAGTTGGCGGGCGACCCTCATTCCGGCTGTGGCTGTTCCGGTGTCGCTGATCGGCACCTTTGCCGGGATGGCGGCATTGGGCTTTTCCATAAATACGCTGACCTTGTTCGGCATGGTGCTTGCGATCGGAATCGTCGTGGATGATGCGATCGTGGTGGTGGAGAATGTCTCACGCCATATCGAACAGGAAGGCCGGTCGCGGAAAGCGGCGGCCAAATTGGCAATGTCCGAAGTCACCGGCCCGGTCATCGCTCTGGTCATTGTCCTGGCCGCCGTATTCCTACCGGTGGCATTTCTGGGGGGGATTACCGGTGAACTGTATAAACAGTTTGCGATCACGATAACGTTGGCCGTCGCGATTTCCGGTGTTGTGGCCTTGACGTTGAGTCCCGCACTGTGTGCGTTGATTCTCAAGCCGGGCGAGGGGCGGGAAGGCCGGTTCTGGCATCTCTTTAACAGGGGGTTTGGATGGACGCAGGCGCGGTATGTCGGGACTGTGGGAAAGGTGTTGAAACATTCCCTCCTGACCCTCCTCATTTTCGGTGTGCTGGTGGCCGTGACCGTCGGATTATTTCGGATCATTCCGGCCAGTTTCCTGCCGGAGGAAGATCAGGGCTATTTTATAACCGTGATACAACTGCCTGACGGGGCTTCCAAGCAACGGACGATCGATGTCTTGTCGAAGGTGGAGAATTATTTTCTGTCCCTCCCCGAAGTGCATTCCACCGATGCGCTGGCCGGTCAAAATTTTGTATTCAATACACGGGGAGCCAATCAGGCCACGATGTTCGTCCCCTTACATCATTGGGACGAACGAAAACGGCCCGACCAACATGTCCAGTCGTTGATCGGGAATGCCTTTCGACAATTTGCTCAAATTCCTGAAGCCTTGATATTGGCCTTTAATGCTCCATCCATCCGGGGGCTAGGAGCCACCGGGGGATTTTCATTGCAAATCCAGGATCCCGGCGGACGAGATTTCAAGCAGTTTGCGTCGGTGGTGCAGGAGTTTATCGCCAAGGCCCAGGAAGATCCGGCTATCGCGGCCATTGGCACCAGTTTTCGAGTCACCGCTCCCCGGTTATATGCCCATGTGGATCGGGAGCGGGCCAAGGCGTTGGGGGTGCCGATTTCGGAGGTCTTTGATACCATGCAGGCGTATTTCGGGAATTTTTATATCAATGATTTCATCAAGTTCGGGCGGGTCTATCGGGTGCAAACCGAAGCCTTGGCGGATTTTCGATCCAATCCCGATGATATTACGAAGATTTATGTTCGGGCGGCGAACGCGGGGGGGGCAAGTATGATTCCGCTGAATTCCGTCGTGACAACGGAATTTACCAGCGGTCCGGATACCGTCACGCATTTCAATGGGTTTAACACGGCCTCCGTGTTAGGAGCGGCTGCCCCCCCATACAGTTCCAGCGAGGCGCTTGAGGCCTTGGAGCGGTTGGGAGAAGAACTGTTGATTCCCAGGGGCTATGACCTTGATTGGAGCGGCATATCCTATCAGGAACGAAAAGCAGGGGGGGAGTCGATCTTCGCCTTTGCATTCGGCATTTTGATGGTGTTCCTGGTGTTGGCCGCCCTGTACGAGAGTTGGTCGGTTCCTTTTGCCGTTATTCTTGCGGTCCCCTTCGGTGTCTTTGGCGCCTTTTCCGCCATCTGGGTTCGTGGGTTGACCAACGACATTTATTTTCAGATTGGCTTGGTGACCTTGATCGGCTTGGCGGCGAGGAATGCCATTCTTATCGTGGAGTTTGCCAACCAACGGGTCATGAAGGGTATGCCCTTGCATGAGGCCACCCTGGAGGCGGTGCGTCTCCGGTTCCGTCCGATCATCATGACGTCCATGGCATTTATTTTAGGTGTTGTCCCTCTGGTTCTGGCCTCGGGCGCCGGTGCCGCCAGCCGGCATTCCATCGGGACGGGTGTTTTCGGCGGCATGTTGGCGGCCACCTTTTTGGCTATCTTCTTTGTGCCGCTGTTCTTTGTCCTTATTCGGCGGATTGGGGAACGACGACCGGCCGGCGACGCAACAACATCTGATGAACAACACGTGGAAACGGTGGATAAAGGTCATGTGTAAGGTCCGGTGCCTTGTTATTTTTGTGTGGGTGGCCGTGTTGGTGGGCGGCTGTGCCATGGGCCCCAATTACTCCAGGCCGGATATTGAGGTCGCCGAGCATTTTCGAATGGAGGAAACCGAGGGGGAATCCCTGGCCAACCTGCCCTGGTGGGAGTTGCTTCAGGATATCGAATTACAACATTTGATCGAACAGGCGTTGGAATACAACCGGGATCTTCAGCAAGCGGCGGCGCGGGTCGAAGAATTGGAGGCCAGGCTGCTGGCTGCGCGTATGGATTTTGCTCCGCAACTGGATTTAACCACAAATTTACGGATGAGCCGCTTGAGGGGGTTTACCGCTCCCGGATTTCCTACCCCCTGGAGTCATTACGGGCAAGGTGCCTTAAATTGGGAACTGGACATCTGGGGCCGAATTCGCCGTGCAACGGAAGCTGCACGCGCGGAACTGATGGCTAGTGAGGAAAATCGACGGGCGGTCGTGCTGACCTTGGTGAGCGGAGTCGCCCAGGCCTATTTCGACCTTCGGCAGTTTGATATGCAGTTGGATATTGCCCGCCGGACGCTGGAATCATGGGAGGAATCGGTCATGATTTCACGTGCGCGATTGCGGCAGGGTGTCAGTTCCCGGCTTGATGCGGATCAGTTTGAAGCGGAACGAGCCAATGCGGCAGCCAGAGTGGCGCAACTTGAGCGGTTCATGGTGCAAAAAGAAAATGAATTAAATGTGTTGTTGGGCCGGAATCCGGTCCGGATTCCCCGTGGGCAGTCGTTGACCGATCAGGTTATTCCCCCGGAAGTCCCGGCGGGACTTCCTTCTGAATTACTGCAACGGCGGCCGGATGTTTTGCAGGCGGAGCAATCCCTGGCAGCCGCAACGGCGAGGATCGGACTGGCCAAAGCATCCCGGTTCCCCAGACTGTCCCTGACCGGCCTCCTGGGGGTGGCCAGCCCTCAGCTGGCCAATCTGTTGGATGTCGGGAATGAATTTGGGGCACTTGGGCTCGGGCTGATCGGTCCTTTGTTCAATGCCGATGTTTTGGGGTTCGAGCAGCAAGCCGTGGAAGCCCAGGCTCGGCAGGCCTTGGCTCAATACGAACAGACCATTCTGGTGGCCTTTCAGGAAGTGGAAGATGCGCTGGTGGCGGTTCGTACCGCCCGAAATCAGGGAAAGGCTCAGGAGGAGCAAGTCGCGTCGCTCCGCTCAGCCTTGCATCTGGCCAATTTGCGCTATAAGGGTGGCATCACCAGCTATATCGATGTGTTAATTGCCAAACGGAACCTGTTTGAGGCCGAGCTGGCCCTGACCGATACACAACGGTTGCATTTGGTCTCGGTGGTGCAACTGTACAAAGCCCTCGGCGGCGGCTGGCCCCCCGCCTGAAAAGGGGTCGGGAGTCATTTCTTGACATCCGCTTCGAAGTAGTATACATATCCAGGTATGCCTCGTCGTCCTCGCATCGCCACCGGGGGGCTTGCCTATCACGTCCTGAATCGTCGGGTGGGACGGCTCCCTCTTTTTGAGAAGCCCGCCGATTATGCCGTATTCGAAACGATCCTCCAGGAAGTTCACGGCGAAACGGGTATCCGGATTGCTGCGTATTGCCTGATGCCTAATCATTGGCATTTGCTCCTCTGGCCGCGGCAAGATGGTGAGTTATCCGAAGTTCTCCGGTTGATTACAGTGACGCATACCCAGCGATGGCATGCGCATCGCCGGACTGCAGGGACCGGCCCTGTCTATCAGGGCCGCTTCAAATCATTTCCGGTGCAAACCGATGATCATTTCCTGACCGTCGCCCGCTATGTGGAACGTAACGCACTTCGAGCCAAATTGGTTGCCAAGGCCGAAGACTGGCGCTGGTCGAGCTTGTGGCGCCGATTACAGGGTAACCCCGAACTCACAGAGTTTCTGAGTGGGTGGCCGGTTGAACCTCCCCGGAATTGGGTGGCATGGGTTAATCAACCCGAAGCGGTATCGGAGTTGGAATCCTTACGGACCAGCGTTCAACGAGGGCGGCCCTTTGGCAGCCAACGATGGGTGACGCGGGTGGCAAAACGCCTGAGTTTGGAGCCTACGTTACGGGACCGTGGTCGTCCCAAGGGATCCTGAGTCGCACCACTGGGCCACCGCAACACCTTCTAGTTAAAGAGTCTTGCCGGGTAAGCAGGGAAGGAGAGTCTTTGGGGGGCCAAAAAAGACTCCCGACCCCTTTTTTGGGGCTTTACATTTATTCTTAAAAAGCGCATGCTGGATATGTTATCATTGTAATGAGGTTGCCATGGGGAAGTCCTCCTTTCCTGATGTAACCCATTGGATCGTCAGCAGCCAAAGCCTTTCGGGAGATGTCCGGCCCGAAAGGCTTTTGGATTTTCAGTCCTGAAAATCCTTAGGGATCAGGCAGTTGAGTCAATGTTTCGTCAGGCCGGAGCATACCTAAGTGGGGAGGAAAAGGTGGCCCTTTTTCCCAAGGAGGTTTAATCATGAGACGAGTTGATTTTATCGTTGGTCAACGAGATTTTCGGTCCTTGGTTGCGGAACAGTTTATGCAGAATGCGGTGTATGCCTATCATCCGGAGGACTCCGCTGAAACGCTGGCGGAAACCATGACGCAAGAGGGGTTCGGCAGTGTGCCGATCGTCGATCATGACCGGCATTTGGTCGGCATTGTGAGCGAATATGATTTGCTGAAAGCGATTCATGAAGATAAGCGGTTGTCCGATCTCAGTGCGAGTGAATTGATGACCCCTGCGCCGCTCACGGTCAGGCCGGAGACGCCGGCCATGGAGATTATTGAACGTTTGGAAGGAAAGCACCTGATTCGGATGCCGGTGGTGGATCCGGAAGGTCGGCTCGTGGGTGTAGTGGCCAGACGGGATATTCTCCAGGGATATTTAAACGCGACCCGTTCCACCAAAGTGTTTTAATTTTCCCAATAGGAGGAATGCGTGACGGGGCAGTCGGGATTTCCCGGGAGTGGCCCTCATCGTTCGGATGCCGTTGGTCCTTCCGGGTCTGTAATAAGAGGGGCGCCGGGATTCTCCATACCCAACACCGCAGACCGGGACCCTGTCGTCCCGAATTGAGCCTGGTTCAATACCTCCGCCACCGTCCGGCTTAATTGGTCCAGGAGGATGGGTTTGTCGAGGAAAGCGGCAATACCTCGAGCCAGCGCTTTTTCCCTGTCGATGGTATGGCTGTATCCGGTGCATAGGATGATCGGAATAGCCGGGCGAATCTTCAGAATGGCCTCGGCCAGTTGATCCCCACTGATTGAGGGCATGGTTTGATCTGTGATGACGCAGTCGAAATCTTGGGGTTGGCTCCGAAAGATTTGCAATGCCTCCACGGCATTGTTGCAAACCGTCACCGTATATCCCAAATGCGCAAGAAATTCCTTGAGGATTTCGGTGATAGACTCTTCATCATCCACGAACAGCAGGTGATAACCAGTGCGGCCCTGATCCAAGGAGGGATGGGGCACATCATCTTGTGCGGGTAGGGAGGTATATTCCGGTATGGCAATCCAAAATGTCGTGCCGGCCCCTTCGGTAGATTCCACCGTAATATGGCCATTCAGATTCTTGACAATGCCGTGGACGACGGACAAGCCCATGCCTGACCCTTCCCCCACCGGTTTGGTTGTAAAGAACGGGTCAAAAATTTTTGGACGAATATGCTCCGGTATGCCGGGACCGGAATCGCTGAAGGACATTTGAATGTACTTGCCCGGGAGCATTGTGGGGGGGTAGCGCGGATCTTCCTCTTCGATGTTGATGGTATCAAGGGTGATGGTGAGCGTTCCTCCGTTTGGGCGCAGGGCATGTTCGGCATTCGAGCAGAGATTCATGATGATTCGCTGAAATTGAACGGGATCGGCGAACACCATCTTCATTTGCGGCGAATTCCCAAACCGGAGTTGGATGTTGGAAGGTAGGGTGGCCTTGAGAAAGGTCATGCATTCTTCAATCAGATGGCCTATGTCCACGGGACGGGGATTGTGATCGGTTTGCCGGCTGAAGGTCAGAATTTGTTGCACCAATTCCCGTCCCCGTTTTCCCGCGATGGCGATTTGTTCAAAATATCGGGCCGCAGGGCTTCCGCTGGGGAATTTCATGGAGCCCATGTCGGCCCACCCGAGGATGGCCATGAGAATATTGTTGAAATCATGGGCGATGCCGCCCGCGAACGTTCCGATGGATTCCATCTTTTGTGTTTGAGTCAGATGATGTTCCAGGCGTTTTTGTTCGGTGAGGTCCCGCCAGGTGGCGGTTACGCCTGACACCTTGCCGTCGGGCTCCAGATAGGGACTCAGGTGAACCTCCATGAAATGAAGATCGCCCTTGGGAAATTTCAAATGGTGTTGGAAGCGAACGGCATGACCGTTTCGGCAGTCGGCCAAATGGAAGGCCAGTGCCGTCTCAAATACCTCCTGCCCGACAAACTCTCCAATATGGCGTCCCCTGATTTCCCGGAGTGGAAGGTTGAAGATGTCGCAGAAGCGGCGATTGACGGCTTGCAGGCAATCCTGATCGTCGATAAAGCATAAAAAATCCGTGCTGGTGGAGGCGATCTGTTCGTAACGACGAAGCGATTGCATGGTATGAAAGCGTTGGGTGATGTCCCGGGCCCAGGCGTATATGACCCGTTCTTCAGGTTGCATGGTGGCCCTCCATTCCAGCCATAAATAATTCCCACGGATGTCACGGAGCCGGTTATGGAAGTCTACGGTGTCGTTTTCCGCAGTCAGTTGTTTGAAAATCGCCAAGGTGGATTGTCGATCTTCGGGATGGATAAAAAGGCTCAAGGGATGGGAGAGTAATTCTTCCTGGGTAAAACCGAGGAGTTTCTCGAAGGCGGGATTGATATGCTTCAGGTATCCGTCCAGGCCGATAAGACCCATCAGGTCGAGGGAAAGGGAAAAAAACCGGTTTTGTTGAGCCTCGGCCTTGAGCTGCTCGGTAATATCGACTGCCACTCCTCCGATCATCGCCGATGTGTCGTTTTGAAGGATGGGAAACGTCACGGAGAAAAATTGTCGAGGTTCATCTTTCAGCTGGATGGTTTCGATGGATTGCCGTGCCTCCATCCGGGACCGCACCTCTTGGTCATGAATGTGGAGGGGGGCGACGATTTTCTTTTGGAGGACATCCTGAATTTGTTTCTCCGTCCGGTCGGATCCGGGGCTTGGAAAAGTCCGCTCAAAGGCCGGATTCAGATAGGTCAGGCGGGATTGCTCATCTTTCATAAAAGCCGGGGCCGGGAATTGGTCCAGAAATTGGTGGAACCGTTCATTGGCATCCGGACGAGCATGCTCGAGTAATTCGGATCGGGTATTCATGCGATGATGTTGCACCACTTGATAGACGATGGGCCCCAGCTTGTTCAGGTAACGGGTTTGTGAAGCCTTGACCAGGTAGTCGGCCACTCCCGCCTTCAGGGCTTCAATCGCAATTTGTTCCGAGCCATGCCCGGTCAATAGAATGAACGGGGCGAAACACTTCATGCGGCGAAGGATGCGATATAAGGCCAATCCGTCCATGCCCGGGAGTTTCAAATCCGAAATGATCACATCGAATTCGGCGGAGGTTTCCTCGCAATACCGGATGGCTTCTTCGGCGGTTGCACATTCAAGCAGCATGTGCACATTTTTGCCCAACGTCCGGCGGATGGCGATTCGTTCATGCGGATCGTCTTCGATGAGAAGGGCCGATACGCGTGTGGGTGAGGCTTCCGGCATGGTTTGTTCATCCTTCAGGCTGACAACGGCTGGGCATAGGGCTCCACCCAACTCCAAAAGGTGCGTATCGACTTCAACAGATTGGCGAAATTGGCATACCCGACGGGTTTTTTCAGGAAGGCGGTGCAGCCGTATTCATAGCCTTTATTCCGATCCCTTTCAAGGGTGGAGTTCGTCAGGATGATGACCGGTAAAAACCGGAATTGAGGTTCGGCACGAATGCGTTGGAGCACCTGATGGCCGTCCAATTTCGGTAATTTGAGGTCAAGCAAAATAAGGTCGGGGATCGGGAAGACATGGGAGTCCTGATATTTCCCTTGATGGAACAGATAGTCCAGGCAGTCCTCTCCGTCCGAAACAATATGCAGATGATTACTGAATCCGAATTGCTGCCAGGCCCGCTTGGTGGCCAGAATATCGTGAGGGTTGTCTTCAACCATTAAAATCGTCAACTTTCTCGATTCATGTAGGTTCATGGGCTTCTCCCATCGGTACCGTGAATGAAAAAATGCTGCCTTTTCCTTCTTGGGACTCCACTCTGATGGTTCCGCCCAATTTTTGGACGGCTTTTTTGGCGATGGCCAACCCGATGCCGGTGCCTTCGTACTCCTTGGTGGTATGCAACCGTTGGAAAATTTGAAATATTTGCTGTTGGTATTGTGGCGGTATGCCGATTCCGTTATCGCGGACCGCAATTCGTACCAAGACGTTGTCCTCTCGACTCCAACTCAATTCGATGCGCTTGGGGGAGGCACGATTGAATTTCAGTCCGTTCAAAATAAGGTTTTGCAGGATTTGCTTCAACAAGTCTTCCTGGGCTCGGACCGTCGGCCATTCGTGGGGAGTCCGAATATCGACGTTCTGATCAACTGGAATGCCCCCCAGTACTTTCTTCACGATTTCTCCTAGGTCACACGAATGCGGCCCGTTTTTATGAAAATCCACACGTGAAAGTTCAAGGAGGTCGGAAACCAGTTCCTCCGACTCCCGTACGGCCGTGGTCAAACCGGTCAGATATTCCTGTTGTTCAAGGGAGATCTGCGAGCCGAAATCCTCAAGAAGAAAGTCGGCGTAGTTGTGAATGGCCCTCAACGGGGCACGCAGATCATGGGAGACCGCATAGGTATAGGCCTCCAATTCTTGATTTTGGGTCTTCAATCGTTGATTTAAGCGTTCCAGTTCGGCTTCGGAATGTTTCCGGGCGGTAATATCGACGATGGAACTGAGAATCATGGGCCCTTCGGGAGTGTCAATGGGGTTCAGGCCGATTTCGACGGGGAATTCACTGCCGTCCTTGCGTCGAGCAAACAGGTCCCGGCCGGCTCCCATGGCTCGAGTTTGTGGATTGGAGGCGTATTGGACCCTGAGGCGGGGATGATTAGATTTAAATCGTGCCGGAACCAGACATTCAATGGGTTGCTGGAGCAATTCGGCTCTGGCATACCCGAACATCTTTTCGACCAGCGAATTCACCAGCACGATCAAGCCCCGTGCATTGACCATCACCATGCCGCTCGGGGCTGATTCCACAACCAGACGAAAATTCTCCTCCCGCCGTTTTCGTTCCGTAATATCCACGATGGAGCTGAGGATGATAACCCCTTGAGGGGTCGGGATGGGGTTGAGCCCGATTTCCACGGGAAATTCGGTCCCATCCCGGCGGCGGGCGTATAGGTCCCGTCCGGCACCCATCGGACGGGCCTGTGGATTCCGGAGATATTGTTGTCGGAGTTCCGGGTGCTTTTTCTGAAGATTGCTTGGGGTGAGGCGGTCGATGGACTGTCCCAGCAATTCTTCCCTCGAGTATCCGAACATCTTTTCAATGAGGGAATTGACCAACAGGATCGTTCCCTCGGCATCGACCATGACCATGCCGCTGGGGGCTGATTCCACAGCTAAACGAAAGATTTCCGGTGTGGGTTGGAAATTTTGAATGGGTTTCTCCTCCATTAGAAATCCCATGCCGTCACAATGTTGCCGCGCGCACGTCCTGCGTTGTTGCGACTCAATTGCCTATTCCCCCCACCTCCAAGGGAAACATTCAATGTCGGTCGAGATAGCCCGTCTATTTTAATGTTGTGTGATGGCCCGTCCTTTCGGTGTCATGGGGACTCTCCCGTCAAGTTCGGGAGGCCATCGATTGTAGGAAATGAAACATGAACGATCGGATGATGGAATGATGAAAACGGAAGGATGAGTAAGATGCCGCTGCTCATAGCTGATAATAAAAAATCTTAGCGATTTTAAAAAGGGGAAGCAAGAACATTTTATCGATAGAGAGCTATGCAGCCTGTGAAATTTTTACATGGTGCCCTCCGGTTGGAATGCCAATCAATAGGTCGTCCGACAGGAAACGTGTACGATGGATTTTAGCCAGGGCGCCGGCTTGCGGATCGGAGTAGCAGATAGTGGGTTCCTTTATTTAAACCTGGCTGCATGCCGGACAAGATAGTCCTTGAGGGCCACGGCATTATTGTGTGTGGAATCTTGTGCGCCATAGACAAGGGTGAGGGGGGTCTTGCGAGCGGATTTTAATAGTTCCCGGATGGCTTCCTGTTGTTGATCAAGTTCCTTGAAGTAGCGCCGTCGAAATTCTTCCCATCGGGCGGGATCATGCCGGAACCAGCTCCTGAGGGTTGTTGACGGAGCCAGATCCCTGAGCCACAAGTCAACCCCGGCGGTGGCTTTGGAGAGGCCGCGGGGCCAGAGCCGATCGACCAGAATGCGGAGACCGTCGTCCGGGGACGGGCTATCATAGACCCGTTTGAGGTTGATGAGGGGGAAGGTCTTGGCCTGGGAAGCTGGTTGAGACGCGGAGGCATTGAATGGATGGCGGAAGCAATCGATGGTGTGGTCGTTCACCAACCCGGTCGCTTGCATATGGGCATACATGACCGTGCTGCCGACGAACCGAAACCCCCGTTGTTTCAAATCCTTTGAGAGGGTATCACTCTCAGGTGTGGTGGCCGGGACCTGCGACATATCCGACCAGTGATTCATGCGTGGGGTGCCGCCGACAAATTGCCAGATATAGGTATCGAACGATCCGAATGCCTCCTGCACCTTCAGAAAGGCACGGGCATTGGTGACGGCCGAGGCGATTTTCAGGCGGTTCCGGATAATGCCTGGATCCTTGAGCAGGGCGGCTTGCTTCCTGGCGTCGAAGCCCGAAACAATGATCGGATCAAATCCGGCAAAGGCGCGCCGATAACCTTCCCGCCGAAGCAGAATGGTGGACCAGGATAATCCGGCTTGGGCCCCTTCCAGGATCAACATTTCAAAATGCCGGCGATCGTCATGAACCGGAATACCCCATTCTCCGTCATGATACGCTATGAGGTGTGGTTTGCCGCCCACCCATCCGCAACGGATAACCTCTCGAGTTTCTTCGGCAAAGGGCTGCGTCATCGTTTCATCCCGGTTGGAAGAACGTGCAGGGATAATCGGCTCCGGTTCGTGAATGTGAGTTGTCTCCGGAATGTTCGGACTGGCACCCTACGAATCTTGAAGCATTCTGTCAAACGGTGGTCGATTGGTTGAAAAGGGGGAGGGTGGCATGATAGCCGGGGAAAGGCGGTGTGGCTCGTTCAGGGTTTTCTTCCGTTCGAAGACGTGGCCGGTGATCCCTTTGGGGTCCTGAGGAGGGCAGCCGGTAGATTCATCTATAGGCCCCTATTTGTAGGATAGTCGAGCCTATGATAGGGTTAACAAAGGTCGTCTATTGAGGGAGGTCTCACATGCATTGGCCGATTCTCAAGATCAACATGTTCACCACCTGTGGAAATAGGGCATTTCGGAAGTGGAAACCGGTGCTGTGCGGAGTCATGCTGGGAATGTTGCTTGGAGGCGTCTCCGTTTTCGGGGCGGACGACATCGTTCCTTGGGAATGCACCGGGTACTCCGGGGAGGCTCAAACCCGCTGTATGAAAACTCTCCTGGAGCTGCAGCAGGAGAAAATCGCGCAGTTGGAAGCGCAACTGAAAATTCAGGAAGGTACGATGAGCGAACTCAAACAGCGGATGGACCGGCAGGAAGCGGTCGCACGAAAAGAAGCGCAGACCTTTCGGCCGGATCCCCGATATCTTCCTCCCGCCTATGATGCCTGGTATGGGGTTCCTTATGCCTATGGTGCCCCTCTCTTTCCTTCGGTCGGATTGTATATGGGAACCCCCTGGCGATATCCGGGGTATTGGGGGTACGGGCCGGGGTATTGGGGAAGGCCCGGGTTAAACTTTCATTTCCGGTTTGGCAGCCGCCATCGACGTTAAGCGCCGCCCCCGGCGGTGGCGGTGCTAATCCATTCGAGCGCCTGAAAAAATTTTGGCTGTTCTTATTCCTGCTTGCCGTTAATTGTAACGTTCCGGATAAAATTCCCCTCACAACATGGAATATGGTCCGAAACCCTTGCCGGGAAGGGGGGGGTGGGGTATTTTAGCTTTTTTTATCATCAGGAGACGCCATAATATGGTGAGAGTCGCGATAATAGTGGGGCTGCTTGTCGTTGCCTGTATTGGGGTGGTGTCGGCAGGGCAACCCAAATCGGTCTTTGATCTGTTACATCGGGTTCCGGATCCGCCGTCTGCCGCCAAGGACGCCAGGCAGTGGTTTGATAGGGAAGGGCGACTGATTCATTTGGGTTTGCTTGATTTGAAGGACTATCTCCGGCAGGCCAGACAGAACAGCCGGCAATTGGCGGATGACGGGGCGGGGCAGGACGAGGGCGATCCGTTGATTTTAGGGCTGGACCATGTCGGAATTGATGCCGCCCGCCTGCAGACCGACCCTTTTTATTCCTTGCAAATCAAGGAAAAGCTTCGTCGGATGCCGATGGAAGAAAAATTGGCCTTGGCGGAAAAAATTTTGGAGCCGCAAATCGCCGCGGCCCGTCAACCCAAAATCTCAGCCGACAGGGAAATCAAGATCGTCAAAACGGCTATAGCGGTGGCCCAAACATTTTTTGAACGGCAGGCTGCCTGGAAAGCGGGCCAACGAGCCGAGTGGAAACAAACATTTGACGCAGTCCCCCAGTCCGTGCCCGGAAAAGCCCCTTCAGTCGCTCACCCTGAAATCGCCGCCGATTCACCCGCGTGCACGGCCGAGTGTCTTGAGCAATGGAAGGCCTATGGGAAAGAGCTGTGGCCGCTGGTGCTGGAGCGGGAAGCGGAAATCCTTCGTGAGCGTCGGGCTTTGCTTCAACGGTACAAGAATTTTCTGGCTGAAGAATTCATGCAGGAGGGAGAGACCCATTTGAAAGCCACCCTGTACGGCAAACTGGCTTTGCATCCGGATAATCGAGCGATCCTGGCCCGTTACCATCAGGAGTTATTGGGAGAAATCCTGAGCCTGATTGACTTGACCGAACAAGCCGCCAAACGTCCTGCGGAGATCATCCATAACGGTGTGAAGCCATCTCATGAAATACCCTAACTACTCACGCGTAGGGGCATAAATCCTCCAAACCTCATACCAACAAAAAGGGGTCGGGAGTCTTTTTTTGCTGCCTCCGGTGCGGCAACTAAGGGGCTTTGATACTCTGACCGGATGTAGGCGAATGTGTTGTACAGCTCGGAAGGATGTAAGACCTCAGGGGGTAAACGGAGTATAATACTATCAGAAAGGTAAAGAGTTGGCGGAGGAGAGGAGGATTGCTCAAGATGCCGAAAATTTTGATTTTGGGAGCAGGGAAAATCGGCTCCTTGATTGCCACGTTACTGGTTGAAAGCAAGGACTATGATGTGCATATGGGGGAGGTTGATGCGAAACGGATCTCAGAGTTGAAACGGGATTTGATTTCCACTTCGTTTCATATTCACCCGTTGGATGTGAAGGAAAAAACGCGACTGGAAATGTTGGTGAAGAAGGAGAAGTTCGATGCCGTAATTTCCAGTCTGCCGTATTATTGCAATCTCTCCGTGGGCGAGGTGGCGCGGGACCATCAGTTGCACTATTTTGATTTGACCGAGGATGTAGAAGTGACCCGTGGGATCAAAGTTCTGAGTGAAGGGGCGGAAAAAGGGTTTGTGCCTCAATGCGGGTTGGCGCCTGGCTTTATCAGTATCGTGGCCCATGACTTGATGACACGGTTTGACACGGTGGATATCGTAAAGATGCGGGTTGGCGCCTTGCCGGTCAATCCCAGCAATGTCTTGAAGTATTCATTAACCTGGTCGACCGACGGTCTCATCAACGAATACGGGAATACGTGTTTCGGCATTGAACATGGGGAAGAAGTGCAGTTGCAGCCGTTGGAGGGATATGAAACGATTTCCATCGACGGCCTCTTGTATGAAGCCTTTAATACCTCCGGCGGGTTGGGCACCCTGGCCGATACCTATGCAGGGCAGGTTCGCACGATGAATTATAAGACCTTGCGTTATCCCGGGCATTGCGAAAAAATTCATCTTTTGATGAACGATTTGCGGCTAAACGAAGATCGGGAGACGTTAAAACGCATTTTGGAAAATGCCGTGCCAAAAACCTTACAGGATGTGGTGATTATTTATACCTCGGTCACCGGGAGGCGAAAAGGCGAATTATACGAGGAGAACTACGTGAAGAAGATTTATCCACAAACCATCGGCGGGAAGCTCTGGTCGGCTATTCAGGTGACCACGGCCTGCGGCATCTGCAGCGTGGTGGATTTGGTGTTTGAGCGGCCTGATGCGTTTCGGGGGTTTGTGACGCAGGAATCCTTTGCCTTGGATTCGGTATTGGATAATCGGTTCGGGCGGTATTTTACGTAACCGGTAAAGGAGAGGGCCATGAAAGATGTGTTTCACAAATTGGGAATCGAGGCCGTCAATAAAGGAGGCAGTAGCGGGGCCGGTCGTTGGGTGTGTTCGGAGCAGGCCGATCTGGTGGAAGCCAGGAATCCGGCCACCGGTGAGGTGTTGGCCAAGGTCGCTCCTTGCGGGCCTGCGGAGTATGAGAATCTGGTGACATCTTCCCAACAGGCCTTTATCAACTGGCGAACCGTGCCGGCCCCCAAGCGGGGGGAGATAGTCCGGAAAATTGGAGAGGCCCTCCGCGAACACAAGGATTGGCTGGGGACCTTGGTGGCCTTGGAGGTGGGGAAGATCAAGGCCGAAGGGGACGGTGAGGTTCAGGAAATGATTGATATGGCCGATTTCGCCGTCGGTCAATCACGCATGTTATACGGGTTGTCCATGCATTCCGAACGTCCCCAGCACCGGATGTATGAGCAGTGGCATCCGTTGGGTCCGATTGGCGTTATTTCCGCCTTTAATTTTCCTGTGGCGGTGTGGGCCTGGAATGCGTTTATTGCAGCCATCGCCGGGGATCCCGTCATCTGGAAGCCCTCGCCCAAGGCCTGCCTGTGTGCGGTGGCCGTGCAACATCTGTGTAATCAGGTGATGGAGGCGGAAGGGTATGAAGGTATTTTCTCTCTCGTTATCACGGAGCAGGCGTCATTGGCGGAAGCCATGGTTGAGGATCCACGATTACCGCTGATTTCCTTTACCGGCTCCGTCCCGGTTGGCCGGAAAGTGGCGCAGGCCGTGGCGCAACGGTTGGGCCGATGCCTGCTTGAACTGAGCGGGAATAACGCGGTGATTGTTGATGAAACGGCCGATTTGGATCTGGCCATCCCGGCCATCGTGTTCGGGGCGGTGGGAACGGCCGGACAACGATGCACGACGACACGGCGTTTAATCGTTCACGAATCACGTTATGAGGAGGTGGTGACCGGATTGATTCATGCGTATAAGCAAGTGCGGGTGGGTAATCCGTTGGAAAAAGGGGTGTTGATGGGGCCCTTAATCGACACGGCCTCGGTGCAACGGTTTCAAGACGCTTTGCTGGAAGTGCAGCAGGAGGGTGGAGAAATCGTCTGCGGGGGGAATGTTCTGCCGGGGCCGGGGAATTTTGTGGAGCCGGCTCTGGTGCGGGCGAAGCCGGATTGGCCCATTATCAAACGAGAAACGTTCGGGCCGATTCTTTATGTCATGCCGTATCGTGAGCTGGATGAGGCCATTGCCATGCACAACGACGTACCCCAAGGGCTGTCTTCCAGTATCTTTTCTTTGAATGTCCGGCATGCCGAACGGTTTTTGTCGGCCGGTGGGAGTGATTGCGGCATTGCCAATGTGAATATCGGCACTTCGGGTGCTGAAATCGGTGGAGCTTTCGGAGGTGAAAAGGAAACCGGGGGCGGCCGCGAAGCGGGGTCCGATGCCTGGAAAGCCTATATGCGACGACAAACGACCACGATTAACTGGGGGACGGACTTGCCGTTGGCGCAAGGCATTCGATTTTCACTGGACTGACCGGAGTGAGAGGGGAGGAGATTATGAAAGGTGGAACCGAGTTGGAACAGGTGATTATGCAGTATGTGGATGAGTATGTCTCACGAAATCAGGCCGCCCGTGTGGTGCGTGATGCCCTGGACGACGTCGGCATCGGGTTGTTTCCGGTTTTGGACCATATTACGGTGCGGACACTGCTCATTGATGAGCGGGCCCAGGAATTTCTCCGATGCGGCTATACCTATTCGGAAACGTTGGAGTATGACGATTGGTGGGCCAAAGTCTACCGTGCGCCGGGTTGCCCGGCCCTGTTCGTCGATCAGGGGTATGAGGGGGAACGGGGCCGAACCAGTATTATACCCGGCTGGGTCAACCAGTTCGGCGACCGCACGCTTCATCACATCGCCGTGCGGGTCGGTGATATTGAGCACTGTATGCAGCGCCTCAAAGCCAAGGGGGTGAAATTTGCCGGGACCATTGTTGGGGATCGGGGAGGCGATCTCCGGCAGGTGTTCACCGTGCCTGAGCAGATAGATGGGCAACCGTTTTCGGTGTTGGAGTTGGCGGAACGGCATCGCGGGTATACGGGCTTCTCTCCTCCCCAGGCCGATAGTCTGATGCAATCGACGGTGCGGGCCGTCAGCTAAGGTAGATCCCGGTGCAAGCCAGGGCCCTGCGAGAGGTGAAGGAAAATGGAAAATTTATCCTGAGGTCGATGACGACGCGTATTTCTGCTTGATTTCTTCCGCCCGGGCTTCCAACGGCTCGGCTTCGTCTCCCCGGGCCATTTTTCGAAGAAGGCTCGCATAATTTCTCAGGGCCCGTTCTACGCGAAAGTGGTCCTTGCCCAAGTGATGTTCGGTGATGGCAAGGGCCCGTTGGAAGAGGGGTTCCGCTTGTTCCAATTGACCGGTTTGGATGTAGAGGAGGGCGAGGTTATTCAATGGCCCGGCAAGGCCGGCATGATCTTGTCCTTCGGATTCCTCTAGAATGGTGATGGCCCGTTGAACCAGGGGAATAGCCTGTTCCGGTTGTTGCCTTAATCGGTGTAATTCGGCCAATTGATTGAGCACAATGGAGACCCGGGGGTGGAGGTCTCCGTAATTGCTTTCTGTTATGGTCAACATGCGCTCAACCAGGGGCAAGGCTTTATCGAATTGTTTGCTGGTGCTGTACAGAAGGGCGACATTATTCAAGCTGCCCAGCAGATGCGGATTGTTGGAGCCGACCTTTTTTTCTTGAAGTGCCAAGGCCCGAAGAAGCAGAGCCTCGGCTTCCTCCATCCGTTCTTGTGCACGATACAGCAACGCCAGATTATTCAAGGGTTCAACCAGTTCCGGTGCATCCGAACCTTTCAGCCGTTCGGTGGTTTCCAGGGCCCGTTGAAGGTACGGCTCGGCTTCCTGGTATTTGGCCTGTCGAACGAATAATCCCGAAATATTTTCCAGGTCACGCACGATTTCCGGATCATCTTTCCCCAGAGCGCGCTCTCGAATGGCCAGGCCGCGCTCAAACGCCTCCAGGGCTTTGTCGTATTGTTGCTGTGTCACATGCAGGGCTCCTAGATTACTGAGACTGGCCGCCAGCTCTTCCAAGCGAGAAGTCGGATCCTCTTCAAGGACGGTCATGGCCTGCTGAAGATAGGCTTCGGCCTGTTTGGGGTCACCCTTGGCGTTGGATAAAATCGCTAAATTGGTCAGGGATCGCGTCAGGCGGGGATCGGAAATGTCTTCTTGCCGGGCGAGCGTCAGGGCCTGCTGGAGTGCCTCCTCGGCGTCGGGAAATTTGCCCTGGTCCATTAAGGCCAGGCCGTCCTCGGTGTGCATGTCCCACGGGTCCTTAGGGTCGGCGCAGCCCGCGGAAAGCCAGAGCGCAGACAATAGAATGAGAAAAAGAATGTTGGAGGTACGGCATTTCATGGGTCTAGGGTCTCGCAGGGATGGTAAAGGTTGGTCAACAGGTGAAACGAGGATGATAAACATGACTCTGGTTACCAGAGCATTGTACTGAAGGTGTTCGGGTCTTGCCAAATCATCTTATGCACACACGTTCGGAAAGGGAGTGGCTGGTCTCTTTGGAAGAGTGGCCTCGGATCCTCAGGAAGTCCATTCAGGAAAGAGGGATAACTGGGTGGGACCGGGCCGGGAAAAAGTGCGGGGAATGGGCGAATCCGGAATATCCGGGAATCCATACTTCCGATAGGCCGTATCAAAGAGTTGGGTAATGACATCCCAGGTCCTGCCTTCTCCCACATGGCGGCGGTGGAAGGTTTTCTCCCCCGTCTGTCCATGCCGCATGCTTTTCAGGCGCCCCATGATTTTATGAATCCGATCGGGAAAATGGCGGGTCATCCGTTCGAGAAAAACCGGTTCCACGTTGTCGTTCAATCGGAGCAACATATAGGTGGCCTGTTGGGCCCCGGCTGCACGGGCCCTTTGCAAGATGAGGGGAATATCGTGTTCGTTCAGCCCGGGAATCACCGGGGCGATGGAGACCGCCGTGGAAATTCCGGCCTCTGCCAGGAGTGCCATGGTCTCCAGGCGCTTGGTGATGGAGGGTGCTTGCGGTTCCACTTTTCGGGCCATGTCGTCCGAGGCAAAGGGAATACTGAAATAGACCCTGATCCATGCCCTGGCGTGTAAGTCTTGCAACATATCCACATCGCGAGCAATGAGGGCCGATTTGGTGATAATGCCCACCGGGTTTTGGTACGCGGCACAGACCTCGAGGCAGCTTCGGGTCAGTTCCAGCTTCGCCTCTAGCGGTTGATAAGGATCGGTGTTGCCGGAGAAGACGATCAGGTCGCCTTCCCAGGAGGGTTTGTCGAAGGCGTCCCGCAACCGTTCCGCCGCATTGATCTTGGCCACCAGCTTGTTTTCAAAATCGGTTCCTGACCCGAATCCCCAATATTCATGCGTCGGCCTGGCGTAGCAATAGGCGCAGGCATGAAAACAGCCCCGATACGGATTCACACTCCACCGGAACGGCAGATCGGGACTGGTGTTTTCACTGAGGATAGTCCGTGCGGTTTCCTCGAAGATTTCCGGTTCGACCGAGTCAGCCGGTTCGAGTCGCTCCCGGATTTCAGGAATAAACGGGCTCCGGGGATTGGAAATCGGCTTCATGAGAAGTTCTAAATAACCACGGATGAATGGTCCGGGACCGTATGAGGCAATACTATACCAAGGCGGATATCTGATGAAAATCCGTGGTGTCGAGGGCAGGCCTAAACCGGGCTTTTTTCAACCGACCCCTAATGGAAGGAGAGGGATGAGGCGGCAAATCCCCTCATGGCTTCCGGCACGGAATGGTAGATGGGGACCAGTTCAGGCAGGTTGGCGGCTTCCAGGAGTTGGGAAACTATGGGTTGGGGATTCACGAGACTCAGGCGGATATGCTTTGATTTCAGATTGTGATACCACACAAAGATTTGTCCCAGCCCTCCAAGATCAATCCAGGTGACTTCGGAAAAATTGAGAATGACATGATGACATGTCGGTGTTTCGCCGGTGGAAACGATGGCTTCCAGGTCCAAGCGGCAATGGGCGTCCAGATGCCCGGATAAATTGAAAATTTTGATGCCGGATTGATCGTATTTTCCGAAGGGAAGCATGAATGGCTCCTTTTTCGTTTGTGAGCACGAGCAGCAATGTGTTTCATGATACCCGTCATCTTCGGCCAAAGCCGGGGAGCATGCTATTCCCCGATTGAGTTAGTTGAAGTTTTATAAGAAAAACGTTCGGTTTTTGGGTTTAGAAAGTGCTCGGGTAGTGCGTGTATAGCAGTAAAATAAAGGATCTTCCAGAATCTGATTCAATTATGCTGGTGTGGATTTCAGGTGTCATGCTCCCAGACGAATTTCAGAAGCGATCATTAACTCGGGTTGTGGGGGTGACTATTGGGATTTTTATAACCAAAATAGGCTTTTGGTGCAGAAAGGATTGCTGATGCCTTTTGTATTTTGTTGACAAACCTTTGGTTGACACAACTCCGTAAGGTGAAACTGTAGGGTAGACGTCCACTTGTAGGGAAGGAAGCACTTCGAGTAGGGATTGCAGGGAATTTAAAATTGAATCTATAAACGAACGGAGTATTTTTGTATAATCGGCATATTGTTTTTCTGTGAGTGGGCAGAAAACGTTGAAAAAAACGGTTGCCCCCGTAGCTCAGTCGGATAGAGCAGCGGTTTCCTAAACCGCGGGTCGCACGTTCAATTCGTGTCGGGGGCACCAAATTTTTTTGAGATAGATCTCAATGGCCTTATTATTTTCTGGATAAGGCGCTCCTTTCTTCCTTTCTCTTTAAAAATTAAACGGTATTTCTGCCGTTTCATGCCTTGTTCGTTATACGTAATTTTATTTAACTTCAGGATGCTTTAGCTAAGGGCATCATAAAAATAAAAAAATATCATTTTCTCTTTTCATGATAGGGGACCGATTTATATTGAGTATATATTTACCTAAATAAAAGTGCGCACTTAATTTTGGAGAAACCCTCCCAATGGGGGATTCGGGAGATGGACTTGTAAGTTGAGCAGTAGATCATTTCTGTTCTTCTCCGATACCATGCGGTAAGTGTAACGAAGACCAATTTTCTAAACGTATGATCATCCCCACGCCGGTCCACAACGAAAATCATTCTACATTTGGAATCCGAAAATATCTCAGGGACTTTTTCGATTTAGTTGTACGCCGGAAGTGGCTGATTTTAGGGTTCCTTTTCTTGGGGATTGGGCTTGGGGCAATGTTAGCTGTACTCAAAAAGGAGGTCTATCGGTCTGAGGTCATTTTGATTGTTGAGCCGCCTGAAATACATGACCAGTTTCGTGGTACCTCCAGAATAGAACGATTGGTGGAGGAGTGGGTGGAAACTGCGAGCAATCGGGTGTTGAGCCGTAAAAATCTCCAAATGGTGATTGATGAGTTTCAGCTGTATCCCGATTTGCTGAAGGGCAGGGGATATGAATTCGTCATTGATCAACTGCGGAATACAACCAGGGTGGAAGCCAAGAAGAACGGGGGAATCATCGAGGCTATATCGCTTTCTTTTGCCCATTCAGATCCGGTAATGGCCATGCGTGTTACCGAGCAGTTGGCGGCAGGGTATATCGGGGATACCTCAATGGTTTTATCGCGAAACCCGGAACGAAAATCCGATATGCTGTCACGGGATTTAGTGCGGGTCAAGGAAGAATTAGATCGGAAAGCGGAAGAATTGTCGGCTTATCAATCGCGATTTTCAGATATGCTTTTGTCAAAATTGGATGAAAATCTGAAAGCTCGGGATCGATTGGTTTCGGAACAATTACGAATTCAGAAAGCCATAAATCCACTTCGAACCCAATTAGATCAGGTCACCCAATCCATTCAGGAACGTGAGGCTCGTCTGGAAGAGGATACGTTAGTATCAAGGGGATTCACTGAAGAACAAAACATGCTGAATACCCGGTTGGCTACTCTCAAGGAGGAATTGGTCGAAAAATCCGATGAGTTGCATGAGGTTCATCCGGAAATTATGGCGTTGGCCATGCAAATCAAGCTGTTGGAGCAGGATGTGATCGACCAAGCCCGCATGGAACATGAGGGGCAGGCAGCCCGGTTGGTTTCCGAGTTGACGTCACTCAAAAATGTTCGGCACGAGGTCAATCGTGAGCTGGAGGACCTTTCAAAGCAATTGGATCAGGTTAGGCGAAAAATAAAGAACTTTGAACGATACATCGAGCAAACACCGCATCGTCAGCAGGAATTGTCGGATCTGGAACGGGCTTTTGGTGATTTGCAGGTTGAATATACTCGTCTAACTCAACGGTTGATCGATGCCAGGATTTCCGAAGACCTGGAAGCTCGGAAGCACACCGTGACCTTTCGTATTTTGGATGCGGCCGCCGTACAGACCAAACCGGATGGAATCTATAGGGGATGGTTTGTGGTGGAAGGGTTAGGTTTTGGGGGGGTGGTAG
>JBDIVP010000013.1:0-28945 GCA_039794325.1 Candidatus Inrsubterrania sp.
GAACCCAAAAATCCCCACTCTTCGGCAAACACCGCAAATACAAAGTCCGTATGCCCTTCCGGTAGAAATTTAAATTGTGTTTGGGTGCCTCCATAGAGCCCCTTCCCCAGAATATGGCCTGAACCGATTGCAATACGGGATTGCAGGGCATGGTACCCTTTGCCGCCAGGATCGGAGCCAGGATCCACAAAACTAATGATTCGATCCTGTTGATAGCTGTGCAGAGAGCCCCAAACTCCTCCCCATGCGAAGGGAAACAGCATGAGCCCGGCTAGGATGATGAACCCGAACGCTTTGGATTTCATGCCCACGGTGAGGAGCACCAGCACGAATATGGATAAAAAACTCAGGCTGCTTCCCAGGTCTGGTTGTTTGAGAATCAGCAGGAACCCCGGAAGCACAATGAGGGTGGGAATGATAATCCGCTTGACCCAGCCTAAGCGGCTGGTTGTCCCATAATAGGACGCAAGGATTAAAATCAGGGGAATTTTCATGAATTCCGAGGGCTGAAACATAAAGGGACCGAAGGGAATCCATCGCTGGGAACCCCGGCTGCTTTTTCCCATAAACAAGACGATGATGAGGAGCAGAAGGCCGAGCCCGTAGAAGACATACGACCAGCGAACTAGCCGGTGGTAGTCGATGCCCGCCGCCGCCAGGAAAGCGAGAAAGCCGACCGCCATCCATGCGGCCTGTTTCCAATAGACCGGAAAACGAGAGGGACTGGTGTTGGATACGCTGTAGATGGAAAGGATGCCGGCTGCGATGATTGCCACAATCACTCCCAGAAAGCACCAGTCGAAGGTGTCCAAGCTCCGTCGATTCACGTTGTCGGTCATGAAGGACATAAATTACCCGGATGTAGGCACATGCTGAGTGGATAGTGCCGGGGGTGGTTGAGGAAGATTATGAAAGTGCATGAAGGCTTCAAGGAGCGTTTTGGCCAATGGCGCCGCCGCAGCGCCTCCATGGCCCATATGCTCGACCAGAACCGCCACGGCGATCAGGGGACGTTCGATGGGAGCAAAGGCGATAAACCAGGCGTGGTCCTGGTGTTTTTTGGGGATCACTTCATTGGGGTCGGTTTTTAAGGCCACTACCTGAGCGGTGCCGGTTTTTCCCGCAATGGTCACAAAGTCAGATTTGGCGCGTTTGGCGGTCCCCTCGGTCACGACCTCGGCCATGCCTTCTTTAATAGTGGCGAAGAGGGACGGGGGAAGTTCGAGTTGTTGGACGGGTGAAGCCGGCCGTTCCTGGATCGTGCCGGTCTTGCGGAATCGGCTGGCTTTGACCAATCGGGGTTCAACCAGTTTGCCGTTTGTGGCGATGATCCCGGCCACCCGGGCCATTTGAAGAGGAGTCGTGGTGAGATATCCTTGCCCGATGGAAAGGGAAATGGTTTCTCCCGGATACCAGGGTTCCCCTTTGACCCGCCGTTTCCAGGTTGGGGAAGGCACCAGTCCAGAACGTTCGGAAGGAAGGGGAATGCCCGTTTTTTTTCCCAACCCGAATTGGCGGGAATACTTGGCGATCGCCTCGATGCCTAGTTGATGGCCGGCTTTATAAAAGTACACGTCACAGGATTCGGCCAAAGCTTTTTTGAGGTCGACGGATCCGTGCCCCCCTCTCTTCCAGTCGCGGTACACCCGCTTTCCAAACGGGAAGACGCCACGGCAGTTCACGGATTCTTGCGGGCTGAGGGCTTGTGTGTCCAGCAAGGCAGATGCCATAACGATTTTGAAGGTCGATCCCGGCGGATATTGTCCCTGGATCGCCCGATTCGTCAATGGATGCCGGGTATCCTGAAGGAGCTGATTCCATTGCTTAAGGCTGATTCCGCTTGAAAGGTCGTTTGGGTTAAATCCGGGGCGGCTGGAAAGTGCCAGGATATCTCCGTTCCAGGGGTCCAAGGCGACAATGGCTCCGGATTCGTTGCCTAATAAATCGTCCGCCAACTGCTGTAACCGAATATCCAATGTTAAAAATAAATCATCTCCGGCGATCGGCCGGGTGACGGATAAGGATCGCTTGGGATAGCCAAGCGCATCGACTTCAATGATTTCCACGCCGGGTTCACCAAGGAGTTCATGGTCGAAGGTCCGTTCGACTCCGTATTGGCCGATAATACGTCCGGACTGTATGTGTGAATAGTCGGAGTCTCTCAATTGGGCTTCGGATATCTCGCCGACATATCCGATGACGTGTGATGCATAGGTACTGAGGGGGTAATACCGTTGGTATTCCGGTTGAATCAGCACTCCGCGAAGGTCTAATCGATGGGACTCGACAATGGCCGCCTCTTTGAGGCTGACATTGCCTTTAATTTTCACCCGACCCCGTCGACCGCTTTTAGTGAGTTTGGCGGACAGAGTTTCCTCATCCACTTCGACATATTTCGGTATTTGGACAATCAAGTCGTCCCGGTCAAGGACGTCTTCGAGCGAAACGTACAGTTGGAAACTCGGGATGTTGTTGGCCAGCAATTTCCCGTTCCGGTCATAAAGCAGGCCGCGGGCCGGCTCCAGGACGATGGATCGTGTGCGGTTGTCCCGGGCGAGTTCCTGGTAATGCACGCCGTCACGAATTTGCAGTTGCCAAAGGCGTAATCCCAAGAGGACCAGTATCATCAAGAGTCCGATTTTGATGAACAAAAGGCGATTGTGAATGTCGGCAAGTTCATTGGCTTGGCGGGAAGAATCCGGCATAACTTATGGGATCGGGTTAGGTGGAAATCGGGAGGAACCTTAATGCCGATACAGTGATTCTA
Source organism: Candidatus Inrsubterrania sp. (assembly GCA_039794325.1). GTDB lineage: Bacteria > Nitrospirota > Nitrospiria > Nitrospirales > UBA8639 > JACKFE01. Next base: position 2,768 of record JBDIVP010000013.1, read on the forward strand.
GCATACTCTCCGGTTGATAAAACCGGCGGATGATCCAATAGCCGCCCAATCCGAGCAGGCTGTTATACACGCTTTTCGGAAGCAGTGAGGCGGTGACGGCATGCAGGAAGGCGGTCATGTCCAGATTCGGAATGGCGATGACCAGAGAGGCCAATCCGCATCCAATGGACAAAATCCACATGCCCAGCAAGATCGCTGTGCCGGTGACGGTTGATATCGTATGGGTGATGACGCCCGCCAAGACACCAGCCAACCCCTTGAGCACCATATTCACTCCGATGCCGCCGGGCGAAAGAAGGTCCTGGAACAAGCCGACGGTCATGCCGACCGCTAGGCCCTTGTATTCCCCGGCCAGGAATCCCACGAGACAGGCGAGAATCAGGCATAAATCCGGGGATACCCCTTTGATGGCCAGGTGGGTGCCCAGAGTTCCCTGTATGATCACCATCCCCACACTTATCAGAAAATACACGGCAATTGTCATGAGCGGGTGTTCACGAGGCCGGAGGGGGTAATGGCGCAGGCAGATTGACTGGAATAGATTCCTGAAAGGAAGTAATGACCAGCACTCCTTCCAATTTGGCAAAATCTACTTTGGGGATGATGTCACCCGACTGGAAAAGGTCGGTATCGGCTTTGGTGATATTCTGGATATACCCGATCTGTAACCCTCGCGGGAAATCGCCGGTTAATCCCGATGTGACCACGCTGTCACCGGTCTGAACCGACGAGAGAGGTGGAAGGTATTTCATATGAACCCCCCCTTGAGGCGTGCCTTGTATGATGCCCTCGTCCCGGCTTTTTTGGACCATGCCCGTAATGGCCACATTGGGGTCCGATAAGAGAAGCACAACCGAGGTCCTCGGATTGACCCGGATGATGCGGCCCACTACGCCAGCCTCGGTAATGACTCCCATTTCAGGGGCGATTCCGTCCTGTTGCCCTTTATCGATCACAATGGCCCGGTACCAATTCGAAACATTGCGGCCGAGGATCCTGGCCGGAACGGTTTTCATGGGCACGGTTTTTTGATAGGCCAAAAGCCGCTCGAGATCTTCGGTGATGATGATCTGTTCCTTTAAGGCGTTGATTTCGCCCTGCAATCGTGCCACTTCAAGAGTCAAGGTGCGATTGGTTTCTTCCGTATGTTGGAGGGCCACGTATGATTCCCATCCTCCCACGAGAGTTTCCTTGAGGGAATACGTCAATTTCAAAGGGAATTCAAGGATGCCGGCCACGGGATCACCGATCAGCCTGAATGCCTCTTGTGACCGATTGGGGAGAAGGAACAGCAGGCCGAGGAAGAGGATCAGTATGAACATGAACATCCGTCGAAAACCGTTCAGTCTGAATAGGCGTGTCTCAGTGTTTGCCATTATGTGCCATGAAATTGGAAATTGAGGAGGTGGCAAATGGCAAGGCCTTCGCATCGATCTGTGTGTCAAAGGGGAAGCCAGGCAGGTCGACGAACCGAAGAGGGGTCCCTTCCATGAGTGCGTGCACCTGCACCTTGCGGTCGCATTGGTCCTTCAACCAATGAGAATGAGGATTGCTCAGTGAGCCCTTTGAACGATGATCCTGGGGGGCTCGGGCATGAATTGAAGATGTCTGCATGGATTTAGGTTATAAGGGAGGAAGGGGAAGATATTTTTTGCAATAAACCGATTTCCTCCAAGGCTTTTCCGACCCCTAACACCACCGATGTCAAGGGGTCATCCACGGCCACAATGGGAAGAGACATTTCTTCTCGTAACCGTTCGTCAAGTCCGTGGAGAAGGGAGCCGCCGCCGGTCAAAACGATCCCTCGGTCAATAATATCTCCGGATAATTCGGGTGGCGTATGCTCCAGGGCTTTACGAATGGCCCCGATAATAGTGGTGATGCAATCCTCCAATGCTTCACGAATTTCGGTATCATCAAGTAAAATCGTGCGTGGAATCCCCGAAACCAGATCACGCCCTTTCACGGCCATTTGCTTTTTTTCCGCAAACGGATAGGCCGATCCGATTTCCATTTTGATTCGTTCGGCCATATGATCCCCGATGAGCAGGCTGTAGGCTCGTTTTAAATGACCGATGATCGCCCCATCGATCTGGTCCCCGGCTATTCGAACAGATTCACTATATACAATACCACCAAGGGAGATCACGGCAATGTCTGTCGTGCCTCCTCCAATATCGACGACCATGTTTCCCGAGGGCTCGGTAATGGGAAGTCCTGCGCCAATAGCCGCTGCGACGGGTTCTTCGATGAGGTACACTTGGCGGGCTCCCGCCAGTTCGGCGGATTCTCTGACGGCTCGTTGCTCGACCTGGGTGATTCTGGAGGGAACTCCGATGATAATCCGTGGACGAAAGAGAGTTCCCCCTTGATGAACCTTTCGAATAAAATATCGAAGCATTTGTTCGGTCATGTCAAAATCGGCAATTACCCCTTCCCGCATGGGCCGGATGGCTTTGAGGTTTCCGGGGGTTCGGCCGATCATTCGTTTGGCTTCTTCGCCCACGGCCAGCAGCTTTTTAGAATTGGCCTCAATGGTCACGACCGACGGTTCATTCAGGACAATGCCTTTCCCTTTAATGTAGATCAAGGTGGAGGCCGTACCCAGGTCCACGGCCATATCATGAGAAAAGTAGTTAATTGTCTTGCTGAGCAGGCCCATAGGATTCCCGAATGAAAAGAAATTTAATGCGATGGATTCTCAATTCACCAATCCTTCCAATCTGAAGCAGAAACGGATGGTGGCTGGCCTACAGGATCCCGTTTCTGATGGCCAAGCCGTCCGGACGTTAAACTTCATGGTTGGTATAGGTCATCTGCCCTTTGGCGGAGACCCCTTTTCTTCTTAGCAGGGGGTTGGGTGGTGATAGTTGGTCGTTTGCACAAGGCAGGGAATAAAGAACACCCTACTCAAAATGTCTTGTCGACCGAAGTAGGCACTTAAGTATAGAGTATATCAGGATTTTTTTTAGACTACAAAGGACAGAATCCTGGAAAGGCTGTGCCGGGAGGGAAATGCCCTCCTTGCCAGACGGGCGACAGAATCGCTACAAGAATGGCAAGGTCCTTCCGGATGCAACCATGGGGAGAATATTATGATGGAAAAAAAGACGTTATTCGAAAAAATTTGGGCCCAACATGTGGTCCGTGAAGAAGCCGACGGGACTACCCTCTTATATATTGATCGGCATTTGGTCCATGAAGTCACCTCTCCCCAAGCTTTCGAGGGCTTGCGGCTCGCCGGGCGAAAGCCAAGGCGACCGGGTGCCGTATTGGCCGTCCCCGACCATAATGTGCCTACCACGGATCGGTCGCACGGTATTGCCGATCCGATGAGCGCCATCCAGGTGGCGACTTTGGAGCAGAATTGTCGGGAGTTTGGCATTACCTACTTCGGGATGGATGACCTCCGCCAGGGGATTGTGCATGTCATCGGGCCCGAGCAGGGGTTGACCCTCCCCGGTATGACGATTGTGTGCGGGGATTCCCATACTTCCACCCATGGAGCCTTTGGGGCACTGGCTTTTGGAATCGGAACTTCCGAAGTGGAGCATGTACTGGCCACCCAATGTTTGGTGCAGAAAAAGCCTAAAACGATGGAAATTCGTGTTGAGGGAACGTTGCCGGACTTTTGTTCCTCCAAAGACGTGATTTTGGCCATTATCGGGCAAATCGGTATTGGCGGAGGTATCGGATATGTCGTCGAGTATACGGGATCGGTTATTCGTGGGTTTTCCATGGAAGGCCGGATGACTCTGTGCAATATGTCCATTGAAGGAGGTGCCAGAGCCGGTCTTATCGGTCCTGATGAAGTGACGATCAAATATTTGGAGGGGCGACCGTTGAGTCCCAAAGGGTCTCTCTGGGATCAATCCACTAAGTCGTGGATGACTTTGAGCACCGACCCCGGAGCCCGATTTGATCGTATCGTTGAAATGAGAGGGGAGAATATCGCCCCTCAAGTAACTTGGGGAACAAACCCCGGAATGGTGACGGATGTCAATGGTTGCGTTCCCGATCCGACAAAGATCGATGACGAAAAAACACGACTTTCAACGGAACGGGCTTTGGCCTATATGGGATTACGAGGAGGGATGCGTATCCGTGATATTTCCGTTGATCGGGTCTTTATCGGTTCTTGTACCAATTCGCGAATTGAGGATTTGCGCATGGCAGCCAGGTATGTGAAAGGAAAACGAGTGTCGGCAACAGTGAAAGCCATGGTGGTGCCGGGTTCCGGATTGGTGAAGGCGCAGGCCGAGCAGGAGGGCTTGGATCGAATTTTCCGGGAAGCCGGATTTGAGTGGCGGGAACCGGGATGCAGCATGTGTCTGGCTATGAATGCCGATGTCCTCTCGGCCGGTGAGCGGTGCGCTTCAACCAGTAACCGGAACTTTGAAGGACGACAGGGGAAGGGCGGGAGAACGCATCTGGTTTCCCCGGCAATGGCCGCGGCCGCCGCCATTGAGGGGCATTTTGTCGATATCCGTGACTGGAAATAAGTCTTTGATCTGTAACTTCTCTATGCGTTTTCCTCTAAGTGATCATTCCTGAATCTTTTTATTTTTGATCGGAGGCCTCTTAATGCAACCCTTTACCATCCTGACTGGAACCGTGGCTCCTTTGAATCGGTCGAATGTGGATACCGATCAGATCATTCCCAAGCAATATTTGAAAACCATCCACCGGACGGGTTTGAAGGAGGGACTGTTTGCCGATTGGCGTCAACTGGATAACGGATCACCTGACCCAGACTTCTTTATGAACCAACCCCGTTATCAACAGGCACCTATTCTGGTAACCAGGGAAAATTTCGGTTGCGGGTCTTCCCGTGAACATGCACCCTGGGCTTTGCTGGACTATGGGATTCGAAGTATTTTGGCCCCCAGCTTTGCTGATATCTTCTATAATAACTGTTTCCAAAATGGCATCCTTCCTGTGGTGTTAAGCCCTTCGGAAATTCAAACACTTTTCGACCGAGTGGAGGGAACCGATCAGTATCAATTGACCATTGATCTTCCTCAGCAATGTGTTCGCCTTCCGGAAGGTGATGTATTTGCCTTCACCATTGACACTTTCAGAAAGGATTGTCTTCTCAAAGGATTGGATGCCATTGGTATCACCCTTCAATACGAGGGGGCTATTGGAGCCTATGAGGCGCGTTGCTCTCGGGAAATGCCGTGGTTATTTCAGGATCTGAAGGTGTAATCCCCTCGCCTCTGCTTTCAATTCTTCCGGTCTTGCTGAATAGGGGAAAGGGGCGGTGATGCACGAACACGAATAGGTAATGATGGGGATAGCGGCACGTTCCTGTCATGTCTGTCTCATAAGGTTACTCCGGTAAAGGTGGGGTTTTTGGAAAATCACCGTCCGTTCCCGCCGGTCACGTCGATAGAATTCCAGGTTTAAAATGTTCATGGGGGCGGTTCTGAATTGATCGAATGATAACCGTGGTTCTCATAGACATATGACCGAAACTCATGTCCTTCGCGATGCTCTCATTATTCTTATCCCATTTCCGTTCTTATTGTGGTTGTTTTTCCAGAAATTTCGATTTCCTGCCATTGCGGGTTTTTAGTTGCCGATATTCGTGTCGGCCCCCCCCTGGCTTAAATCTGATTTCGGATAGCGAGCAGGTTGAAACCCTAAAAAGCCTCTGCAGTTCTCTTTTTTGTGTGGGCCCCTTGTGCCTAAAACCGCCTTTACAAGCCGGAAGGAAAACTCTTTGATGGAAAAATCTAAATCTCCCTCACCCCTTTCTAATTGTTTGTGACCCATTAAGTGATCAAAAATCGTCAGCCTTTCTCATCTTTCCCAATTCCCCCAAATTCCGCCATTCAAATTTCTTATGCTCAAGCAAATTATTACTTGTGGGAGTGTTGAATAATGAAGATTTTCAAGGGAAAATTGGCCTTGGGTTGCGCTGACGATGGAAGGGGCTGGGTGGGTTCATCCCGCCGGGGGGCATGCTTGTTGTACACGCGGAGCGTACCCTGAGTACGTGAGCACGGGAAAATGGCGAGAACGCCGCCGCCGGCTTTTTTCAACAGACCCATACAGAATTTCTCGACTTTAAACCCAGTGGTGAAGTGGAACTATCACGTACTCAATGAATTTATTTAATTCTTCACCGTACAGTAGGGAAATGATTCCTAATCTGACCCTTCTTCGACAATTCGAAATCTCGGTGGCGAGATAAACTCACTGCGACACTTAGGACAACGGCTAGGAGTGGTAAGGCGCTTTCTCCCGGCGAAGAAATACTCACAATCTTGGCAGGCTGAAGGGACCATGAGAAACCGTTTAGAGGGATGACGGGACAGTGATTTCACCAAGTGTTCCAAATGACTTTCCACCTCCCTTGTGGGAATCTGTATTTGTTCGGCTATTTCCCGGGCAGTGGATTCGTGTTTTTCAAGAAGTTGGAGGATCTGCTGGCGGGTTGTTAAGGGTGGGAGGCTCATGGGGTTTGAAGATACCCTTATAATGGTCTGTGGGGCAGTCAATCAAGAGGAAATCCAGGGTAAGAAAACCCTTGATGAGCCACGGGCCCTTCCGGGCGAATGTCATGGTGTTTATGGTATCCCCTACCCTATCTGCGGTTGTCCATCGATTAGCCCCCACGTGTAATTGAATATCCGTACTCTGGAATCGAAAAGAAAAGGTGCAGAATACTCCGAATTCATGTTCGTGGTCTGTGGGTGTATTTCGAGCAGGTTGATGGATTTAGCGGGGAAAAGAATTTGAAATGGTTCGGTCTACTGAAAAAAGTCCAGAAAACCAGGATGATTAAGCAACGGATTTCGGGTGATAAAATAAAGAAATAGTATGATGGAATAAACTTTATGGTGCTTCGGAAATTTTTCTCTTCCGGGAGGAATCGATGTCATGATTATGCACTTGGTTAATAACAAGAAATGGGGAATGAGTATAATAGTATCCTTGGTGGGTTTCTTGATGATGGTCGGAATAGGATTTCCGGGGGAAACGGAAACCCTGGAAAAGGGGGTGTTTGCGGGGGGGTGCTTTTGGTGTATGGAGGAGGTCTTTGACGGGGTTGAGGGCGTCATCAACGTCACGTCCGGCTATACCGGTGGAACCGTGGTCAAGCCAACCTATGAGCAGGTTTCGGCAGGGGGAACGGGCCATGCGGAATCCGTCGAAGTTCTGTATGATCCGGCAAAGGTTTCCTACCGCCACCTTTTGGAGGTGTTTTGGAAAAATATCGATCCTACGGTCAAGGATGCCCAATTTTGTGACCAAGGCAATCAGTATCGCTCGGCTATTTTTTATATGAGTGAAGAACAAAGGAAACTGGCTGAAGATTCAAAGCGTCGGATTCAGGAAGCCCACCTCTTTGCTGGCCCGATTTATACGGAAATTGTCAAGGCGGAAACCTTCTACCCTGCGGAGGAGTATCATCAGGATTTCTACAAAAAGAATCCGACCCGATACAAATTCTATAAATGGAGTTGTGGAAGGGCCAAACGTTTGGAGGAACTCTGGGGAAAACCGTGAGATTTGCCCTGATTAAGGTGTAGCGTTCAGATTTTCAGAGGCGCCGCGCGGATCATTGACGCAACGAAATCCGATGGTGGCGGCCCGTTCTTCGGGGACGGCCCCTCCCCTCGTGGCAGTCCGAAGCATGACGGGTTTACTTTTCCATGATCCTCCTCTGACGACTTTATAGCGCCCTCGTTTGGGACCGGGAGGATTGCGTTCCGGCATGATGGGATAATAGTCGGACCCCAGCCAATCGTTCACCCATTCCGCTACATTACCCGACAAATGAAGCACTTTGTAAATGCTTTGTCCATCTGGAAAACTATCCACCGTAGCCACCAGCGGAATTTCATGAACGTGGTACTGGCCAAATACCGCCAGCTCAGGTGACGGGTCCATGTCACCCCAGGGAAAAATGCGTGCGGCTTCTCCCCGTGCGGCTTTCTCCCATTCAGCCTCAGATGGAAGCCGTTTATTCTGGAGACTGCAAAAAGCCTGAGCTTCCTCCCAGGTCACGTACAGAGCCGGCCAAGGTGCCAATGCTTGATCGGGGATGAAGTGAACACTGATCAAATGCCAGATAAGACTTCGCAATTCCGGAGAAATCTGACGTTGGGTTTTCAGGAGAAATGCAAGAAACTCGCTCAGGCTGGCTTCATATTGGTCCATGGAAAATGCGTTAACCCAGATGCGGCGTTGGGGAAATTCGGTGTCGTCGTAATGCACTTCAAAGCCGTGCCGGAGATCGTCGCGGCGGTTGGTTCCCATTAAAAACCATCCCTCGGGTATGACAACTTGCGGGGAGGGCTTGGCAAAGCCGGCGATATGAACAATGTGTTCATCGACAAGGGGTGGCGGGGAATCCGTTTCTCCCAAAGTTGATCCGGTACACACGAGGATGAGCGATATGGCCAACCAGGTGGCGTGCAGACGATAATAACGCGGTTTGGGTGAGCAGGAATTCGGGTTAATGGAGCCGATCATAAAGGCTGCTGGCATCTGGCCATTCAAAAATGGTGAGTCTACGTGAAGGTTCTTTGCGTAAGCAAGCCAGTTACCCTTATGGAAAATTGAAGAGAAAGGAATATCACATGAAACGGTTTGGAAATCAGCGTTTGATGAATTTGGTGCCATCTGAGATCCGAAACATGACGACCGCCTGTACCCGTGTCAAGGGCATCAATCTTGCCCAAGGTGTGTGTGATACGGGTGTACCCGAACCTGTGGTTCGGGGAGCCTTTGAGGCAATGAACAAGGGCATGAACATCTATACACGTTTTGATGGCTTGGCCGAACTTCGTGAGGCGTTGTCTTATAAGTTGGCGATCTACAATGGGATCAAGGCTGATCCTGAAACTGAAATTACCGTTAGCCATGGTGCTACCGGAGCATTTCAGTGTGCATGCATGGCGCTCTTGAATCCGGGTGATGAGGTGGTTCTGTTTGAGCCCTACTATGGATATCATATCAGTGCGTTGTTGGCTGTGGGGGCTGTTCCCCGTATCGTGCCCTTGCACGCACCGGATTGGCATTGGTCAATGGATGACTTGGAGCGGGGCTTTACCGATCGTACCCGGGCTGTGATCATCAATACTCCGGGAAATCCTTCTGGAAAAGTGTTTGCCCGATGGGAATTGGAACTCCTGGCGGACTGGGACCGGCGGCGTGACCTTCTTGTGATGGCCGACGAGATTTATGAATATTTTCTCTATGATCAGAGTGAGCATTACAGTATCGCCTCGTTTCCGGGGATGGCTGAGCGAACCATTACGGTGTCCGGATATTCAAAAACATTCGGGATAACCGGATGGCGAATCGGGCATGCGGTAGCATCGGCATCCCATGCGGAATTGATCGGTGCCATGAATGATTTGCTCTATGTGTGTGCCCCAGCTCCCCTTCAATATGGAGTAGCTATGGGCATTCGTGAATTAAAAAGTGAATTTTATCAGGAGATCCGCAGGGGTTTTCAGGCTAAACGCAATCGGTTCTGCGACGTCCTGTCCCGGGTCGGCTTAACTCCCGCAATTCCACAGGGTGCCTATTACGTATTGGCGGAGGTATCACGGGTACCCGGAGAGAGTGGAAAGGATCGGGCAATGTGGATTTTAGAAAAAACCGGCGTAGCGGGTGTGCCGGGTGAAGCATTTTTCGGGAAGAACCGTGGCAGTCGATATCTTCGGTTCAGTTTTGCAAAGACCGACAAAAATTTGGATGAAGCCTGCCATCGCTTGGAGCGCCTGCAAAGGGAATTGTGAGGGGGCTGGAGGGGTGAAAGTGGAAGTGAGTAGGAGAGCTCTTTAGCAAAAGTCTACAACCAATAGGGATTCCCTATGGATGCTTCAGGGACTTGTTCTCAATGGTCGGTCCGCATCCGGCCATGATAGGGGTGTCTTGGTTAAAACCATGAAGGTGGATACAGCGGCCCCTCGTTAGGGGGGCAGAAGGTTTTCACGATTCGAATGTCCCGAATACGACAGGGCGAAGCGTTGGTGCATAAGCCTTGCGGACCGATCACTTCCGCATAGGTTTCGATGGTCTCATCAGGGTCGGAAGCCGGGAACCACGTAGCCACGCCGAATACCGGTTCCTGTTCGATGCTGGCAGGGGTGAAAAAGTCGATTTCGAATTCAATCAATCCCTCTCCATATAGCGGACAAAAAGCGTTAGAGGGTGGTGCTTCAAATCCCACATGAAATTCAAATCCGTCAACCACCCAGGAATCAATGACGGCGATGTCTTGAGGTTGAGAGGCGGCATGAGGCACAAGAATCCAGGAAAGGCCTCCAACGAGAAAAAAAATCAGGAGGAGCATTGCTGGGCGGTAATGGCGAGGCGCAAGAATCTGCATAAGACTTTCCTGTTCAGTCAGGATTGTCAATGTTATACCTTGGCTAGGCGTCCTTGGAGCAATACCGCAATAGTGGGAGTCAAGCAGAGTGGCGATTTGTCAGGGAAGTAATTCGGGGGTATTCCGGTCGCCGGAAAAAAGGGGAAGGGACACCTTGAAATGCTCGAGGGCCTTGGAGGTTATTTGTCGTCCTCGAGCGGTTCGGTCCAAATACCCGGATTGCAGTAAAAAAGGTTCATGGACATCTTCCAGTGTGGATTTGGTTTCCTGGATAGCGGCTGCCAAAGTATCGATGCCGACCGGACCGCCTTTGAATTTTTCGATGATTGTCAGCAATATTTTTCGGTCCATTTCATCGAATCCCGCCTGATCGATCCCCAACCACTGGAGGGCTTCCTGAGCAATGGAAAGCGTGATATGGCCATGCGCTTTGACTTCTGCAAAATCGCGAACCCGTTTGATGAGACGGTTTGCAATGCGGGGGGTACCGCGGGCCCGCCGTCCAATCTCCTTGGCGGCGGCAGGGTCAATCTGAATGCCTAGGAGGCGGGCAGACCGGGAAATGATCTCTTGAAGGTGTGCAGGTGAGTAAAAATCCAAGCGGTAGACCAACCCGAATCGCTCCCTGAGGGGCGAGGTGAGCGCCCCGGCACGTGTGGTCGCTCCGATGAGAGTAAAGGGAGGAAGATTCAATTTCATGGTCCGCATGGAAGCTCCTTGACCAATGACCAGATCAATTTGATAGTCCTCCATGGCAGGGTACAATACTTCCTCCGCCGACGGGGGGAGTCTATGAATTTCATCGATAAATAACACATCACGGGGTTGGATATTAGCCAATATGGCGGCGAGATCACCGGCATGTGTCAGGACAAGACCGGAGGTGGCGCGGAGGGATCCGCCCATTTCTTGGGCAATGATATGCGCAATGGTGGTTTTCCCAAGTCCCGGCGGGCCATAAAAGATGGCATGGTCCAATGCCTCTCCCCGTGCAAGGGCGGCGTCCATACACACGCGTAGAGAGGCTTTCATGGATGCCTGCCCGATGTAATCGTTCAGGCATTGGGGGCGGAGGCCGCCTTCGAAGGATTGTTCTTCGGTGAGCAAGTGGTTGGTGACAACGCGGTCAACCATGAGAAAGGCCGGAAATAGATACGGGTCTGGTCAGCGGAAGAAAGCGGATGGAAGACCCCGGAAACACGAAATGCCGGTTCCCGGGTGTCGTGTTGTTATTCGATACTCGATAAATTTTTGAATTTAAAATATCAGGACCCCTAAAACTGTGAAAATAAATCGGGGCATCCTAAGCAAAATTCTACGTTCACTTGCCGATCCAGAAAATTCACCAAAAAACCCTGCTTTTCATACAGGAGTTTGGCTCCCATCAGGGTTTCATTGGGAAAGTCCTCCGGTCCGAGCAAATCTCGGATTTGTTTGAGTGAGGTGGCCCCAAGTACGTGTCGAAAAATTCCGCGAACCTTGTGGGCAAAGCGGTTATTGATGAAGATGAGGTCGACTTTTCCGTCGGTGATACGGACTCCGGCCATAGCGCCGGTCGGATTTTCCTTGTCCCAGAGCAGGATGAATGTTCCCTCCTGTTCCGCCCGAACGCCTGAGATTCGATCCTCCACCAGGGCTTCGACGGCAGTGGCTTCGGTATCGCCTAACTTGACACGAAAAAGCGAGATTTCGGAAGCATTGACCTCTTTTGGATCTTCGACGCTATTGCGGGTCAACTCATATTTGGCTGCCCAAGTGGGAGGAGCAAAAAAAAGTAACGTCAGGAAAACCAGAAAAGATGTCAGGCCCACGGGGCGAGAAAAATTTTTCATGAAATCCCTCTTCATTATGAGATTAGGGTAAATGGGAGCCAAAGGTCGAGGTTGCCAGCTAGAGGGAGAGAAAGAAATCAATCGAAGTCATAGCCTCCGAATCTACGGGATTGTATCGGACGTTACTCACAAGGGTCAATGAAAAATGGTGCAGTCTCCAAACCCGTCATTCCGCCCTCTCTATGGTATAATTCCCACCTATGCGTGAGGCCATTGTAATAAAAGGTGCACGTCAGCACAATTTGAAAAATTTGGATGTGGAGATCCCACGGGGCAAACTGGTGGTGATGACAGGATTGAGCGGCTCGGGTAAATCCAGTTTGGCTTTTGACACCATATATGCCGAGGGCCAACGTCGGTATGTCGAATCACTATCAGCCTACGCCCGCCAGTTTTTAGAGCAGATGAGCAAGCCGGATGTGGATTCCATTGAAGGATTGTCCCCCGCAATTTCCATCGAGCAAAAAACGACCAGTCATAATCCCCGTTCAACGGTCGGAACCGTAACCGAAATTTATGACTATTTCCGCCTGTTATTTGCGCGGATTGGTCGACCGTTTTGTCATCTTTGCGGCGATCCCATTGCCGGCCAAAGTGTCCAACAGATGGTTGACACCATTATGGAGTGTCCGGTCGGCCGTAAGATTCACATCTTGGCTCCCATTGTGCGCGGCAGGAAAGGGGAGTATCGGAAGGAGTTCCGGGAAGCACAAAAAGCCGGGTTTGTCAGGGTTAGGGTGGATGGGGAGATCCGGGATCTTGGTGAGCCCATTTCTCTGGATAAACAGCGGAAGCATTCCATCGAAATCGTCGTAGATCGATTGGTTGTGAAAGAGGACCCGGCTTTGACGCGACGTGTGGCGGAGTCCGTTGAAACCGCACTGAAACTGGCCGGTGGTCTGGTGGGCATTTTAACCGAAGATGATCAATTACGGTTGTTGAGTGAGCATTCCGCTTGCATCCGGTGCGGCATCAGTTATTCGGAAATCTCACCGAGGATTTTCTCCTTTAATAGTCCTCATGGGGCCTGTGTGGCCTGTGATGGAATCGGATACGAGGCCTCACTGGAATTGGATGGGGAAGAATGGTCGTTCGACAGGCCCTGTCCGGTTTGCCGTGGGGCACGCCTGAAACCTGAAAGTTTGGCTATCAAGATTGGTGGTTGTTCCATTGCCGAAGTCACTCAGCTATCGGTGAAGGATAGCCTGGCCTTTGTGGATTCTTTGGAGTTGAGTGAACGCGAACGATGGATCGGGCAAAGGGTGTTGAAGGAAATTCGAGAGCGGTTGCAGTTTCTTCTGGATGTCGGACTGGCTTATCTCACGCTGGATCGCCCATCCGCCACCTTGTCCGGAGGCGAAGGGCAACGCATTCGCCTGGCTACACAGATCGGGTCGGGGTTGGTCGGGGTTTTATATATTCTGGATGAGCCCAGTATCGGTCTGCATCAGCGAGATCATCGGCGGTTGCTTCAGACTCTGTTGCGGCTCAGAGATATGGGGAATACGGTGGTGGTGGTCGAACATGATGCCGAGACGATGCTGGCCGCCGATTATCTCTTGGATTTAGGTCCAGGGGCAGGAGTGGAAGGCGGGAATCTGGTGGCCCATGGCCCACCCTCCGTGGTCATGGCTCACCCCCAGTCGCTGACCGGGCAATATCTGAGCGGTGCCCGTCAAGTTTGGTTGCCTCCGCGGCACCGACAACCCAAAGGATTTCTGACGGTGGTCGGTGCAAAGAAGCATAATTTGAAAAACATCTCCGTGAAATTTCCCCTTGGGCTTTTTACCTGTGTGACCGGTGTGTCGGGGTCCGGCAAGAGTACCCTGGTAGTGGACGTTCTCTTTCGGTCACTCGGAAACGGATTTTCCCAGAAAAAAACTCAGTGGGAAGGTTGCCGGGAGATCCAGGGTCTTGAACAGCTTGATAAATTGATTGATATCGATCAGGCGCCTATCGGCCGAACCCCTCGATCGAATCCTGCCACCTATACCGGTTTGTTCAGCTTTATACGTGATCTTTTTGCCCAGCTGCCGGAATCGCGGGTTCGCGGGTATAAACCAGGGCGGTATAGCTTTAATGTGAAAGGGGGGCGGTGTGAGCCCTGTCAGGGGGACGGGTTGATCAAAATCGAAATGCATTTTCTGCCTGATGTCTATGTAACCTGTGAGGCCTGCAAGGGGCAACGTTATAATCGGGAAACCTTGGATGTGACCTATAAAGGGCGAACCATTGCCGAAGTGTTGGATATGACGGTGGCGGAGGCCTTGGAGTTTTTTGTGAATATTCCCCCGATTCGAAGTCGCCTGCAAACGCTATCCGAAGTCGGTCTTCATTATATTAAGCTTGGCCAATCGGCAACCACGCTGTCGGGAGGCGAAGCCCAACGGGTGAAGCTGGCAAAAGAATTATCCAAGCGGCAAACGGGCCGCACCCTTTATATCCTGGATGAACCGACCACCGGTTTGCACTTTTCGGATATTCAGCGCCTGTTGGACGTGTTGGATCGCTTGGTGGAGGCCGGCAATACGATTTTGGTGATTGAACACAACCTGGAGGTGATTCGGAACGCCGATTGGGTTATCGATCTTGGCCCCGAAGGGGGCGAGGAAGGGGGAAGAGTCGTGGCTGAAGGGACACCTCACATGATCATGCAAGTCAAAGAATCCCGAACCGGCCAGGTTCTGGCGGAATACGGGGAGAGCACCGTTTCCGGTTAAGTCTTTTTCTTGTACACATTCAGGCCGATTTTTTCTTCACGATCGGGAATTGAGACATTGCCTTCCGTCGTGGCGATGATGGTGGTTTTCCCGGAAGAGGATGGCCCAAAATCCTTTGTTAAATCCACTTTAATAATTAGAGTGGTTCCTTCAACATTCATTTCGACA
The DNA here is from genome assembly GCA_039794325.1 of Candidatus Inrsubterrania sp. Taxonomy (GTDB): domain Bacteria; phylum Nitrospirota; class Nitrospiria; order Nitrospirales; family UBA8639; genus JACKFE01. Next base: position 17,842 of record JBDIVP010000013.1, read on the forward strand.
TTTTTCATAGTTCTTCCCTTTCAGGGTGGGGGCGGAGGTGTTTGCGGCTTCTCAAATGAGTAGCAGAGGCGACACTATGTGGCAAGACTTGCGCGAATTATCAATGCCATAACTCCCAAAGAATATGGTATGAGGCATGAATAGAGAACCCATTTTTTTGATGAAAGGTGTTTTCCGGAATTTCCTGTCGGCCCGTTTTGGCGGAATATGAATTCATAGGAAAAAATCACGGTGCCCACGGTAAGGACAAGAATCCGGCTGGTCCTGGGCCAGGTATAAAGACCCGCCAGCAAATAGCTGGCGGTATGAAATCCACTAAAAGCGCAAAGTGCCGGTCCCAGGATGGTGAGGACAAACCATGATGTCAGCTGGCCCGAGCCTACAAACCGAGACAATGAAAGACTCTCATTCATGAGGCTTTGGGTGTCGTTAAAGGACGAGAACTGGGGCCTCCAGTAGAACCCTTGGAGGAACGGGCGTCGCAGGCCAAGCACACTCGGGGCCGCCGTTTAAAATAGGCGACCTTTCCGCTCGCCAAGCAACTATAATGGACAAATCGTTCGCAAATTGAACACCGGGCCCAGCCGCCTTTCAAGAAAGTGTAATTTCGATAAAGGCCTTTACCGCAGACCCCGCACTCCTCCGGTTGAATGCCCAGGAGAAGCGGCTCCCATTCTCCACCTCGGTTCCTAATACTCATAGCGGGGAGTATACTGAGACTGGCAGGCCAAAGACAATCATCAGTCATGAAGGAAAACGGAGCCTTGCCCTTCATTCGCTCAATCGGCAGCACCAAGAATGGTGAAGTGTCTTCCCGCCGGCCTTCTTATTTGACACGTGAAAAAATCTTTTGCTAGGGTCGGAGACACTTTTCCCGATTCTTGCCATTGTTAAGATAATTTCCTCGTGGACATTCAGGCTTTTTTGGAAGAACAACGGAATCGAATTGATGGATTCCTGAGGCGGATCTTGCCCCCGGAAAGCACCGAACCGACCTTACTTTACCAGGCCATGGGATACAGTTTGTTGGGTGGGGGGAAAAGGATTCGGCCAATTTTAACCATTGCGTCGGCTCAAGCCCTTAGGTATGACCGGAATGACCTGCTTCCATATGCGGCTGCGCTTGAATGTGTGCATACCTATTCATTGATTCATGATGATTTGCCCTCCATGGATAATGATGACTACCGGCGAGGACGCCTCACCAATCATAAGGTGTTTGGTGAGGGAATGGCGATCCTGGCTGGTGACGGACTATTAACCATGGCGTTTGAACTATGCAGCCAAGAAGGCGGTTCGGACGGTCTTGCTCCTGAACAACGATTGGCGATAATCCGGGAATTGGCCATAGGATCCGGGCATCAGGGGATGGTAGGCGGTCAGGTTATGGATATTCAGGCGGAAAATCAGGATATCCCCTTGTCGCAATTGAAGCAAATCCATGCCTATAAAACAGGGCGGTTGATTCGGGCGGCGGTTCGTATTGGAGGCATCATTGGGGGAGCCACGCCATCTCAACTGGTTTCTCTGACGGGCTATGCTGAGGAAATCGGTCTGGCCTTTCAAATCGCCGATGATGTGCTGAATATGGTCGGGACCCGGGAGGAGCTGGGTAAGGATGCGGGGACCGATGAAAAACGAGGAAAGAAAACCTACCCTTCCTTTTTTGGTGTAGAGGGAGCCCGCCAATTGGGTGAGCACTCCGTGGAGCGAGCTATTAAGCACTTGGATGGTTTTGGGGGATCTGCCGAGCCCCTTCGCCAGATTGCCACGTTTATTATGAAGCGCCGGAACTAAACCTCATGGACGGTAGGTCGCCAGGGCAATTCGGTTGCTTTCCGGACCCATGGTGGTTGTCCGCCTCTTCGTTCCCACCCGAAGATGTGGTAAAAAAAACAGCCTGAGTCATGAAGGTTTTGGTTACAGGTGCAACGGGGTTTATCGGTGCAGCCGTCGCGCGTGCGGTCGTCGAGCATGGCGATTCGGTTCGGGTCTTGGTGCGCGCCGGCAGCCGAATGAACAATCTTGAAGGCCTGCCGGTTGAGCGGGTGACGGGTGATCTGCAAGATCAGGATTCTCTCTTGGCCGCTCTGGCCGGGTGTCAAGGTTTATACCATGTGGCGGCGCACTATGCATTATGGGACGATGACCCACGTTCATTTTACCGGATCAACGTCGAGGGCACGAAAAATTTACTCCATGCGGCGCGAGATGCCGGTGTTGAACGGATTGTGTATACGAGTACGATCGGGGCCATCGGGTTACCTGCCGGAAAGGGTCTTGGGACCGAAGCGCTGTTTCCTGTTCCTGCACAACTTTCCGGAGATTATAAACGATCCAAGTTTTTGGCCGAGCAGGAGGTTTTGAAGCTGGCCGGGCAGGGATTGCCGGTAGTCATTGTGAATCCTACCGCACCAGTAGGTGAGCGAGATATTAAGCCTACGCCAACAGGGCAAATCATTGTGGATTTTATGCGCGGCCGAATGGCCGCCTACATCGAAACCGGAATGAATTTGATCGATGTCGAGGATGTCGCCATTGGTCATGTTCGGGCCATGATGCGGGGACGTATTGGTGAACGATATATCCTCGGGAATCAAAATTTGACGCTGAAGGATATTTTTCTCATGCTCAGCCGTCTGACCGGCATCCCCGCCCCGCGGGTTCGTCTGCCCTGGCGCCTTGTGCTTCCGATGGCTCATATCAATAGGTGGGTTGCCGATAGAATCACCCACAAACCGCCCAGAATTCCATTGGAAGGGGTTCGAATGGCCAAGTATGTGATGCATTATGATTGTACCAAGGCCCGAAGGGAATTGGACCTTCCCCAAACTCCGGTGGAACAGGCCCTGGACAAAGCGGTCGGGTGGTTTCGCCGCCATGGCTATGTCTCCTGAGGTTCACCGGATTTATTTAGATTATCCCGCAGGTTGACTGTATTGACTGTCATTTCCTTGCTGATCAACACAGTCCTGCTAAGGCCCTATGTGTTTGTGTTCCTGGGCGTTTCGTTGGCTATCGCCTGGAAATTGTTGGGATGGCCTCGAACACTTCGCTTTTTCGGTGTCACTTGGGGCATCGCCTTCTTGTGTGAATATTCCTCCACCCGTATCGGGATACCTTTTGGAGATTATTATTACACGGGGTCCACTGTGGGAGAGGAATTGTATATATCAAACATTCCATTTATGGACTCCCTGTCTTTTTCATTTTTGTTGTTTGCCAGTTATTGCGTAGCTCTGGCCTTCATTCTTCCCAACGCTACGCAGATGGATGGAAGTCCGGCCTGGCGCTTCGATCCAAAGATACGACTTTCCTGGCCGGTCATCATCCTCACGGTAATGCTGTTTGTATTCAGTGACGTTGTCATTGATCCTGTGGCTTTGCGGGGCAATCGGTGGTTCCTGGGACAAATCTACGGGTATCCTCATGAGGGCATTTATTTTGGCGTACCATTGGCCAATTTTGCCGGTTGGGGGGTGGTGGGGGTGTTGTCCTTGCTTGCATTCAAAGGGTTGGAGCGATTCAAATATGCCGATCAACCTGTCCCCAACCTGGATGTGGGACGGGAAATTCTCCTTGGCGTAGGATTGTATTACGGTGTGCTGGCTTTTAATTTGAGTGTCACCTTCTGGGTAGGGGAACGGTTTTTGGGATTGGTCGGCTGTTTGATTTTCACTCCCATTACCGTTCTCCTGATGATCCGGTTATGGAAATTAAAAATGGCCGGTATCCCGGGTTGACCTCCTGGACAGGGTTTATAAAGGTGCTTATTGGGCTTGGGCTCCTTGAGGGTGGGAAGCGTTCACCGGTATGATGACACCATGCGTGGTTTCTTTTGGCGTTGCGGTATTACTGGGTTGGCTGTCCTTGTGGCGAGTCAGATTATTCCTGGCATTGAAGTCAAAAGTCTGGCCTCAGGTATTGTTGCGGTCGTCATTCTCTCTTTTTTGAACGCCATTGTCCGCCCCATTCTGTATTTGTTGTCTGCCCCCTTCATTGTTGTGACGTTCGGGCTTTTTATGGTCTTGATTAACGCGTTTTTGTTGGTGGTGGTATCCTGGTTGGTGAAAGGATTTGTGGTGGCGGGGTTTTGGTCTGCGGTCGGAGGAGCCTTGCTTATCAGTCTGGTGAGCGTGATAGCGAACCTCTGGGTATCCGAGCAGGGACACATTGAAATTGTGACTCACCGACAGACTGGACGGAAAATTCGTCACATCAATTGAGGACCGGAAAGGCGCTCCGTTTATCGGGGGGCGGCGGAAATGTGGTCAGAGGGAATATCCTCCTCTTTGCAATTATCCCCTTGTCATAATATGCTCTACAGCCTATATGTCCATTAATTATTAATCGGAAAAGCGGTTCATGTCTAAAACTCTCGAATCTACGGCACAAGCCCAACAGCAGAGCACGTTGCAGAAAATCCTCACGTCGGCAGTGAACGAATTGGGGATGGAGGCAGTGCTGGTGGCCATTATGACTCATGAAGGCGGTTCATTGGTTCATCAGGTTTCAAGGGGATTTTCCCCAAGGGAAATTCGCGCCATCCTTCGAGCTTTATCCATGGAGGATTTAAAGGGGGTGACGGTCCAGAACGGTTCGGAAGGCATAGATTTGGATAATGTGCTGCGTATCCGTATGGTGACCCCCGGAACCAAAATGGTGCTGGTTCTGCCTTTGAAGTTTGGTGGACGGGTTTATGGGACTTTGGTGTTTGCAAGACGGGAAAATACCGCTCTTTCCAAGCGTGACAAGTCCACTCTTTCGGCTAATGTCTCACATATAACCAGTGAGGTGAAAAAAGCAGGGCTGTTTGGAACCTCTGTCATTTTGGGAAGGGCGCTGGTTGCCAGTGAACCCCAGCCTGCAGGGGAAGGGACGGGTGAGGTGCCTTCCGGACGGACCTACACCAATCCCGATGTCCAAGAACGCGTCACCACCATTCTTTCCGAGGTGAAGGAAGCACTTTCCTTTGAGCGGGGTTGGGTGACGATTTATGATCCCCTTGCTGCGACTTTGGAAATTCTTGGGGTTTTTGGAACCCAAAAACGCGATCTTAGTCCAGGCCAGCACCTGTCTCTGGATGATTCGGCTTCCGGTTGGGCCATTCGGCATAGAAAGTCCCGATGCGATCACAATCTCGCTTCAACCCAAGGGCGGTTTCACGATTACAAACAACTATATCGAGATCGATTTGCATCGACCATGGTGGTCCCGTTTTTTGTGCGGGGCCGGGTCGCGGGTACCTTAACCCTGGCCTCGAAGCAGCCCGATCACTTTAATGGTATGGCCTCCGATCCTGAAATTCTGGAACCTGTGACGAACAGGCTGATCGAATTATTCGAGGATGCCTCATCTCGCCTGTCGGTCTTAGAACCGGAGGTGATCTCTCCTCCAACCCGGGAGGAAGGAAGCCCGGTTGTCTCATCCCCCCAGGGAGACGTTCGAAAAGAAGAGCGACGAGCTGCTTTGCATGAGGTCAGTTCATTTCTGGCCACGGAAATCCGAGAGCCCATTGGGTTTATTCGCGCTCAGTTGGAGGAAATTACAACCGAAGCCCATCTGGATTTCGATTCTCAGACCAGGATCGAGAATACCATGCGAGACATGATTCGCCTGGAAACCGTTTTGAATGAAATACTGGATTTTGCCAAGCCCTTGGAATTAGATCGACGGATGTGCCGGGTTCAGGATTTAATCGAAGTGGCCTTATCGTTGGTCTCCACGGACCTTCGTGTCAACAGGATTGAAGTACTGAAAAAGGTGCCCTCCCGTCTTGCCCAAGTGCGGTGGGATGAGGCCAAAATGCAACATGTGTTTCTTTGTATATTTAAAAATGCCATTGAAGCCATGTCTCCAGGAGGGCTTTTGAAGATTGAGGTCATGCTGACACGAGGGCGAAAGCAAGACCTTCAAATCACTATTGAAAATGATGGTGTTCCGATTCCGGCGGAACTGGTGGATAAAGTGTTTGAACCGTATTTTACGACCAAACGCTCGGGGACAGGTTTGGGATTGGCGACTGTTAAAAAAGTTGTAGAGGAGCATGGCGGGCAGATCACTATTGCCAGTGGGCAGGATCAAGGGACAACCGTAACCATCCGAATGCCTCCGCCACGGCAACGAACGCCGTATCGATCCCGTCGACCGGTTCGTCGGACCAGATAGATAAGCGGTCCACTGCCTTTTGAATTCATGGCATTTTTCATTCAAGTGCTTGACACAAATGGTTAATCGGAATAAGATTGCCATTCCCTATTATGGCAAAAAGCGGCAAATGGCAAATATAGGACCATATTTAACCTGTCATAACCAACAAAGGAGCGGTCTTATGAAAGGGATTGGAATTCTTCTTGGAACGTTGGGTGTGAGCGCCTTCACCCTCTCGATGGCATTTGCCAATCCAGGTCTGTTACCGGCCCATCCAGGGTATCCTGCCGCCGGGAAATCACCAGTTACCGGACAACCGACAGCAAATGATCCAGGTCAGACCAATGCCGTTGGTGGCACAACCCTGCAAGCCGCCCAACAGTTTGGCGCCGATTCTGTCAAGAATAAAGTTACGGATCCTAATCGTGCAAGGATCAAGCAATCCGCTGGAGCCGGCCGGTTACCGGAAATTGAAGGTCCGTTGAACAAAATTACTCCCAATCCGGCAGGGGTTTCCTCTACAGTTATCAAATAATATTGGTTTTGCTGTTTTGAATGAAAAAAAGAGGGTGCATCAAGCACCCTCTTTTTCTATGGCTGTCTCCACTGTAGCCGATTTGTGCTTCAACTGCCGACTCCCCTATCCCTCATCATAAAAGATCATATTCGGGCACATGGCCCCATGTCGTTCAGAGACTTCATGGAGGTCTCACTCTACCATCCCAGGCATGGGTTTTACTGCAAAGGGCCGCGAATTGGAGCAGCCACCGGCCCCTTTGATACCAATGCCAAATTTCCTGCCTTTGCGTTTGCCATGGCTGAAGTGGTCAAGCAGGTTAGAAATATCGTCGGGCCTGCATTGCGTGTCCTGGAGTTAGGGGGAGGTACCGGACAGTTGGGAAGGATGATTCGACAATTTGCAGGCTTCCCAATTGAATATGTGGTGGTTGATCCGAGCGCAGGACTGAGGGACCGGCAGAAGGAGGAAGGGCTGACAACCTTTGAAGATTTGACCCTGTTGGCTTCAGGGCCGACTCTGGTATTGGGAAATGAAGTTCTTGATGCACTGCCCGTCCATAAGGTCATGGGACTGAACGATGGGGAAATTTTGGAGTTTTTTATTGATTTGGATCGTAACGGAGCATTTTTTGAATTTCCTGATCAAGCTTCAACGCCAGAACTGAGAAAGAGGTTGAGTTTGATCAAGGTGAAACTTGGAAGGGGGCAGGTTGGAGAGATTTGCCTCGAGCTGGAGCCCCTGTTTCGTAAACTTCAAGATGTCGTGGAATCCGGATACCTGATATTTGTGGATTATGGTGATATCGCCACCAATCTGTATTCCTACCTTCGTCGGAATGGTACCCTCCGTTCCTATTATCAACAACAGCAAATTCATGACCCCTTTTATGCAATAGGAGAGCAGGATTTAACGGCTGATGTGGATTTTACGGCTGTCCGGTTGGCGGCTGAGGCACATGGTTTTGAGGGAACGGCTCCAATTCCGCAAGGGAAATGGTTAGCCAGAGTAGGCATTCAACATTATCGATCAGAGATGGATTCAGAGGCATCGGTCGAGGATGAAGTCGAGCTTCTGACCAAGGGTTCAAAATTAGGGACGGCTTTTGACGTGTTGGTATTCAAAACCAAAGACTTACCGGAGTTGATTGGGCAAAGTACTGACTGAATGATTCTGCCAACATTGCCGACAGGGTGCCAATTTTACCTACAATCAGGATGAAGGTTTTGGTTGCCAAGACAATCCGATCAGGCTAATGGGGCTTATTGTGTGTAGTGAATTTATGGTGAAGCATGGGTTTGTCTCATGAAACCTACCTCAATATACATGTTGAATTTGTCAAATTCATACCAAATATTGTAGACTGATCCCATTCATCCAATTTCTTCAGGTAATCTCTTCTTTTCCTGCAATTATTTTCGTCTTTATCTGTCTTTCTTCAGATCCATGAATCACGTGGCATGCGTGATGCATTAGCACAACGATTGAAGTCAGGAAGCAGGAGGCTTTCACAAGGAGGATTGGCTATGAATTGTGCACGATGTAATGGACTGATGGTTGTGGATGATTGTTTGGATGTCAAAGGTGGAATGGGTGAACTCTGGATTAAGGCGTACCGTTGTGTAATGTGCGGAAATTTGATGGACCCCGTCATTAACCGACATCGCGGTGGAGAGTTGCCGGCTCAAGTCCTTCCCTTCCGGAAGAGATTACGACGGGCACCTCGAACTCCTGTCGCGCGTTTGACGGCATAAGTGATTTCACCCCAGGACGTAGGCCGGCTCTTACGGGTGTCCAAAAGCGACAAATTGTCCCGAGGTCAAGAGTTCTGCTTGCGATAAAGCGTCATTCGATGGATTGGCTTTTGAATTGATTTCCCTTCTTGCGGAATTAAGGAGAGGCTTTCTCTCCTTTCCGCTGTTTCGGATCTGATCCCCTTCATAAAAAAATTCGTCTCATCCTCCTCCGGTGACCAAGCCGTCTTCTCCTTGGAAACCATAAGAAAATCCCGGAAAAGAATTCTTAAATCAACGGGTTTTTAAGGGATAATGGGGCCACGAATCGGGTGAAATGGGATGGCCTCCATTCCATGGCATGGAATGCCTTTGTCATTGTGCCAAGTGGGAGACTTGGCCTGCATGCGAAAGTATAAGGTACATCATGCGGAGAAGGTCCACTAATTTACCAGGGTGGTTCTTGTGTTCTTCGTCAGCCCGTTTGATGTACGATCGCGTGGGCGTAATTCATACCCTGATCAAAAAACCCTCTCGCCGGATGGAGCAAACAGAAAATGGGTTTGTTCTTTAATAGGCCTTCCTCCTCAAAATTCACACGGCTTTTTTTCAGGCGGGTGGTCTATATGCCCACCGATCTGGATCCGATCCGGACACTTCTCATCCGCCTGGGTGTGGTTCTGTTATTGTTTGTTATGTTGATTGCGGTGCTTTGGTGGGATCGCAACGGTCTCCAGGATCAGGTTGATGGTGACGTGACTTTTTCCGATGTGGTCTATTTCACGATGGTCACTATTACGACGGTCGGATATGGGGATATTGTGCCGGTGACCACTCGGGCACGGATGATTGATGCTCTGGTGGTTACCCCGGTCAGAATATTTTTCTTCATTATCTTTTTCGGGACAGCCTATCAATTGGCTTTTCGTCAATTTACCGAGGTCTTTCGTATGTCAAAACTCGAAAAAAATCTGAATCACCATGTTGTGGTGTGTGGCTTTGGAAACACAGGGTATACCTCTGTTAAGGAATTATTGGCGAAAGGGACCGATCCCGACCGTATTTTAGTTGTGGATCCACGGGAAGATCGGGTTCGGGTGGCTGGGGAGCTCGGCGTGGTGGCGCTTAAGGGTGATGGTACACAGGAAACGTTGCTGAAACACGGGGCATTTTTAAATAATGCGAAGGCCGTCATTATTGCCGCCGGTCGGGATGATACGAATGCGTTAATTCTCCTGACCGTCCGGCATTTAAATTCACGCTGCCGGGTGATTGTCAGCGCCAAGGAAGAGGAGAATATCAAGCTCTTCCGACAGGGAGGAGCCAATACGATTATCGCGCCTTCCACCTATGGAGGATATATGCTGGCAGCGGCTGTGAGTCAGGTATATCTGGCGGAGTATCTCAAGGACTTTTTAACGGCGGGAGGCCAGGTCAATATCATTGAACGGCGGGTGGAAAAATCGGAAAGTGGCAAAACCATTCGGGACTTGCAGCCGGATATCCTCTTGCGGGTCTACCGTCAAGGAGCCATCCTCTCCCCCTGGGAATTTCAAAATGGTGAACGATTGGAAGAGGGGGATGTCATGTTGTTGTTTCGCCAAGCTCCGCAAGAGTCTGAGGGCCGGTTGGATCATGCCTTCGAGCCTTCAAAAGAACAGGGTCAGGGTGGTATCAAGCAACACTCCGAAACCCATTAATCCGATCAGGATGGCGACCGCTTTTCGTAGATGCATTGTTGAGACGGAACGAGTCAGGCGTGATCCAATCCAAAGCCCGAAAAAACTCCCGGTTAATAACAAGCCGGTTAACAGGAAGTTTAATTGGGTTATGTGTAAATGACCCAGGATACCCCCCAAAGAAATGCAGGCAATCGTGAGAAATGAGGTTCCGATCGCCAAGCGGATGGGAAAGTCCATCAGGAGCATTAAGGCGGGAACGATCAGAAATCCTCCACCCACGCCGAAAAAACCGATGAGCAGTCCGACTGTCCAGCCGATGATCAGGCCCTTGATCGCACATGCCCAGGAAAATTGGTGAGCACATCCGGTTTCCGGGTGTGGGGGGCCGGTATGGGGTTTTTGCCAAAAGGTCCAAAAACTAATGATCAAGAGGAGGTTTCCGAATAGGAAAAGTACGACGGATTCCGTAACCAGTTTGTGCCCTTGTGCCCCGATCCAGGCTCCTAGCACACCGGTCAGGCTGAATAAAAAAGCTGCCCGGAGATGTACATGCTGATGACGGCTTTCCTGCCATGCTCCGAACAGGGCAGAATAACCGACAACAATCAGGGATAGCGTGGTAGCCATTTGGACCGGGAGCCCCACCACGTAGACAAGAAGTGGGATCGCGACCAGGGAGCCCCCACCACCGGTGGCGCCAAGCAGGAGGCCCACCAGACCACCAGAAAACAATGCTAAAAATAATTGGAAATGACTGAGTGTTTCAGGCAAGAGTTTGGAAGAAGTGTAGGGAATAATCGGTCGTGATGCCCGCCACACTCTAGCATAGACCGTGTATCCTGAAAAGAAATGGGAAGGAACCCAGAGAAGTGCAGGGATATTGGTATGGCACAAAGCCATGCAGGTCAACCGAGACGAACCGATCCCAATCGTCTACTGTCTTGGTAAAGTCACCCCGGACGATCATGTCGCCGACGACATCAAGGGGAGCGAGGAGTTGTGATGTGATTTCCCGATGGAGG
>JBDIVP010000014.1:0-28881 GCA_039794325.1 Candidatus Inrsubterrania sp.
GGGTCACCGAGCCCGTGCTGTCTCAAATCCGACGACGACTCCCGATCGGGGGAATGGGATTTGATTTTTCCCCAATCATTGCTATCCTAATTATCATGTTCCTGCAGATGGCGGTCGTGAATTCACTGAGGGATGTGGCCATCAGAATGCATTAGCCTTTGCGGAAAGGACACGATTATGAAAATTACCCCGTTGGATATTCAGCATAAAGTGTTTGAGACCACTTTTCGGGGTTATGACAAGAAACAAGTGGATCAGTTCCTTGAGGAAATTGCCGAATCCGTTGAGGAGCTGACCAAAGAAAATCTAGTGCTTAAGGAGAAGCTTTCCGGAAAAGATGATGAACTCCATCAACTTCGGCGTGCCGAATCCACCCTGACCAGCACCTTGATTTCCACCCAATCATTTGTGGATCAATTGAAGCGCGGCGCGCAACGTGACGCCGACTTGATTGTGAAGGAGGCGGAATTAAAGGCTGAGGAAATTTTGGCTCAGAGCCGGGCGGATTTGGTGGAAATACGGAGGACCATTTCAGATCTTCGCCGCCAGCGGGCACTGGTCCTTGAACGTTTGCGTGCCACACTGAGTTCCTTTCATCGGTTGTTGGAAGTGGAAGACCATCCTGAGCCTTCCTTAGAGGAGACCGATGTGTCCGGGCTCGAATCAGAACCGGCTTCTCACCGGGAAGCCGGGTAGCCCGGTTACGGGCATCCTCCTGCCTTTGTGGAACGTTCCGATCCGTTGACCAGTTTGCTGCAAGAGGGGGTGGCCAACCGGGTTTTTCCGGGAGCCGTCCTGTATGTTCGCCAACGCAATCGCCTTCGATACCATGAAGCGGTCGGGGCGCTTTCGTCGTGTTCGAATCCCACCCCTGTCCACATCGAAACCCTTTATGATTTAGCCTCCTTGACCAAGCCCCTGGCGACGGTTTCCTCCATTTTGCGGCTGATTCACAGTGGTCAATTGGGGGTAACCCAACCACTTGCGACGCTCCTTCCGGAGACCAAATCTTTTAAGGTCGGATGTAAGACGGTCAGGGATCTCCTCTGTCATCAGAGCGGATTGCCAGCTTGGCGTCCCTACTATCAAGATTTTTCTCCGGAATTTCCTCGTGATGAACCATGGTATCACCAGCGGGTCACTGCTTTTTGTGAAAGGATTCGTGAGGAACCGTTGACCGATCACATCGGGTGTAATGCGGTTTATAGTGATTTGGGGTATATGGTGTTGGGATTTGTCGTGGAACGGTTGACGGGTCGGTCTCTGGCTCATTTCTGTCAGGAGGAAGTTTTTGGACCCCTGATGGCGGTTGCGCTGGGATTTCGCCCGTGTGGTGAGTTTGGAGAAAAGAATCCTGCACAGAATATCGCTCCGACAGAATGGGACCCCTGGAGAGGGCGTCTTCTCTTGGGAGAAGTTCATGATGAAAACGCCTATGCTTTGGGAGGTGTTGCCGGTCATGCCGGTTTGTTTGGAACGGCGGAAGCCGTGAGCCAGCTGACCGGGGCTTGGCTGAATGGCTACCTTGGAGGGATCTCGTATTTTTCTTCTGAATTGGTTAGGCAATTCGTCCGGCCTCAACCTGGGACGAGCTGGGGGTTGGGATGGGATACTCCTTCCAACCCCTCTTCCTCAGGGCAATGGTTTTCTCCCCGTTCCTTTGGCCACCTTGGGTATACGGGTACGAGTATTTGGATTGATCCCATCCGGGAATTAGAAGTCATCTTCCTGTCAAATCGAGTTCATCCCACTCGAGAAAATCAAGCCATTAAAGCCTTTCGCCCCCTATTACATGACCGGGTCATTGAGACGCTGTAATGTCCGGTGAGTGGCTAGAGGCGTATGCCAAGGTAGGAGTTGGCGGAAGGGCTGCACCTGCAAGGGAATGGAGGTAGGCTTATGTGGGGTGCGCCGGCAGGGTGGGGAAAGGTGGATCCATGGTGATTGGGCCGTTCACACATGCGAAGGGCCTGTATGAAAATCTCGGCGATAACGCGGATAAGGGGGATGGAAGGTATTTCGAGAAGATTTGGAAGGAATTAGATATCAGGGTATTCAACCCATGTTTCTTTTTCAGCCAAGTATTTCTGTCCCTTGAAGTTGATGCGGGTGCGCATTTTGGTGAAGCCCAGTTCCCGCAGCTGGTTGACTAAATCGGTGATGGCCCCCTGAGGTGTCCGGTGGACCTGAGAGTTGAGCGTCAGCGCTTCATACATGACCGAACCGGCGTAGCCTTTTTCGACCCGTTTGACGGGAATCAGGCGATTGAAATATCTATCGCTGGGGTCAGTTCCTTCCAATTGATGTTTTTCAATTACGGCATTTTTGACTCGGAATGACAAAGGTAAGGTAGTCATCTGATCGGACTCCGTCTCCCGGAATGATTACAAGGAACGCAATTGGCACCAGGGGCGATTATAAGTCCCAAGTGGGCCTGTCGCAAGTCTGGTTGACTTCCTTGAAAATCCACGCGTAACCTTGGTCACGCGTGAGCTAAAGGTGAATTTCCGGCTTCTTCGGATGTGGTATGGGAAAGGGAGGAGGGCGATGCCAAAATTCTGGGAGAGCCTTTCTGTCTCTCTGTCCTGATAAAAGTAGGGGTACTCGATTGAGGTGTTCTTGATGATGCCCTCAAAGGACTGCGAGGTCCTTCGTCATAATAGGAACGTGGATACTGCGAATTTGGGACGGGATTGGCGTAGGGGACCATATTGAGATCTCCAGGGTTAGGATTGGTTGTGTCCGATTTACCCATTAATATTCCAAATAGCCTGACGGTTCTTCGGATTTTATTGGTTCCTGTATTTGTCGGGTTACTGCTTTATGAATATTATGATTTTGCCTTGCTCACCTTGCTTGTTGCTGCCCTGACCGACGGGTTGGATGGAGCGATTGCCCGTATTACGGATCAACGGACGCGCCTAGGGGAATATTTGGACCCCCTGGCCGATAAACTCTTGCTGACGTCCGCTATTATTACCCTGTCGGTTCTTCACTTTATTCCCATCTGGGCAGTCATTATCGTGGTGAGTCGTGATGCTATCCTGCTGACCGGCACCTTAATCGCCAATCTGACGGAAACGACGATCAACATTTCTCCAACCGGGTTAGGGAAGGGCACCACCTTGTCGCAGATTTGTTATGTGGTGGCTGTGATGTTACAGGCAACCGGACGAGTTCCTGACTCATGGGTTAGTCCATTGTTATTGGTCATGGTCGTTTTAACGGTTGGATCAGGAGTCCATTACCTGATGCGGGGCATTCAGTATGTCAATGCAGGGGGTGCCCAGAGGAAATCGGAAAGGGATTGATGTGACGCATGATCTGATTGGCGAACAGTTGGTGGATGCCCAGCTGATTTCTTCGGAGGACCTGGGGAGAGCCTTAAAATGTCAACAGGGGGCGGGCGGGCGCTTGGGAAGTATTTTGATCCGTATGGGGGTCCTGTCCGAATCGACCCTGCTGGAGTTTCTCAGTCAGCGATATGGAGTACCGACTGTCAAATTATCAACTTGCTCATTGGACGAGAGTCTAACCAATCTTGTGCCGGCGGACTATATGCGGCAACATCTGATATGGCCGGTGAAAAGGACCGCATCCAGATTGAGTATTGCAATGGTAGACCCCACGAATTCGGCTCTCTTGGATGAGTTGCGGTTTCGAACCGGCCTGCATATCCTTCCGATGGTCGCCACTGAAACCGATGTCCGGCATACACTCACTGCCTGGCAAAGTCGGTTGGAAAATCACCGATCATCTTTTCATGATGAGGGGATCCAACAGGGAGGGAGGCAATTTAAAAACGAAGATAGGGAAGCAGGTAGTCGGGTTTCCGTGAATCCGCGCATCCTGGTGGATGAAGCGGAGGACCCACGTCCCTTGGGTTTGCCAAGGGTGGGGATGGGAGCCTCTCTGTTGACAGGTGCTGGAGACCATGAGTCTTCAGCAGTGGAGGTAGTCAATGACTGTATTCGGCAAGCGGTCGAAATGCAGGCCAGCGATATCCATATCGAACCCCTTGAAAAGATTGTGAGGGTACGAATCCGCTTGGATGGCGAACTGCGACCTTTACGCAATCTTCCCAAGAAAATCCATCAACCATTAATTGCTCGGTTGAAGATTCTCTCCAATTTAGATATTGCCGAGCGACGATTACCTCAGGATGGGCGGATGAAGGTGGAATCCTTTCCCCAGGTGGATATTCGCCTGGCGTTATTGCCGTGCCTATTTGGGGAAAAAGCCGTGTTACGGCTTTTGAATCAGGGTAGCCTGGCCCTGCATGTGACCAACCTGGGGCTTGAACAATCCGATTTGGATGTGTTGACCACAGCTCTTCAGAATCCGTACGGCATGATTCTCGTGACGGGACCGACAGGAAGCGGAAAAACCACCACATTATATAGTGCCCTCCAATTTTTGAATACGCCACGAATGAATATTGTCACGGTCGAAGATCCGGTCGAATATCAGATACAGGGTATCAATCAGCTTCAAATCCATGAGGAGATCGGGTTGACCTTTGCTGCGGGATTACGGGCATTTCTCCGGCAAGATCCTGATGTCATGATGGTCGGGGAAATTCGGGATCGGGAGACCGCCCAAATTGCCATTCAGGCGGCGTTGACCGGTCACCGGGTTTTATCAACGTTGCATACCATGAATGCACCGGGGGCTATAGCCAGGCTCATTGATATGGGCGTCGAACCGTTTCTGGTGGCTTCTGCGGTATTGTTGATTGTCGGGCAACGATTGGTTCGGAAGATTTGTGAATGTTGCCGTGAGCCAGAGCAAGTTTCTTCCGCCCAATTGGTAGACCTTGGATTTCAACCCACGGAGGCCAATCTGGTTCAGGCCATGAAAGGTAAGGGGTGCCTCCATTGCCATCAGACGGGTTTCAAGGGACGAGTGGCACTGTTTGAACTTCTTCCGATGTTTGAAGGCCTGCATGAACCCATTCTGGCACGGGCTTCGGCCCGAGAGCTTAAAGCCTGCGCTCAGCAGCTGGGATTCCGGACTCTGCGTCAAAGCGGCCTTATGGCCATTCAACGGGGAGTGACGACGATTGGAGAAATCCTGGCTGAAACACGATCGGATAATTCTTTTTGAACCATCAGGGAAGGAATGACGTGCCATGGAATTGACCGATCAATTAAAGGCCTTATTGGAGCATGAGGGATCGGATTTACATCTGGTTGCAGGGAGTGTGCCTCGGATGCGTGTTGATGGCCAATTGTTGTCGATGGATTACCCTGTTTTGACCAGCGGGGAAATGGTTCAATTGGTTGAGGGGCTTCTTACGGCCGATCAATACCAATTGTTTCTGGCTCAAGGAGGGTTGGATTGGGCGTACAGTCTTCCGGATGTCGGTCGATTTCGATGCCATCTGTATACCCAACGCGGATCACTGGCTTTGGCGATACGTGCGGTTTCTGCCACGGTCCCGACTTTTGAAGAATTGGGGTTACCCGCCATAGTGGGTGACCTGTTGCGCCGGCCTCAAGGGTTGATTTTAGTTACCGGGCCTACGGGCAGCGGAAAAAGCACCACTTTGGCCACAATGGTGGACCATATCAATCACGACCGGCGCGCCCATATCGTCACTCTGGAAGATCCCATCGAAGTTGTACACCGGCACGAAAAGAGTTTGGTGACACAGTTGGAAATTGGATCGGATGTTCGGGAGTATCATGCGGCATTAAAAGGCCTCATGCGGCAGGATCCTGATGTTGTGGTTCTAGGGGAATTGCGAGATCTGGAAACGATTCAGACGGCTATGGCGCTGGCTGAAACCGGACATCTGACCATTGCTACGCTGCACACCAATTCAGCGGTTCAGACGCTGACCCGGTTGGTTTCCGTGTTTCCCCCCCATCACCAACAGGAAATGAGAGTTCAATTGTCGATGGTGTTGGAAGGTGTTCTGGCCCAGCGCCTCCTTCCCCGCATTCAAGGCAAAGGGCGAATGTTGGCCTTGGAAATTCTGTTGCCGACACCGCCGATTCGGAATTTAATTCGGGAAGATAAGCTTCATCAAATTTATTCCATGATGCAAACCGGGCAAGCACAATATGGTATGCAGACGTTGAATCAGGCGTTGGCTGATCTTTATCGACAAGGCAGTATTTCTCGGGAAACGGCGTTTGGCGCTACCATGTATACGGAAGAATTGAATAAGTTGTTGGAACGTTTGGGACATGAACGTCCACAGCCAATTTCATTCACCCGCTTGCGAAGTAGAGGGTAAGACGAATGGGGATCGAATGGGATTCTTAAAAATGAGCGGGGAATGCGATGCCGACTTTTGAGTATTCAGGGAGGGATAGTCTCGGGCACCTCACCACCGGAGAGGTTTCAGCGGAGACCTCCCAGGATGCAATCAGGCGATTACGGGATCAGTCGTTATTCGTCGTCAAGCTAAGGAGAAAATCCCGGACGGTTTCCGCGGTCGGCATTCTCCAGCCAGGACGGTATTTCCCCAATCGATTGAGGACAGGTGAACTGATCGCTTTCACTCAGCAATTATCGACATTGATCCGGGCTGGTGTCCCTTTGTTGGAATGTTTGGATCTCTTGGGTAGCGAAGCTTCCAATCTTCGATTGCGCCAAGTCCTGCCGGTCATTCGCGAGAAAGTGGCTTCCGGCCATTATTTGGCCCAAGCTTTAGAGGCCTATCCCGAGACTTTTCCCCATCTGTATCGGCACCTCGTTGAAGTTGGTGAATCCACGGGCCGCCTAGATGAAAGTTTGGCGCAATTGGGTGTGTACTTGGATAAACAGGCTCGACTCCGATCCAAAATTCTGACCTCCATGACCTATCCGGGTCTTTTAGTTGCGGTGACGATGGGGGTCTTGTTGTTCTTATTTGTGTGGGTGGTTCCCATGTTTGCCGGGCTTTTTCAAGAAATGGGAGAGTCTCTCCCATGGTTAACCTTGGCGGTTATTGGGGTGGCCGAAGGAGTGCGGTCCCATTGGTTTTGGCTTATCGGTGTCTGGATTCTGCTCATGTGGGGGATGCGACGGTTGAAGCAAGAAACGGAAATGCAGGAGAAATGCGATGGGGCTGTATTAAGAGTTCCCTTTATTGGGCCGATTCTTCGGAAAGCGGAGATGGTGCGATTAACCAGGACCCTTGGCTCTTTGGTCCAGCGGGGTGTGCCCCTTCTTGAGGCCTTGTCTGTGGCGGTTGGGGTAATGGGAAATAAAATGCTCGAGTCGGGAATTCGCCGAGCGACGGTATATGTGGAAAATGGAGTGCCGTTATCTGAGGCGTTACGAGTCCAGGAACTTTTTCCTTCCATGATGACTCAAATGATCAGGGTGGGGGAGTCTACTGGCTCTCTGGATAGCATGTTGGATAAAATCGCCGATCTGTATGAGGAAGAGGTTGATCGCGCAGTGGCTACGATTACCGCGTTGATTGAGCCTGCCATTATTGTAGTGGTCGGCGGAGCAATAGCGGTAGTGGTTATTGCTATGTACTTACCGATTTTTTCGATGGGTTCGGTCCTTGGGTAAATTATTTACAGAAGGTGTCTGATGATGGAGAGGCGAGAAAGGGGGGGAGGCGTGATTTCTCTGGATGAGATTGTCGTCAGGGCCCCTGCGAAGATCAATCTGATAATTCGGGTATTGGACCGGTTGGCTAATGGGTATCATCGCCTGTGGTCCATCATGCATACCGTAGATTTATTTGACGTCGTCCGGATTCGGATGAATTCCAAGCATAATGCCATTTCCTTGCATTGCGGGAATTCTAACCTGCCAAACGATCGAGGTAATCTGGTTTATCGCGCGGCGGAACTCATGCTTCAGCAAAATGAGTCGATGCAGGTTGGGTTAGATATCGAATTAACCAAGTCAATCCCGATGGCGGCCGGTTTGGGTGGGGGCAGCAGTGATGCGGCGGCCACGATGTTCGGATTGAATCGACTGTTACAGTTGCATTGGTCCGATGCTCAACTTTCTCAAAAGGGAGCGGTTCTGGGAAGCGATATTCCATTTTTCTTTCAAGCTCCCTGTGCGTTGGTTCGGGGATGGGGGCAGGAGGTTGTGCCGTTTCAGGTTCAGGGAGAGCGTTGGGCGGTCTTGGTAAATCCGGGGTTTCCAATTGATACGAAATGGGCGTATGCTCAATTGGCCGAACGGAGGAGGACTGTGAATCCGCTATCGGATTTTGCCGTTTTGTTGGAGCAGAAGAGGGTGGTAGAGTGGGATCATCTACTTTCGGGTATGGAAAATGATTTTGAGATCTGTTTGTTTTCCCAATATCCGATTTTGGGATTTATTAAAAAAAAGCTTCGAGCCCTGGGAGCCGAAGCGGCATTGTTGTCCGGGAGTGGTGCCACGGTTTTTGGAATTTTTCATAATAAAGACACGGCCGGCCTTGCGTCAGTTCAATTGAAAAAAGAGACACGATGGCATGTGTTCGACGTCTCCATTGGACAATCCCCGCTTCCCCACGAACCGTTCAGCTGGCACGATCCTGCGATAGGCTCCTCAGGTTGCGGGCAGGGCAAGAACTGATAGCCGTGCGGAGCAGCAAGCCGTTTTGCGTTACGGCCATTTTTACGGTCAATGTTTTTGAAGCGGACTTCGGCCGAACCCTCTTGTCTAAAAGTGTAACGGGGTTCATTATTTGTGGGCTGGACAAATATCAGCTCTCTCCTATGATGCCGTATTCAATCGGGGTTTTAATGTAAAAGACCTTAATGTTTTCCTCTTGTAGCCGCTGAAGTACGCGTTCGGTATCAGTCGCACTCAGTGCCATGGTAACTTCAATGGGCTGATCGGCAAGATCAAAAAAATGTGCGGAATGGAGTTTTCCCTCGTGGCCGAATCCTTTGGTTGCGGTGATAAGTGTCGCCCCGCTAAAACCAAGTTTTTGGGCCTCTTGTATAAGCCATTCCCCCAATGGCAATCCGCGGTGTTTACGGTTTTGCTGGGTGAAAAAGATCAGAAGATACCCGTTCATGGTCTTTCCCTCAAAAATTTTATAGACCTTTTAAAGCGGAGGCAGTTGCCAAACCCAACATCGTCATGATCAAGGACCCGAGTACGTGAACGCTGATAGCTCCGACAGCCCAGAACCAACGTCCCTGTTGGAGGAGGGTGGTCACTTCGGCTGAAAATGTCGAGAAAGTTGTCAAGCTACCTAGGAAGCCGGTGACAACGAAAAAACGCCACTCGGATGCCAGCCAGGGGTTGTTCATGAATACCGGGATGGCCAGTCCAATGAAAAATCCGCCGATAAGATTGGCGGCAAGGGTGCCGGGCGGAACGGTTGGGAATACAGTATTTAGGGACAGGGCAAGAACCCAGCGCAATACCGCACCAAGTGAGGCCCCGGCGCTGATAGCAAGAATCGAATAAAGCATCAGGTAGTTCTCTGATCCCTTGGTTTATCCGATCGGGAGGCGGGAAGAATCTTGGAGACGTGGGGTGAACATAAGCCTTTCTTCCTGATTTAATATCGGGCGAAAAGCCCATCTTCCCATGTCCTACACGTGAAAAATATTTGGATCACTGGAACATATTCTACTTGTAACCTGTTTCTAAACCAAGGGTTTTTGGAGAGGAAACGAGCTTGCCTATCATGCTATCTGAAAGATGTCTTCCCTGAGGATATATTTAGAGGATATATTTAGAAGTTGACAAGTCGAATTGCTTCGCATTAACTTGACGCTGCTTTACCCTGAATGGGTGAAAGGGGTAGTTGCGACAAAGAGATGAGTGTGTCTGATATGTTACGAGATTTAAAGCTGCTAACAGGAAATTCCAACCCTGCCTTGGCGAAGGAAATTGGTCATTATATCGGGCAAGAGCTTTGCCAAGCTACGGTAACCACTTTCAGCGATGGAGAAATTAGAGTTCGGATCGAAGAAAATGTCCGTGGCGGAGATGTTTTCATCATTCAATCCTGCTGTCATCCGGTTAACACTTCAATTATGGAGTTGTTAATCATGATTGATGCAGTCAAACGCTCATCCGCATCCCGAATTACCGCTGTAATTCCTTACTATGGGTATGGCCGTCAAGATCGTAAAGATCAACCCCGCGTTCCGATCAGTGCTAAGTTGATGGCTGATTTGCTGACCGTGGCCGGGGCCAGTCGAATTTTGACAATGGATCTGCACGCCGGCCCCATACAGGGGTTTTTCAATATACCGGTTGATCATCTATACGCAACGCCGGTTTTATTGGATTATATTAAAAAACAACATATTTCTAATATGGTGGTCGTTTCTCCGGATGCCGGAGGGGTGGAGCGTGCCCGGGCATTTGCCAAGCGATTGAATTCCACGTTGGCCATCATCGATAAACGTCGTGAATCGCCCAATGAAGCGGAAATTATGAATATTATTGGGGATGTTCGCAATAGGCATGCATTACTGTTTGATGACATGATCGATACGGCGGGGACCATCGTAAAGACCGCTCAGACATGTATGGAGAATGGCGCGTTGTCGGTTTGGGCCGGGTGTACCCATGCAGTTTTATCCGGCCCCGCTCTGGAGCGATTGCAGGAATCCTGTTTGCGAGAGGTGGTGGTGACTAACACGATTCCCTTGAATGGAAAAGAGCAAAGATGTCAGAAGATTCAATCCTTATCAGTGGCTCCCCTGCTTGGTGAGGCCATTTTGCGAATTCATCGAGAGGAATCTGTTACCTCGTTATTTGTGTAAGGGGGTACCCAAAAAAGAGTGTATTCCAGAAAGGGGAAAAGTATGAAATATGAAATTGAAGTGGAAAAGCGTGATGCAGCAGGAAAAGGGGTAGCGAGAAAACTCCGGAGTCGCGGGAAAATTCCTGCTGTGTTGTATGGATCGGGCCGGTCTAAATTGGTGGCGATGGATTACAAGGTTGCCCGCAATTTGGTGTTATCCCAAAGAGGGCATACGGGGTTGTTGACTGTCAAAGTGCCTGATGAAAAGGATTTAATCGCCGTTTTGCAAGACCATCAGGTTGATCCGATCAACGGAGCCGTTCTGCATATAGACCTATTTGAAGTTTCAATGGAGAAACCGATCCGGGTTCGTGTTCCGGTTGCGGTCATTGGGCAAGTTCCGGTAGGAGTCAAGGAGGGCGGAATACTTCATCAACCCATGAGAGATCTGCATATTGAATGTCTGCCGGCAGATATTCCGGATCATATTGAAATTGATGCCTCGGAGCTTCGAGTTGGCCAGGGCGTTCATGTCAAAGAGGTGCAGGCACCATTGGGTGTAAAGATTTTGGATGATGAAGATCTCATGGTTGTAAATATTGGCGCCAAGATGTCCGAAGCTAAACTGGAGTCACTGTTGACGAGAGAAGCCGGAGAAGCGGGACTGGCTGCTTCGGCCGATGAAAAAGCCAAAGCTGAAGGGGCGGCTTCGGGAGGTGGAACCCAAGATGCCAAGGCGAAGGGGTCGGAGGGAAAGGTGAAAGAGGGTAAAAAGTAACCCTTGTTTGTAGTGGCAGGGTTAGGAAATCCCGGTCTTCAATATCGAAATACCCGACATAATCTGGGCTGGTTGGTGCTTGAACAGGCTGTGCGTCGTTGGGGGGGGCAGTTTTTCGAAGGGGCACTTGCTCTTGAATCCCTGCACGAGCTGTCTGGAATTCCGGTGTTGCTTATTTGTCCGCTAGCATGGATGAATCAAACCGGTTCTATCATCCGTGCCGTTCTTGATAGCCGCTCACTTTCGTCTTCAGACCTCATTGTGGTTTGCGACGATCTGGATCTTCCGCTGGGAGTACTCCGCATAAAGACTCGTGGTGGGGCTGGCGGCCACAATGGGCTTCGATCTGTGTTGGCGAATCTTGGAACCGACAGGTTTTTCCGGCTGAAAGTTGGGATTGGACGTCCTGTGTGCGGAGGGGATCTTATTGATTTTGTGCTTTCACCGTTCTCGCATGAGGAACAGAGTCAAGTGACTTCTGTTCTGGATCGGTCGGTGGATGCCTTAGAATGTCTCATTATAAATGGAGCGGCTGAGGCAATGAACCGGTTTCATGCTCCAGGGTGAAAGGGATGAATTAAAAGGAATTTGATTTTGACACGTAATTCAGACCTGTGGTAATTTTGATTCCTTTTGAAGATGTCTAGGCAAGGATTGTCTGGGACTTCCGTTCGATTTATTCTTCTTACCTATTAAAGGGGAAAGCTGGCATATGCGATTGTATGAATCCCTTTGTATCTTGCGTCCGGTGCAGGTGGAAAGCGAGCATGAGCAAGTTATTCAAAAAATGAAAGATCTATTGACTCAATCCGGGGCCAATATTTTGAAATTGGATAATAGCGGTAAGAAAAAATTAGCTTATGATATTCAACATGAACGCAAAGGGACCTTTATTACGATTCAATTCGAAGGTCCCTCCACCGTGGTGCATGAGTTGGAACGGTTTCAGCGGATGGAAGACCAAGTTATGAAATTTATTACCGTTAGATTGAATCCGAAGGATTTAGCTGCCCTGAATGAATCGGCTGAAGGAGAGACTGAAAATGGTGGGGTTCAATAAAGTCATCTTGATCGGCAATCTCACCAGAAATCCCGAGCTTCGATATACGCCAAGCGGAACTCCTGTTGTCAATTTCCCTTTAGCTGTAAATAGGCGATATAAACAGGCAGAAGACCAGAAGGAAGAGGTTTGTTATGTTGATATCGTGGTGTTTGGGCGGCAGGCTGAGCATTGCGGACAATACCTGAACAAGGGGGATGGGGCAATTGTCGATGGTCGTTTGCAGCAGCGGCGATGGGAAACGGAAGATGGCCAAAAGCGAAGTAAACATGAGGTGGTGGCCCAGTCGGTGACCTTCCTGCCTAAAAAGACATCTGCAGGTTTACCTGGCAGCGTTCATTCCGATGATTCAGCCTATGAAACAGAGGACTACTATTCTGAACCCATTCCCTAAAATTTGATTTGGAGGTACGAGGAGTGTCTGTAGAAAAAGGGCGTTTGTTTCAAAGGAAAAGGTTGTGCCGGTTTTGCATTGATAAGACACCGTTGGATTACAAAGATGCAAACTTGTTGAAAAATTTTTTGACCGAACGTGGTCGGATCATCCCAAGAAGGACCTCGGGTAATTGTCTGCGACATCAACGAAGGTTGACTCAAGCGGTAAAGCGTGCCAGGGAAATCGCGATTCTTTCGTTTTCTGAGGAGCATTGATTTTGCCCCTTTTCACGAATCGTTCGTCTCCATGAATGTGCAGATGCGGGAAAAGATGAACGGGTTGGCGATTTGAATATGGGATTGATTTTCAAACTTTCCGAAATTTCAGCAATCGGATTATCAGTCGACTGGATGGTGGAGCCATCCGATCTTGATCTTTCACCGGATGAAGGAGCTATGATCGGTGGCCTTCATTGTTGGGGAACCCTTTCTAAACCGGATGAAGCGACGGTTTATTTCCAAGGGAATGTGCAAGGAAAAATTTCCCGGGAGTGTGTCCGGTGTCTTTCCTCCTATGATGATAGGTTGGACCTACCGTGCACAGTGTTGTTTAAAAAGTCGGCTGTTGCGACGAAAGGGAAGGATGATTCCTCTTCCATCACCAATCACAGCGATGAAGTCTTCCCAATAATCGGTGGTCAGATTGATCTGCTGCCTGCCTTGCGGGAGCACGTTATTCTTGCGACTCCTCTTCGAGCGCTTTGCCAAGAGCAGTGTTTGGGGCTTTGTCAGGTTTGCGGAGCGAATTTGAATGTAGATGTCTGCGAATGCCGAATGCCCGTTGCGCCGTCGGAGGGAGTGTTCCATCCGGACGTGACAGCCCTAAATCGTCGAACACCGGGCAGGACCGGGAGCAGTCGGCATAGAGGATCCATAAAAAAACACTAACTTTTAACCTTATCAATGGACGGTCATGGCAAATCCCAAACATAAAATTAGTCGATCGCGACGCGATAAAAGACGGACACACAAAAAGCTGACTCCTCCGAATTTGTCGATTTGTCCGCAATGTCACGAGCTCAAAATCCCTCACAGAACCTGTTTAAATTGTGGGACTTATAAAGGGAAAGCTATTATTGCCGTGGAAGAGGGGTAAGGCTCTCCTTCCGGTTCCCACTTAAACTCTCCGTGCCAAACCCATGAAAATTGCTGTCGATGCGATGGGGGGGGACCACGGAGTTGTCCCCAACGTTGAAGGCGCCCTGCAAGCTACTCACGAAGCCTCTCTTTCTATTGTTTTGGTCGGTGAACCCATGGCCATTCAAGCCCAGTTGGACAAACTGGGTGGAAGCAAGTCCCGTATTGAAATTTGTCCTGCGACGCAGGTCGTGGGAATGCACGAGTCTCCGGCTCTCGTTGCGAGGAAAAAACGGGATTCTTCAATTTGGAAAGCTACTGAACTCGTTAAAAATCGTCAGGTTGAAGCTGTGGTCAGCGCCGGGAATACGGGCGCCACTATGGTGTCCGCTTTTTTTCTCCTGGGTTCTATCAAAGGGGTTGAGCGTCCGGCTATTGCCGCAACGCTTCCCACTCGTCAGGGAAAAGCCATAATGTTGGATGTGGGGGCCACGGTTGATTGCACGGCCAGGCAACTCTACCAATTTGGAATTATGGGGCATGAGTATGGCAAGCATCTTTTGAAGGTGGAGCGACCGAGGGTTGGGTTGTTGAGTATCGGCGAGGAAGATACCAAAGGCAATGAAGTCACGAAAGAAGCCTTCAAACTTT
This sequence comes from Candidatus Inrsubterrania sp., assembly GCA_039794325.1. Lineage (GTDB taxonomy): Bacteria > Nitrospirota > Nitrospiria > Nitrospirales > UBA8639 > JACKFE01. The sequence goes on from JBDIVP010000014.1 coordinate 14,665, forward strand.
TAAAGGAAAGTTCCATACAATTTATTGGAAACGTAGAAGGGCGTGATGTGTACAGCGGAAATGCTGATGTTATTGTCTGTGACGGTTTTCTGGGAAATGTCGCCCTCAAAATCTCCGAAGGGCTGGCCGATGCCATCAAGAAAATGTTAATGAAGGAAATTGCACAATCCACCCTGGGACGGCTTTCGTATCTCTTTGTTGCGGGACCGTTGCTCCGGCTCCGTCGGAAAACGGATTACGCGGAATTCGGCGGAGCGCCTCTCTTGGGCGTGGAGGGGATTAGTATGATTTGCCACGGTCGATCGTCCTCCAAAGCCATTAAGAATGCCATTCTCAAAGCCCAGTTACTTGCTAAGGGGGGGCTCATCCAACGAATTCGGGATGACATTACCCAGGGCTTGCGGGCACCTTCACTTTCCACCTCTTCCCTGCCATCCGAATGAAAAGCGCCATTTTGGGAACCGGGGGGTTTGTCCCGGATGGGGTACTCACCAACGCGGATTTGGAGCAAATGGTCGATACGTCGGATTCCTGGATTATCGAGAGAACCGGAATCCGCGAACGACGTCGGGTTAAACCGGGACAAGCCTGTTCGGACCTTGCGATTGAGGCTGCCCTTCGAGCGTTAGTTTCCGCAGATGTTTCCCCTGCCAGCTTAGATATGATTCTGTTGGCTACCTGTACGGGGGATAGGCCCCTGCCGGCGACGGCGTGTTTGGTTCAGCATCGGTTGGGTGCCAAGCGGGCGGCGGCGTGTGATGTGTCTGCGGCCTGCTGCGGCTTCCTGTATGCTCTCGGCATCGGTGACGCGTATATACAAGGCGGGATGCAATCGGTCTTGGTAATCGGATCCGAAGTGATGTCGGCTATCACGGATTGGACGGATCGGAATACCTGTGTACTTTTCGGTGACGGGGCTGGAGCAGTGGTCTTGGGGCGAAGTGGAGATGATTCAGGAGTGCTGTCCACCCACCTCCATGCCAATGGCGGAGTTTCCGATCTCATTTACGTGCCTGGAGGAGGTTCTCGGGATCCTGCTTCCGCCGAGGTTCTTCGCGATAAGCGCTGCTTTATTAAAATGAGGGGAAATGAAACCTTCAAAATTGCGGTCAAATCGATGGAAGAGGCTGTCCTTGAAGCTCTGAAGGCTCATAACATGATTCCCTCTGATATTGGGCTTTTTGTTCCTCATCAAGCCAATGTCCGAATTTTGCGGGCTGTCAGTCAACGATTGGGAATTCCGGAAGACAAGGTAATGATAAATTTAGACCGATTTGGTAATACATCCGCAGCATCCATTCCATTGGCCTTGGATCAGGCGGTTCAGGATGGCAAACTCAAAAAGGGGCAAACGGTTCTGATGGCAGCCTTTGGGGCAGGACTCACCTGGGCCTCTGCGGTTGTGCGGTGGTAGAGGGCGAGTGCCGCCCCAATAATCCGAATAGCAGAAAAAACCAGGGGGGAGTTACTTTTCCTTGATCCTGCCAAATTTCTAATACGAGGGGGATTATGTCTGAAACGGGATTGTGGTTTGAAGGAGAATGGGCGCTGATCTTGGGGGCCTCAAGCGGGTTTGGAGAAGCGGCTGCCCTGGAACTGGCCAAATTGGGAATGAATATTGTGGGCGTTCATCTTGATCGCAAATCCACCGTTCCCAATGCTGAACGGATTGTAGCTGACATACAGGCACTTGGGCGGGAAGCCGTCTTTTTCAATGCCAACGCGGCGGACTCTGACAAACGGGCTGATATTTTACGGCAGATGTCCCAGCGCACATCAGAACCAGGGAAGGCCATGTTTGTGCGGGCTTTTCTGCATTCGCTGGCTTTTGGCACATTAAAGCCCTATATCTCTGAGCCTATCTCGGAGGCTATTAATAAATCCCAAATGGAAATGACTTTAGATGTGATGGCGCACAGCTTAGTGTATTGGACTCAGGATTTGGTTGCACAGGGTTTTTTAAGGGCAGGGAGTCGGATTTTCTCCATGACCAGTGCCGGGGGGGCACGCGTTTGGAAATCGTACGGGGCGGTATCGGCGGCAAAATCGGCTCTGGAATCCCATACCAGACAATTAGCGCTGGAGTTGGCACCGTTGGGGATTAGGGTAAACGCTTTGATGGCGGGTGTTACGGATACACCTGCGTTAAGAAAAATTCCAGGCTCTTCGGAAATGATCCAATTGGCTCAACGGAAGAATCCTTCTCTGCGTCTGACTACCCCGCAGGATGTCGCCGAGGCGGTTGGGGTCCTTTGCCATCCTAAAGCTCATTGGATGACAGGGAATGTGATTTGTGTGGATGGCGGAGAATTTATTGTCGATTAAGGGGAATGTCAAAGGGCTGGATTGAGACTCCTGGGTCTTGCCAATTCTAAGAAACGAGGTCGGGGATGGCAGTGGGTGCGAAAATCGGTTTTCTGTTTCCGGGACAAGGATCCCAATTTGTGGGAATGGGTAGGGATTTGTTTGATGGATCGGAATCCGTCCGGGCTCTCTATAAAGAGGCGCAAGAGATTTTGGGCTATGACATCGGACGATTATGTTTCTCGGGTCCGGGGGAGCAATTGAATCAAACGGAGTTTACGCAACCCGCTTTGTTGTTGACCAGTATTGCAGCGCTTCAATTACTGCATGATGGCCCTCTTGCTCCATCAGCTGTGGCTGGACATAGCCTTGGAGAATACACGGCATTGGTCGCCGGGGGAGGAATGACGGTTCGTGATGCCGTGGGGTTGGTGCACAAACGTGGGAGGTATATGGCGGAAGCAGTTCCTCCAGGAAGCGGGTTGGTGGCGGCTATCCTTGGAATGTCAGAAAGAGAAATTGAAGAGATATGTCAAGAGGTTCAGTCGGCAGGCATTGTGGCCCCCGCCAACTTGAATTCTCCAGGCCAGACCGTTGTGGCAGGAGAAAAGACTGCTGTGGAAAAGGCTTTGGAGCTCGCAAAATCCCGTGGTGCAAAACGGATCATACCCTTGCCGGTGAGTGTGCCGGTTCATACCCCTCTCATGCAAATCGCGGCCGACCGGTTGAAAAAAGATATTGATTCTCTTAATTGGTCTGATTTAAAGGTACCTCTCATTAATAATGTGGAGGCCAAACCCATCCGTACGGTTGAAGAGGTGCGATCCTCCCTGGTGAGGCAACTGGCCTCTCCTGTCAGGTGGCAGGATGTGATTCAATGCATGTTCCGGATGGGAATCACACATTTTGTAGAAATTGGGCCGGGTAAGGTTTTAGCGGGTCTTGTGAAACGAATCCTCCCGGAGGCAGTCACGTGGAACATTCAGGACCGGGCGTCTTATGAGCAGGTTTGTTCACATCTGACTTAAATAAATTTTTATCAGGAATATGGAGGAGCCGGCGTCATGCTCTTAGAGGGGAAAATTGCGGTCGTAACAGGAGGAGCACAAGGGATCGGGCAGTCTGTGGCGGCGACTTTGGCCAGAGAAGGTGCGGATATTGTCGTCGTCGATATCGATGCCTCCCGTTGTCAGGAAACGGTGACCATGGTGGAAAGCGAGGGGCGGAGGGCACTGGCTCTGGGCGTCAATGTCGGTGAATGGGATCAGGTGAAAAGTATGGCCGATCGTGTTTTGCAAGAATGGAAGCGGATCGACATTCTGGTAAACAATGCCGGGATTACCCGGGATGGTCTGCTGATGCGTATGAAAGAAGAAGATTGGCAGGCTGTTTTACAAGTCAATCTCACCGGTACATTCTTTTGTTCAAAAGCCATTTTACCTGCCATGAGCAAGCAACGAAGCGGTCGAATCGTCAATATTGCCTCTATCGTGGGAGTTATAGGAAATGTCGGGCAAGCCAACTATGCCGCTTCCAAGGCGGCAGTAATTGGGTTGACGAAAACCGTGGCCCGTGAATATGCAAGCCGAAATGTGACGGTCAATGCCGTTGCCCCTGGATTTATCGATACGGCGATGACCCGGCATTTATCCTCGGACATTCAAGAATCCCTTCTCAATCAGATCCCTGCCAAGCGGCTCGGACAAGTAAGTGATGTGGCGGAGGCCGTCTGCTTTCTCTCATCAGAGAGAGCCGGGTATATTACCGGACATGTCCTCCATGTCAATGGCGGTATGCATATGGCGTGAGCTTTACATTTCTGAAATTTCAATATCAGTTCGGTTCATGGACATTTTTGAAGGAGGTGCCGCATGGCGGTCGAAGAACGAGTAAAGAAGATTATTGCTGAACAACTTGGTGTGGAAGAGGATGATGTGGTTCCTGAAGCTAAATTCGTGGAAGATTTGGGCGCCGACTCTCTGGATACGGTGGAATTGGTGATGGCGTTCGAAGAAGAATTTGAAATTGAAATTCCCGATGAAGATGCGGAAAAAATTCAGACGGTTGGCGCGGCGATTGATTTTATTAAAGAGAAGGTCTGAGCCATTCAGGAATCTCCTGACTCTGGGGGACGCCGATTAGGCATCATTCGTCAAGAGCAGGTATGATCGTTTGAGCGGAGAGCGAAAAACCTTGGCATGCAAGGTCTACTTGCCGAAACTCAGGTAACTATGACTAAACAGATTATGTTACGTCGTGTGGTGGTAACCGGATTGGGAGCTGTGACCCCACTGGCTGTGGGGGTGCCTCAAACCTGGGAAAAGTTGATTCAAGGCCAATCGGGGATTGGCCCTATAACTCGGTTTGACACGGGTCGGTTTCCCGTCCGGATTGCCGGAGAGGTCAAAGATTTTGATCCGGCGGACTACATTGAGAAAAAAGAAATCAAAAAAATGGATGTGTTCATTCAGTATGCCATTGCGGCCAGCCAAGAGGCTGTGAATGATGCCAAACTTGAAGTGCGGGATGAAAACGCGGATCGAGTTGGAGTGTATATTGGCGCGGGAATCGGCGGACTGCCGGCGATTGAGCACTACCATAAGGTCGTATTGGAACGTGGCCCTGAGCGGGTGTCTCCGTTCTTTATTCCCATGGTCATTATCAATTTGGCTTCCGGCCAGGTGGCCATTCGGTTGGGGGCGAAAGGTCCCAATTCCTGTGCAGTGACTGCCTGTGCGACCGGCAACCATTGTATCGGCGACGGGTTTCGGCTAATTCAACGTGGAGAAGCGGATGTGATGATTGCCGGCGGAGCCGAGTCCACCATCTGTTCGACCGCTATTGCGGGATTTGCAGCGGCCAAGGCATTGTCCCGACGGAATGAGGAGCCGCAAAGAGCCAGCCGCCCTTTCGATGGAGACCGGGACGGGTTCGTTATCGGAGAGGGGGCTGGAGTGCTGGTTCTGGAGGAATTGGAACATGCCAAGGCGCGAGGAGCGCGTATTTATGCCGAATTGTTGGGGTATGCCATGAATAGTGATGCCTATCATATTACGGCTCCGCCAGATGATGGGGGCGGTGCGGTCGTATGCATGGAGCGCGCTATTCAGGATGCTGAAATCGATAAGCAGGTCGTGGGGTATATTAATGCCCATGCTACGTCGACCTTTGCTGATCGAGTGGAGACGCAGGTTATCAAAAAAGTTTTCGGGGCACAGGCCTATGACATTCCCGTATCCTCGACTAAGTCGATGACCGGCCATCTGCTGGGGGCCGCTGGAGGAATTGAAGCGATTTTTTCCATTCTTTCCCTTTATCATAGTATCCTGCCGCCCACCATCAATTTGGATACTCCCGATCCTGAGTGTGATTTGGATTATGTTCCCCATCGGGCGAGGCCTTGTTCGATCAATGTGGCGGTCTCCAATGCCTTTGGGTTTGGCGGTGTCAATGCCTGTTTGGTGTTTCGCCGTTGGCCTGCTCCGGAGGCGGTGTCCTACGGGCTGGGTGAGTCCTGAATCGTCAAAAGGATTCGGAGGAAAATCAACGGTTGATTTCTGGTGCTCCGATGCGGTTCCCCCGTTTGTGACAGGAGCCTTTGGTTCCTTTTGGCCCCTTCATGTATCAGGACATTCAAAGCAAGCTGGGGTATACGTTTCGGGACACCACGCTTTTGGTTGAAGCCCTGACCCATCGGTCTTTCCTTGCAACCGGTTCGGATATCAAAACTTCACATAATGAAAGATTGGAATTTTTGGGAGATGCGGTTCTGGGTTTGGTGGTCAGTGAAAGTATAGCGGATACATTTCCGCAATGCTCGGAAGGCGAACTTTCTAAGATCAAAGCAGGTCTTATCAGTCGGGCTCCCCTCGCCAGGGCGGCCAGGCGGATAGATGTGGGGCAATGGCTGAGGCTCGGGCGTGGGGAGGAAGCCACGCGTGGACGGGAGAAACCTTCTTTATTGGCCAATGCTCTTGAAGCAATTCTGGGGGCGGTGTATCTTGATGGAGGGATTGGGGCTGCACGCCTGGTGATTCTGCGCATTCTGGCCTCCGAATTTGATAATATTAAACACGGTCCTTCATCCTTCATCGGTAGAGATTGGAAAACCCGGCTTCAGGAATGGGCTCATCAGCGCAGACAGGGAGCAAATCCCTTGTATCGGGTTGTCCATGAATCGGGTCCTGATCATGAAAAAGTCTTCAGGATTGAGGTTGTGCTGAATGGACAAGTTTTGGGCTCAGGGGAAGGGAGGACCAAAAAGGAAGCAGAGCAGTTAGCTGCTCAACAGGCATTGAAAGGAATAGAGACACCGGGCCGTGGCTAAATTCTGTCTTATGACCGTGATGGCTCAATTACGGAGAGGAAAAGGAGGAGCTGGTATGAGGGGTGGTTGTCGTAGTCAAGGACGTACATGGTTTTGGCTTTACTTGATGATGGTGACAGGGTTGCTTGGAATGGGGCCTGGGATTGGACCTGCTTTTGGGGAGGAAGAAGAGAGTGCTGAACAAAAGGCCCCGAGGGCTATCTTAAAGACCAAATTCGGAGAAATGGAGATCGTCCTCTTTCCGGACTTGGCTCCTAAACATGTGGAGAGCTTTGTCAAGTTGGCTAAATCAGGTTTCTATAATGGTACGATTTTTCACCGTGTTATTCCTGGATTTATGATCCAAGGTGGGGATCCGTTGACCAAAGATCCCAGTAATCGAAATCGTTATGGCACGGGTGGTCCCGGGTACACCCTCCCTGCTGAATTCAGCCGGGTTCCCCATGAAAAGGGGATTCTTTCTGCCGCCCGAACGGCCGATCCCAATAGTGCGGGATCACAATTTTTTATCATGGTGGATAAAGCCCCACATTTGGACGGGCAGTATACGATATTTGGAGAAGTAGTGAAGGGTGTGGAAGTGGCCGATATTATTGTTAATCAGCCGAGAGACCTTCGCGATAATCCCTTGGAACGCATTGAGATGACCATTGAGGTACTTGAATAATCACTGGCTGGAATAGGGAGGTGGGATTCCTCTCCTTGCAGGAGGGACTCTATGAAATCGAGGAGGCGGGTTCGTATTGAAAGCCGCTGGGGATGACGATGCGCCCGCCGGCTCCGGTTTGTCGAGCAAGTTGCTCGGCGACATCAGGATGTCGCTCACGAATGTACCCGAGAAGCCCCTGTAAAAACCGATGAGACCCTATAGAAGATCCGGAAAAGGTTTGAATGAATCTTTGGGCCCGGTCAAGGACTTCGATGACAAGAACAGGATCAAGGGTTTGCCGTTCTTCAAATACCTTAAATTCCTTTTTCAGTTCTTCTCCGAACGGGGGGGAGGTGGTTTCGGGAACATGGATCAGACTGTAGCGGTTTCGTAGGGTTTGAATTCCTGTTAAAACCTCCACATCCTGTGCCGTCCGGCGATCCTGAAAAAACCGATAGGCCAAGGCTTCAAATACGTAAAAGACCTCGGTTGCCCGTTCGCCACCAAATTCCAATAACTCACGATAAAAAGCCCGTCGTTCAGTTTCAAAGCGTTCGCCAATACGTTTTTGTTGATACTCGTCGTTTGGTTCCAGGTAGGAACAGGTAGAGGGACAATTAATGGCGCTCAGACGGTGGGTCCCACAGCATGTGGTGCAGATGAAACCATCCATTGCCGGACAGGATCGTTTGCCTTTGCGCTGGTGGCAATAAGAGCACTTGCTCAAGGCCTCATTCCTTTTTGAACCAGTCCATTCCGTAGTCTGCCCATGTTCGCTTCTTTTTTGGGGCATTGGAATTGGTTGGCCGTTCTAATCCATTGATTTCCGCACCGTCGGCATAGAGGTAAGGGACAAGAATCAAATGGTTGGGCCGGTCAATGGCAAGGCCGGACGGTGAAATGAGAAACTCGGCAATCACTTCTTTTTTTAAGTTAGCCCTGATACGCCACACTTTCCCGGCGGTCATGTCTGAGACATACATGGTGCCGTATTGATCAAAATCAATGCCATCCAAATTATAAAACCCACCTCTAAAAAATGAATTGACGAACAATTCGTGGAAAACCCCGTTTTGATCAATTTCAAAAATTTTACCATCTTCCCATCCGACTCCGAACAGGTGACCGCTCCGTGGATGAACGGCAATATCATGGGGATGAGAGAGGCGTTCATCGTGAAGGAGTAGCGAAATGGCATGGTCTTGAGACGAGTCTATCCGAAAAATCCGGTTACTGTCCGTATCCGAAACGAACAGCATGCCTTCATTGTCTGAAGCGAGGCCGGTGAGTGATCGGCAGTCCTCCCGAGTGAAAGGAAGGGTCAAATATGGTTCGCCGGTCTGTTTGTTGAAGGCCCTGATGGAATCCAGGTCGGCCACATATAAAATGTCTCCAACAATCGCCATGCCGTTCGGTGAATTGAGGATTACCGAATTGACCCCTCCCTGAATAAAGTGAAGGTCTGTGATCTCGCCTTCCTGATTCACTTTGCTGATGAATCCTTGGTTGTTTCGCGTTCCAGGGTCACCATTGGCATTGGCAATGAAATAGGTGGAGTCTTGGTCGGCTATCATGTGTTGAGGGGAGGCTAGATTAGGAATCTGGATGGCCTCTGCGGGGGAGACGGCCAGTAAAAGTAAGAGTAGGAAGGTCAGACCCATTTCCCTAGCCGATTTACCGAAGAAGATTCGATGGGCTTGTCGGGGGAGGGATAAGGATTTCGTCAGCATAATCAGTAAATTTGCGGGTAATAGTTTGGTGAAGTTACAATACCACATGGTAAGAGAGAGTTTCTTGGGGTGTCAAGAAACCAGGCGTGAGAGGGCGTAGGGAGGGATTGTGGGGATGCCTTTTGAGTGAGTGAGAATGACTGCCGCGTTCAACCCAGTACAGGTGACCGGACCATAAATAGAAGGGAGAAACAGGTGGGAGGACGAATCATAGAGGGAAAAGTATTGGCGCAAAATCTTCGGAACGCCATCGCTCAGGAGGTAGCTGTCTTATATGATGAAGCCGGAATTAAACCCGGACTCGCGGCGGTCTTGGTGGGAGATGATCCTGCTTCGGCAGTTTATGTGAAAAATAAAAAATTAGCCTGCGAAAAAGCCGGATTGTATCCCCAAACGTATTGCCTCCCCTCCTCGACCACGCAAGAGGATTTATTGGCACTGATTCGGCAGTTAAATGGCGATGATCGCATTCATGGAATTCTGGTGCAATTGCCGTTGCCCCCCCACATCGACAGCAAATTGATTCTTCAGTCCGTCCTACCCGACAAGGATGTTGACGGGTTTCATCCCCTGAACGTTGGTCGGCTGGTGGAAGGCGATCCCTGTTTTGTCCCCTGCACGCCCAAGGGGGTTATTCATATGATCGATTCCACGAATGAACCGATTGCCGGTAAACGAGCCGTCGTGATCGGGCGAAGTAATATCGTAGGGAAGCCGGTTGCCATGTTGCTGTTGCATCGTCATGCCACGGTCACAATTTGTCACTCCCGGACCAAGGATCTTCCCGGGATCGTCCGGGAAGCCGATATTGTGGTGGCAGCAATTGGAAAACCCTGTTTCGTCACGCCTGATATGGTAAAGTCAGGGGCGATAGTGATTGATGTGGGGATCAATCGTTTGGCGGACGGGATGTTGGTAGGCGATGTGGATTTTGAACGGGTTCGGGAGCGGGCCGGCTGGATTACTCCCGTCCCCGGGGGTGTTGGACCCATGACGATCGCGATGTTGCTTCAAAATACATTGGAAGCGGCGAAACGAAAGTCGGCCCAGTAAGGCATGGCCGGTTGTAAGGAATCCCGAGTGACTATCCCCGAATTTCAACAATTTAAAAAGAGTGGGCGGAAGTTGACCGTTGTGACGGCCTATGACGCTCTCTTTGCCAGGATTGTCGAGCAAGCCGGCCTCGAAGCAATTCTGGTGGGTGATTCTCTGGGGATGGTTGTGCAGGGAAACCCCAATACCCTAACGGTGACCATGGAAGAGATGTTGTATCATGTTCGAATGGTGGCGCGGGGAGCCCGACAGGCCTTGATTATTGCTGATATGCCCTTCATGTCTTATCAGCCGAGTGTAGAAGACGCAGTTCGAAATGCCGGGCATCTCCTTCAGGCGGGTGCTGCTGCCGTCAAGATTGAAGGTGGAAAGGCCGTTGCAGACCGGGTACAGGCGATGACTCGATTTGGAATTCCGGTCATGGGGCATGTGGGAATGATGCCCCAGTCCGTCAATGCTTCGGGAGGGTATAAGGTCCAAGGGAAAGACCAGGAAGGTGCCGAAAGGCTCTTGAGCGAAGCGCAGGCTTTAGAAGGGGCGGGCGTATTTTCCGTTGTTTTGGAATGTGTTCCCTCTTCATTGGCTAAAAGGGTGACGGAGGTGTTGTCGATTCCCACGATTGGCATTGGAGCCGGTCCCGATTGTGATGGTCAAATCTTGGTCTTGTACGATCTTTTGGGGCTTTTTGATGATTTTCTTCCAAAATTCGTAAAACCGTATGCTCATTTGAAAGCCGATGCCCTTCAGGCGCTTAGACGATTTCGCGAAGAAATCGAATTCGGAAAATTTCCAACCGACCAAGAAAGTTTTCATTGACAAAAAAGTGGCCAGAGAAAGGACATTCTGGTGGTTTAAGGTTAAGATGTTGGAGATATCCGGATGATCGTGGGTATGGGGGGCGGTTGTTCCATTTTTTAATTGACAGACCTCGGCTAATCCCTTCCTTAATCCTTTACGGCTTCATGAAGCGCTCCATGTCTTATTCTTATAAGGTATGGGGACCTGAACGTATCCTGCCTGGTGGACAAAGGGCATGTCGGGATAATTTTCTAAATCTCGTTTTGGCCGATTGCAGGTAGGTGATTGTCTGATGATGAAATATAAAAAATTCCGAGTTGTGTAAGGGAGGGCCAGACTTTCTCTCCTAGATGGTCGAAAACGATCTGAGGCAAAGGCGGGAGGGTGGTGATCGTTGCTTGCCACTGGCCGCCAATCTTTGTATGCTCGTTCGTAACCTATTCATAAATTGACGGTTTCCTTTGGATTTGCTGGGCTAAAAATGACGATGGAACTACCTGACGATATTCCAACCTGCCGTGAGCATATTGATCGTCTGGATGATGAGATCTTGAGGATATTGAATGAACGATCTCAATATGTCATCCGCATCGGACACTTGAAGAAAAAACAGGATGCCTCCGCGCATCTCCATACTCCGGGACGTGAAGCGGCCATTGTCGATCGCCTCATGCAGAAGAATCCTGGGCCATTTCCCAGTGAGGCCCTCCGTCCGGTTTACCGGGAAATTATGTCTGCCTCTCTGTCCCTTGAAGGTACGCAAACCATTGCGTATCTCGGTCCTCCAGCCACCTTTACGCATTTAGCCGCTATGAGAAAGTTTGGAGAATCGGCGGAATATATTCCCGTCAATAGTATTAAGGAGGTGTTTGATGAGGTGGAGCGGGGCCGGATGCGATTTGGAGTAGTCCCCATTGAAAACTCTACTGAAGGAGTGGTCAACCATACCCTGGATTTGTTTGTAGACTCCCCTCTGTTTATTTACGGTGAGGTGATGATGGAAATTTCCCATCATTTTCTTTCAAAAGCCAAACGTTTGGAGGATATTAAAATCGTCTATTCCCATCCGCATGCCATTGCGCAATGTCGGAATTGGCTTGAGACGAACCTGCCGTCTGTCGCGATTGCCGAGGAGCCGAGTACCGCTCGCGCCGCGGAACGTTGCGTTCATGACCATTCCGCAGGGGCGATTGCGTCGGAGCTGGCGGCTCAGCTCTATGGCCTCAATCTTTTACGGACGCGTATTGAGGACAATATCAATAATTTCACTCGGTTCTTAATCCTGTCCCAGCGTGGAGCTGAACGAACGGGTCGGGATAAGACCTCTATTATCGTATCGGCCAAGGATCGAGTGGGGGCGCTATACGATCTTATTCGGCCTTTTTCTTCATTTGGAATTAATATGACCAAAATTGAATCGCGTCCAACTCGAAAAAAAGTGTGGGAATATTTGTTCTTTATGGATCTGGAGGGGCATCAGGATGATGAGCGGGTCAAAAAAGCACTGGAAGAGGTGAAGTCCAGGTGTCAGTTTCTTAAAGTCCTGGGTTCCTATCCTGCCTACCAATAATGTCATGTCATCCGACAAGGAAATGTCTAGGTTACAATCGAAAGTGGCAACCAATTCACTCCCCCAACGAGAAGTGGGCGGGAGTGATCCTTCCATTCACTGGAAGTGAGTCTACAGGCAGACAAAGGAAGAGCAACCCTATGCCCTTACGTGTCAATCCCCGTATTGCTTCATTGACTCCTTATGCTCCAGGCAAGCCTTTGAGTGAATTGGAGCGGGAATTGGGGGTAGGTCATGCCATTAAGCTGGCATCAAATGAAAATCCTTGGGGACCGTCTCCCAAGGCTCTCCAGGTATTGGAGCAGGCGTCATCCACTCTTCATCGTTATCCCGACGGCAGTGCCTATTACCTCCGCCAGGATTTGGCGGATCAGGTAAAAGTTTCACCCGACCAAGTTCTGGTGGGAAATGGGTCTGATGAAATCATCAGTCTGCTGGTCAAGGCATTTTTGTCTCCTGGTGAAGAGGCGGTCATGGCTGATTTGACGTTTGTAATGTATCGGCTGGCTGTTTTAGCAGGGCATGCTGTTCCAGTTGAGGTTCCCCTGAAGAATTGGACCCACGATGTGTCGGCCATGCTGGATGCGGTGAATGACCGGACCCGTCTTTTCTTTATTTGTAATCCCAATAATCCAACCGGCACCATAGTGACCGTCCAGGACATTGAGCAGGTTCTCTCCCGTCTCCCGGACCATGTCATTGTGGTTTTTGACGAGGCATATTATGAATATGTCCGGCATGCTCATTTCCCGGATTGCCTCCAGTATGTGCGGGCGGGACAGCCCTGCGTGGTCCTCCGGACATTCTCGAAGATTTATGGGCTGGCGGGTCTTCGTGTGGGGTATGGAGTGACGACTTCTGAAATCGCAGGCTACGTGAATCGGGTGCGACCTCCTTTTAATGTGAATAGCTTGGCGCAAGAAGCTGCGCGTGCGGCTTTGACGGATGAGGAGCATGTGGCGAAAAGTCGCGCAATGAATGAAGCGGAAATGAAATTTTTGGAAGAGGGATTAGGGCGATTGGGCTTGCACCCGATTCCCAGTGAAGCAAATTTTCTCTATGTGGATGTGGGAATGGACGGGAAGCGAGTCTATGACGCCATGCTAAAGGATGGGGTCATTGTCCGGCATATCCGTGGCTCGATGATTCGGGTCACCATTGGCCAGCCAAGTGAAAACCGCCGGTTTCTTGAAGTGTTGCAGGTGATTTTATCCCGCTTAACCTCTGTTCAGCCATCCCAGTGAGCTTTGCATGATAATTGTCCTCAAGCCCGAGGCGTCGGAACAGGATATTGAACATTTGGTGGATCGCCTTCGATCCTTGGGGTTAAAGTCTCAAGTTTCCAAAGGTGAGGAACGGACGATTGTCGGGGTGATCGGGGATGAACGTGTACTGGAGGGACAACCGTTAAGTGTGTTTCCTGGCGTGGAAAGCGTCACGCCGATTCTTGCCCCTTGGAAAATTGTCAGTCGGGAATTTCAAAAACACAATACGGTAATTGATGTGTCCGGTGTGCCGGTCGGTGGCCATCGAGTGGTGGTGATGGCCGGGCCTTGTGCCGTTGAAAAATTGGAAATCACCGTTGGAATTGCGAAAGAGGTGGCCAAGGCCGGAGCCAAAATTTTACGTGGTGGGGCATACAAACCTCGAACATCGCCGTATTCATTTCAGGGGTTGGGACAGGAGGGATTGGCGTTCTTGGCTGCCGCTCTCAGCTCAACCGGACTCCCGGTGGTCAGTGAAATTTTAGATGCCAGGGATCTGGGGTATTTTCTCGAAAAGGCCG
>JBDIVP010000015.1:0-27788 GCA_039794325.1 Candidatus Inrsubterrania sp.
CCGCCACATCCCAGGCTCCACCGAGGCGGAAATGCCCATTCTCCGCGGAAAACCTAGGAGGTTGAACAGGAATCCTTTGGCCTCAAAAAGGTGTGGGACCGGCACCATGTTACCGAAACCCACCTCCGGACGGAGGCACGGAATTTTGAGACGGAGCGGTTTTGATAGAAGGCAACTCTGACACAGGAGCTTTAGGCGCTTTTTCATAAAGCCGTAATGCCTCAGGCATCCAGGCTTTCAAATCGGCAATCCTGGTGTCATGGGAAGGATGTGTGGAGAGAAACTCGGGAGGCCCGTTTTTGGTGGCGGCAGCCATCCGTTCCCAGATCCGGACGGCTTCGCGGGGGTCGTATCCCGCATCAGCGGCCAGTAACAAGCCGATATAGTCGGCTTCCGATTCGTGTTTCCGGCTGAACGGCAGCAAAATGCCGGCCTGAACACCCAACCCCATCGCTTGCATCGCCAATTCAGCCATGGCGGGATTCATCTTCTGGGTGGAAAGCGCAATGGCCGCAGCCGTCATTCCGAATTGTGCCGCCAGCCCCTGACTCATCCGCTCCGATCCATGTTGTGCCAGTGCATGAACCACCTCATGCCCCATGATGGCGGCCAAACCGGCTTCATTCTTGGCGATGGGAAAGATACCGGTATAAAATGCGATTTTTCCGCCCGGCAATGCCCAGGCGTTCATCGTGCCATCATCCTTGATGACCGTCACCTCCCAGGTGAATTGCTTCGCCTCCGGTGCGTATTTAGACCGCTTAGCGGCTTCAATAATGCGGGCGGCCACGCGCTTGACGGGTTCGATCTCCCTCGGATCATTCGAGAGAGTGACCTTGGGATCCTGGAGAACCTCCTGATAATACGTCGCCCCCATCTCATTCATGTACCCGGCGGGCATCAATAAAAACTGGGATCGCTGAGTATAGGGATTCGTTTGACATCCGCTTACCAACACACCCAGCAGAATTCCGACAACCACCACAGCCCGGCAGTGGGAAAGACGCTGAAATATATTCATGGGTTCATGTGTTCTTTCGGCGGAAGATTCGCAACCGATCCTGCCTCAACGATACCCGGCGTCGCAATCCCACCATCACACCCCTTCGGGTGGATCGGGAATCCGGATATCCAATTCCTGAACACCCTCATACCGCGCCAAAGCCGGCTTAGTCCCTTCCCGAGGCCCAACAATCAGAATGGAAAAGTCCTCAGGGCGAAGATGTTTTTGGGCAGCCGCACGCACCTGGTCGGTGGTCGCCCGTTCAATCCCTTCACGAAACTCTCTCAGCCAGGTCCATGAATAGCCGTAATATTCATAAGTCAGAAATTTACCCAGGACTTTGGACCGAGAATCGACCGAAAACACAAATGAATTCAGAATGCTGGTTTTGGCTTTGTCCACCTCTTCCTTGGTGGGGGGCTGTAAGACCATATTGCGGGCTTCGGAAATCAAGGCCTCAATCCCCTTGCCGGTGGTTTCAATTTTGGTGGACATCGACAAAATAGCCATCCCGGGATAATCCCAATCCATTCCGACTCCGCCATGAACATCGTAGGCCAAGCCCTGTTTGGAACGAATATTGGAAAACAGGCGCGCCCCGAAGGATCCGGAGAGAATTTGATTGGCAATGACGATGGCATAATAATCGGGGTCATTCCGCTGAATGCCCAAATGGCCCATGGCAATCTTGGCTTGTGTCATATCGTTTTTTTCGACATAAAAGACCCCGGGAAGCGGGTCGGTCCGAATCATGGCCGTCTCATCCTGCACTTCAGGGCCACGCGGCCAATCTCCCAAGACCTCCCGAATCACCTGCAATACCTCATCGGATTTGAAGTCGCCGGAAATCCCCAAAATGATCCGATCCGGGTGGAAATAGGTTTGATGCCATGCCACCAGATCCTCCCGGGTAATCCGGGTGACGGAGGCATAGGTCGGCACCCATGTATAGGGTGACGTCTTTCCATAGACCAATTTCTTAAACTCCCTCGAGACAATCGTATCCGGATTATCATTCTGCCTCGAAATACCCGCCATCACCTGATTTTTGGCAAGATCCAGCTTCCTCTCGTCAAAAGCAGGCTGTCGAAGCACCTCACCGAAAACCGTAAACACCTCCCGGAAATCCTCCGACAAACAACTCATCGATGCGGTCCCTGCCGTATCTCCGATAGAAGTTTCGATCGCAGCAGCCTTGCCTTCCAGATATTCATCCAACTCATCGCCGGTTCGGCGTTGAGTTCCGCCGGTCCGGAGGACGGTTCCGGTCAATCCGGCCAATCCGATTTTTTCCTCCGGTTCCAGGCGGGCCCCGGTCCGGATCATAGCCGATACACCGATAAGTGGGAGTTCATGGTTTTCCATCAGGAGCACGACCATCCCATTGTCCAGCACCATCCGTTCAGGTTCGGGAATCACAATTTCCGGCAACCGCGGGAAAACCAACTCCTCCATCCGTTCCACTTGCGCACCAAGAAGACCGGGGATGCCCAACGCCCCCAGCAGCACCAGCAACAAACAGGCACCCCAGGCTTTCCATCCGATATCCTTCTGAAGATCACGCTTCATGATTTTCCTCCCACCTGCGGATTCTCTTTACCCGGCTCCTGAGGCACAACCGTTTCGATCATTCCGACGATCCGTTTCGTGGGTTGAAACAAGGTATTGGCTACCCGTCGGATATCCGCTTTGGTGACTTGATCCAGGCGTTCGATATAGCGGAACAATTCCCGCCAGTCCCCGAATAACATTTGATAATCCGTCAGATGCATAGCCATTCCCAAATTATTATCCAGCGATCGAACAAGGGCGGCCTTGGCACGAGTCCGGAAACGCTCCAATTCCTGATCCGTGACATCCTCGATTTTCAGGAGTTCCAGCTCAGCCCCCAGGGCCTCCTGAACGGTGGTATTGTCTACCCCTCGGGCCGGCACCACATAGGCCATCCACACATGCGGATATTTGTCTCCCGGGTAAGACGCATACGCACCCGCTTTGACGGCAATTTGTTTATCCCTGACGAGCGAACGGTACAACCGGGCCGTTCGTCCATTCGTCAAGACATCATCAATCGCGTCATAGACGGGTTGATCAGGATGTCCTACGGCAGGTTTATGATATCCCTCGACATAGATGGGTTGCGACGGATCCCTCAAGATCACGATTTTTTCGGCTACGGGGGGCGGTTCAACCGTGCGCAAAGCCGGAGGCTGCTTGCCGGAAGGAATCCGGCCGAAATACTTATCCAGGATGGGAATAATCGCTTCCGCTTTCACATCCCCCACGATAGCCGTGACCATATTCGAAGGGACATAGTGAGTCTGAAAAAATTTTTGGGCATCTGTAATTGTATATGACTGAATATCACTGGCATAACCGATCACCGGCCGCTTATAGGGATGAGCCATGAAGGCAACCGAGGCGAATTGTTCCAATAACCGCCCGAACGGCTGGCTTTCGGTCCGCATCCGCCGTTCTTCCATCACCACATCCCGCTCTTCATAGAATTCCCGGAACACCGGATGCAAAAAGCGTTCGGATTCCAGATAGGCGAACAATTCCACTTTGTTGGAGGGCAGCGCGTAAAAATACCCGGTTACATCCGCGCCGGTGAAGGCGTTCAAACTGACTCCGCCCTCCCGTTCAATGATATCGCCGAATTCGTTTTTGACGACGAATTTTGCCGCCTCTTGCTGACGGGCCTTGAACACCTGGTACAGCTGCTGCACCGCCTCGGAATCGTCTCCCGGTGATAGTTTTTCCCGCTGATAAGCCTGATAGGCTTCCTCCAATGCCGCCAGTGCCTTTTGTTCGGCTTCATAGTCGGAGGTACCGATGTGGGGGGTCCCTTTAAACGCCATATGTTCGAACATATGCGCCAACCCGGTTTGGCCGGTGCTCTCCTGGACGGCCCCGACGTTGACCCGCGTCATAAAGGCAAAGACGGGGGCCACAGCCCGCTCGACGATAATGAACGTCCACCCGTTTTCCAACCGATGTTCGGTGACGCGCTTTTCAAAGGATGCCAAATCCTGGGCCATCACTCCCTGCGCGACGACCAGACACATCCACCCGACCAGAATTCCCCCGATCACCCTTCCCGACATTCTCCGCCTCGATTTCAACATGCACGGTCCTCCTTGAAGAAAACTCCTGGAACTGGTTTCATCCTACTCGGGAAATAAGAAAACGTGCAAGCAATAGTTCAGCCGGGATCTCACGGGAACCTGGTGCACGGTAGGAAGATTTTCCCCGTGCGTGTTCCATTTACCGGATCACGATGGAAGCGGGCTGGTCCTCGAGACCTGTAATGCCCAAGCCGGGTTCGGTCCAGGGATGCAACAACGGACCATGATAACGGTAGCCGCCTTGAACGGGGTCCGCAGCCAACAATAACGGCATATCCAAATCCAACCATTCAACTCCCCCCATCCCCAGCACCAGCCCGAAGGAACACCCCATCGCCAATCGGCTTTCCACCATCCCACCGATCATCAAACGAATACCGCTTCCCTTGGCAAGCCGGGCCATGTCCACTGATTCAACCACTCCGCATTTGGTGATCTTGATATTGATCACATCCACCGCCGCATCCCTTACCAGCTTTTCCACATCGGCCAACGAACGGACGGATTCGTCCGCGGCAATCGGAAAGGGGCTGGCTCGATGCACTTCCGCCAGGCCGTCCAGATCATCACGATGCACCGGTTGCTCGATCAGCATGACGGGAATAGACAATCGCTTCATGGTCTCAATCAGCTGAAGCGCTTCCTTGGCTTGAAACCCCTGATTGGCATCGATGACGAAAGAAACGGTCGAATGGGCCCGATACACCGCCTCGATTCTTCGAATATCAGCATCGACATCCTGTCCGACTTTCATTTTAAACACGCGAAATCCTTGCGCGAACCAGTCCGCGGCCGTCCGCACCACCTGGTCGGTTCGGCCGATCGGCAATGTCACATCGGTTTCCCGGACACGAACCTCCGCCCCTCCCCACAAACCCCACATCGGAACCCCCATCTGACGGCACAATGCATCCAGCAGGGCGGTTTCCAGCCCACATCGGACGGCGGGCCACCGGGAGGCCGCCTCCGACAATTGATACGCCAATCTTCTCCAGTTCCATCCGGACTGCCCGAGAAGGGAACCGGAAACCTGCGAAAACCTCTCCAAACACCCGGCTTGGTCTTCACCGGAAATATCGGGAAAGGGCGCCATCTCCCCGAAGCCGGTTACCCCGCGTCCGAGCGTCACACGGACAAACACATTATGCGCGACCGACATGGAACCGGACGCCACGACAAACGGCTCACGCAGTGGAAGCGTGACGGGCCACGCTTCCACAGAGGTAATCACAAAGTCATCGGAATGAGTCATGAACTGGGAACCCTCCACCCCCCCCAGCATAGTCGTTCATCAGGTCATCCACGGCAAGAAAGGTCCCTATGAACAGAAGTATGAATCACCAGGCGGAAACCGGCCCCAAAGCGGCCGGACGAAATGTATCAGGACAGGATCAAGGGTCGGCAGGGGCACCATCTCTCTCGACCTTATGGAGGCAAGAAACTTTAACCAACCCAATCAGCCATACCGGTCGTTTTGCCACAGTAACGCCGTATTGGAATAGCCCCGAACTTCCCAGAAACCCTTTTGATCGCACTCGGAAAAAGTTATTCTTCTCACCCACTTGGCGCCCTTCCAGGCATATCGCTTGGGAATCAACATTCGGACCGGCCCACCATGATCCCGGCTCAGGGGCCTGCCATTCCAATGGGTGACCAGCAGCACATCTTCGTCATCACAAACATTAAGGGGAAGATTGGTGGTGTAATCGTCATAAGCTTCAAACAAGACATATTTAGCAGACGGCAATGGACGCACCACCTCCAGCAGGTGTTGAAACCGCACACCCTGCCACGCACAATCCAACATACTCCAGGTAGTGACACAATGAAAATCCGAAGTGGTATGCACCACAGGTTGCGCCTGGAAATCCTCCCAAGACCAAGTCACGGGGTTGGCCGCCAATCCGTCAATCGTCAGGCACCACGTCTCCAGTGCAATCTCCGGCTTGAAGCCCAAATCCAAAACAGGAAAATTATTGACCAGATGTTGGCCCGGCGGAAGACGGTCATCCTCCGGCTCCTCCACCTCCCGTCCTGAAATCCCGCGCCGATGCTTGGCCAGATTTTGTTTGGCTTGTACCACCCGTTCCGTTCGTTCCATCAGTCTCAGGCTCCTTGGCCGACATAAAGGTCCGTAATGGGCTCCAGAGAATGGCCCCCCTCGGCATGTCACATTGCCGATTCAGCCTAACCAAATCAGGCATCCTGAACAAGAGGGAGCCTGAGTTTCATGGCCAACCGAAAATTTTTCTGATACACTTCCCTAAATCAACCCAAGCCTGGAACCGCTCGCCTTGTCGTCTAGACGGCCATGGGCCGCGAACCTTTCCAGTCCTTTTTATCATCATCTATCCTCGGAGGATCAGTCATATGGTATCGCGTCGGATGGCTATTAGAGCAGTAGGGGCCCTCGCATGTATCGTCGGATTAATTCCTGCGTTTTCCCAGGCCGGCTCTCCGGAAGGAGGGGGCATGACCATTTCTGACGGTAAAACTGTTTCACTGGAGTACACGCTCACCCTGGACAATCAAGAGGTGCTGGACACCAACGTGGGAGGAGATCCCCTGGTATTCACGCAGGGGTCCCGCCAGATCATCCCCGGTCTGGAAAATGCGTTAAGCGGCATGAAGGCAGGGGAAAGTAAGAAAGTGACCGTAGATCCCAAGGACGGTTATGGGGAAGTGGATCAACGAGGTTTTCAAGAGGTCCCCATTGACCAAATTCCACCCGAAGCCCGCCAGGTCGGAGCACAATTACAAGGCCAGGATCCTGAAGGACGTATCGTGCGGCCCATGGTAAAGGAAGTCAAAGAAGAAGTGGTCGTTTTGGACTTCAATCATCCCTTGGCGGGCAAAACTTTACATTTTGACGTAAAAGTGTTGGATGTTCAGGAGGGAGAGAAAGCTTCGGCTCCCTAACTTTATCACCGGTTTATCAAACAGTCAGGCGGGCGGCTCCAACTACCTACAAAGTCGGGGCCGCCAACGTTTTTCAGCGGATTCCCCGCCCTTCGGTCATACGGCTCCCCACAGAAACTTCGACCTTTTCTCCATTAACCCTCAGAACGGGTCCGCCCCCCTGCGATTTCTCACCTTCAAGGCAGGACCCCCATGAATTGTTCCAGGGCGCTCAAATGATACAATTCTTTTGAAGGTATCATCGATTTCTCGAGCCGGAACAATTCCAGAGATGATTACTCCTGCTCCGCTATCATTATTTCACCAACGTCAAACATGCCCCCCAACTCTCGGGTAACCACCACCAACCGCACAAGGAGGTCGTGTCATGCCAAACTTAACGGAAGTCATGAGAACGGACGTCAAGTCGGTGCCCCACACCTCGCCTATTTTTGACGCTGCACAACTCATGAAAAAGTTTAGAGTGAGCGCTCTGCTTGTGAAAAAGGAAAGAGAGTACGTGGGGATCATCACCGATACCGACATTGTCCGAAAAGGCGTGGCGGAAGCCATGGACCTTGCATCGCTGACCGTCGAAAAGATCATGACGGCTCCCTTCATTACCATCGACACCAACCAAAGCCCCAGGGAAGCTCAACAATTGATGGGCGAGGCCGGAATCCGGCACCTTGTCGTTCGGGATGGGGAATCCATCACCGGATTGGTCTCTATCAGGGACCTCCTCATCTTTTACAAAAACAAGGTTGAACCGGCATTTTCTGAGCCGAAAATCGGCATCGATTAATCAGCCGTGTACGGAAAGGGGGGAAAACACGGAAATGGTTGAGCGAATCATTCGAATTCAAGAAGGGACCACTTAATATCCGCAAGAATCGGCAGAGGATAAAAAAAATCCCCAAGGCCTTGGCGGCACTTGGGGATTTTTTAATTAAGGAAAGAGGGGAAAGGGGCCGTGAAACGGCGCCCGCCGTCACAAGGCCCGGATTCACCAACATCCGTTAGAAAGAATACGATGCGGGACGGGGTCCACGGCCGGGGGGACGGTTCCGCCGAGGACGATCCGGACGTGGAGCCCCAGCCCCGTTTCCGTTCCCATATCGTGGACGTGGGGCCCGATTGGCCGGATATTCAACCGCCGGAGGCCGGCTCCCTGGTGCGCAGGGTACGGCCTTTCCCAACAATCGCTCGATAGCCTTTAAGGATCGCATATCTTCCACGGTGACAAAACTTGTCGCCCACCCGGTTGTTTTCATCCGGGCCGTCCGGCCGATCCGATGGACATAATCCTCCGGGACATTCGGAAGGTCATAGTTGATAACATGCCGGATGTTGTCCACATCCAATCCTCGGGCGGCGATATCCGTGGCCACAAGAATCTGGAACCGTCCACGCCGGAACCCTTCCAGGGCGGTACGCCGCTGGGATAATCGACGTCCGGCATGCATCACCGCTACGCGATGACCGATTTTTTCCAGGGTTTCCCCGATCCGGTCGGCCCGATGTTTGGTTCGGGTAAAGACCAGGACCGAATCCTTGGTTTCCTTAAGCAGCGTAATGAGTAAGGAAGTTTTATCGGACGACATGGTGTGGTGCAGAGTATGGGTTACCCCTTCGGCAGGCGTGGCCGATTTCGCCACCAGCGCCTTCACCGGATCTTTCAGGGACATCCTGGCCAAATCACCAAGATTATCCGGCATGGTTGCGGAAAACAACAACGTTTGCCGAACATCCGGCAGCGCATCAATGATTTGATTCAGTTGCGGGGCAAACCCCATATCCAGCATGCGATCCGCCTCATCCAAAACCACGATTTGCAATTTGGCAAACGAGACGGTTCCCTGCCACATATGATCCAGAAGCCGACCGGGGGTGGCCACCAGAATATCCGGACGCTGCCGCAACCCCCGAATTTGGGCCTGAATATCCTCGCCTCCCACCAAGGTGGTTCCAAAGATTCGGCGTGCTCGACCGAATTTGGTCAGCGTGGCTTGAATTTGAAAAGCCAGTTCCCTGGTCGGCGCCAAAATCAACCCCCGAGGAGCAGACTTCGGCCCATCCGCCAATCGTTCAATCATGGGAATAACGAATGCGGCGGTCTTTCCGGTTCCGGTCTGGGCACATCCCAGCACATCTTTACCGGCAAGGGCGTGAGGAATGGCCTGTTGTTGAATGGGAGTAGGTTCGATCAACCCCCCTTTTTCCAGGGCTTGAACCATGACAGCAGACACACCAAGGTCACTAAAACGAGACGAAACAGTTGAAGACATACTACTTCCTTTTGTTGCTAAGATCGTATTGACACGGATTCAGAAAACCGAGCGAGGCAGAACCAGGTGGGAAGTCCGCTCCGAGCAGAGTCTGTTCGCGATACGATCGCGGGGCCCGGAGTTTTTTATGGGTGTTCACGCCGCCGGACCGAATCGTCATGAACAACACACAGCGTACCTGACAACAGCCATTCTGTCAATTAAGGATTTCCACCGGACGGGTGCCTTTCTTCGTCCGCCCTCAGCCATCCAGTCCTTATCCCCCACACGGAGTTGGCCTCCGGCCGAAATTATCTGGAATCCTTTCAGTCCCCCCGTTCGCCCTTTTTTCTGCAATCGGATATACTCGAATGTTTTTGTGGATACGATTTCTGTAAAAGGAGGATGTGTCCATGCGCCATATTTACACGATGATCCTGGCCGGCGGTCGAGGGGAGCGCCTGCTGCCACTCACACAACACCGGGCCAAACCGGCGGTTCCATTTGCCGGGAAATACCGCATCATCGACGTCACCCTCAGCAATTGCCTGAATTCCGGTCTCCGAAAAATCGCCGTTCTCATCCAATATAAGTCTCATTCGCTGGATCGCCATATCCGCCGGGGGTGGTCCATCTTCAATCCCGAACTGGGAGAATTTATTTTTTCCATCCCGCCGCAACAACGCATCAGCACCGACTGGTATCGTGGCACGGCCGACGCCGTTTACCAAAACCTGTTTTTATTGGAACAGGAACGCCCAAAATATTTATTGGTCCTGGCGGGAGACCATATCTATAAAATGAACTATGCGGATATGTACCGGTACATGCAGGAAACCGACGCGGATGCGGTGGTGGGCGCTATCGAATGGCCGATCGAAGACACCCGACAGTTCGGCGTCCTGGGAGTGGATGCCTCCCGCCGCGTTACCCGGTTTGAAGAAAAGCCGGCCTCGGCATTTCCCCTGCCCGACGATCCGACGCGCGCCTTCATTTCCATGGGCATTTATTTGTTTCGAACGGAAGCGCTCTATCATGAATTGCGGAAGGATGCCGGCCTGACCACGGCCCATGATTTCGGCAAAAACATTATCCCCGGCATGATTCAGGCCCATCGGGTTTTCGCGTATAACTTTCAGGATGAAAACAAAAAACAAGTCCAATACTGGCGAGACATTGGAACCCTGGATGCCTACTATGAAGCCAATATGGACCTCGTCAATGTCGATCCGTTGCTCAATCTCTATGATGAAGCGTGGCCCATCCGGACCTACCAGGGGCAATTTCCACCGGCCAAATTCGTCTTCGCAGATCAATATCCCGGTGGACGGGTCGGCATGGCCTTGGATTCCATTGTATCGGGAGGGTGCATTCTGGCAGGCGGAAAAGTGCAAAAAAGCGTGCTGGCTCCGGACGTGCGAGTGGACCAATATGCCGATGTTCAGGAATCCGTCATCATGGAAAACGTGGAAATCGGTGCGGGCTCCCGCATCCGACGCGCCATCATCGACAAGGGGGTGATCCTTCCTCCCGATACCGTCATCGGGTACGATCTGGAGTCCGACCGATCCCGCTACGCGGTGACGGAAGACGGCATCGTGGTCGTCACTCCATCACCTCCCTCTGCAGAAGGACCTTCAACACGCCACCCGGCATCTGCGTAGGTTGCCGGCCCCCCTCTTTTCCGGCTCTCTTTAAAAAACCATCGTTTGGGCCTCATGATTGACCGCACGACAGTTCAACCCTGCGTGCATCACTCACCTCCCCTCAGCCGTCACCTCCCTGGGTTGAATCCTCTCACAAGAATAAATCCGGACGACAGTTGGCTGTGGAGGAACCCTTGGAAATTCGCCTGGAATATTGGCAACGGGGAATCCTGCATCGGACAGGGGTCTCCATTACGATGCGAACGCCGGGGCAGGATGCCGAATTAGCTATAGGTTTTCTGTTTTCCGAAGGCATTCTCGAATCTTGGAACCAGGTCAAACAGGTCCGTGGCTGCGGGCCACCCGTTAATGGCCGGCTCTTTCACAACATCATTCGTGTGGAAATACACGACGGAGTACCGATCGATACCCACACGTTAAAGCGACACTCCTATACTTCTTCCAGCTGCGGTATTTGTGGAAAAACCTCCCTCGAAGCCCTCGCCGTCAACAATCCTTACGGAAAGGCCATCAAGACACTGACCGCTCCCGTTTTCGAACCGAAGGATCTGTTCGGCCTTCCCGACCGGATGACCACACGGCAACGAGTGTTTCAAGAGACGGGAGGTTCCCATGCGTCAGGCCTCTTCGATGACCGGGGCCATCTGCTGTGTGTACGTGAAGACGTCGGACGCCATAACGCCATGGATAAAGTCCTGGGATGGGGGTTGATAAACGGTCATATGCCGTTGCACCACCATATGATCCTGGTCAGCGGACGAACGAGTTTTGAACTGATGCAAAAAGCCGCCATGGGCGGCATGCCCGTCGTCGCGGCCGTCGGAGCGCCGTCCACGCTGGCCGTACAGGTCGCCCAGGAATTCAATATGACCCTGATCGGGTTTTTGAGAGACCGGCAATTCACCATTTACTATGATCCCGGAAGAATCCGGCACGTCGGTGAACCCACCATCGAGGGGCCCCATGAAGGCGCGACGCGAGCAACCTGAATCGGTTCCCTCAACCATTCCCCTTGAGGACCCCGATCGCCTGAAGACCACCCCTCCCCCAACCGTAGCCGGTGGATTCCCGTCACTGGCTTCCACTCTCAAGCAAATAAGACAGGAAAAAGCCATACTGCGGAGTAGTCAGGCCCTCATCAATGTCAATCAACAGGACGGTTTTGATTGTCCGGGGTGCGGCTGGCCGGATCCCGACGGGGAGCGGGCCGTCACGGAATTCTGTGAAAACGGGGCAAAGGCCGTCGCGCATGAAGCCACATCCAAGATCATCACCGAACAGTTTTTTCAACAATGGTCCATTCAGGAGCTTAGTCGTCAATCAGACTACTGGCTGGGACAGCAGGGTCGACTGGCCAGGCCGATGATCAAACCCCAAGGCAGCCATCACTATCAACCCATTGCATGGGAGGCCGCCTTCGAACTTCTCGGGCATAAGCTGAGAACACTGTCCCATCCGGATGAAGCCATCTTTTATACATCAGGCCGGACCAGCAATGAAGCGGCCTTTCTGTATCAACTATTCGCCCGGTTGTATGGAACAAACAACCTGCCCGATTCCTCCAACATGTGCCATGAGTCCAGCAGCGTGGGTATGAAAGAGGTCATCGGCATCGGCAAGGCCACCGTCACACTGGACGACTTTCGCCACGCCGGCGCCATTTTCATCCTTGGACAAAATCCGGGCACCAATCATCCCCGCATGTTGGCCACCCTTCAGCAAGCCGCCAGGCGTGGATGCCGAATCGTCAGTATCAATCCCCTGCCGGAGGCAGGCACCACCCGTTTCATTCATCCTCGTGAGGTCACCCGATGGTTGGGCAAGGGCACACCGCTGGCGACACTCTTTCTCCCGGTCAAAATCAATGGAGACGTGGCGTTGCTCAATGGATTGATGAAGGAACTCCTTGAACGGGAGGACAGGCGGCCGGGCACCATTATCGATCAATCGTTTATCGAACGATATACGGAGGGATTCAAGGAGTTTGCCGGCACCCTGCGTCAGGTCTCCTGGAAGACCATCGAGGAAGGCAGTGGAATCCCCAGGCACGACATTCAAAGGGCCGCCGACATTGCCGAACAGGCCGAGACCATAATCTGTACCTGGGCCATGGGCATGACCCAACACAAAAACGCCGTGGCCAACGTGCAGGAAATCATCAACTTTCTTCTTCTTCGCGGGAACCTCGGAAAGCCGGGAGCAGGGGCCTGTCCGGTGCGGGGACACAGCAATGTCCAAGGTGACCGCACCATGGGGATCACCGAAAATCCTCCCAAGGAATTCCTGGATCGTTTAGGCCGGGTGTTGGCTTTCAACCCGCCGCAAAAACGCGGATATGACGCCGTGCGGGCGATCACCGCCATGCATGAGGGACGGGCCAGGATCTTTATCGCCTTGGGGGGAAACTTCCTCTCGGCCACGCCCGACACGGTCTATTCGGGTGAAGCCCTTTCCCGCTGCCTGCTCACCGGTCACATTTCAACCAAACTTCACCGGGGACATCTCGTGACCGGAGATATGGCCCTGATCCTCCCCACTCTGGGCCGAACGGATCGGGACCTTCAGGGAGGCGTCCCGCAATTCGTCACGACCGAAAACACCATGGGCGTCGTTCAGACATCCCAAGGCTCCCTCCAGCCGATCTCGCCTAACCTGAAAAGTGAGGTGGAAATCGTCGGGCGGCTCGCACAAGCCACATTTGCGGGCCAAGCCGGAGCATGGGAATCAATTTCATGGGACCGTCTCATCGGGGATTTCGGAGAAATCCGAACACTCATTGAACAAGTGGTTCCCGGCCATGAACACTATTCCGAACGCGTGCAAAAACCCGGCGGATTCTACCTCCCCAACCCGGTACGGGACACCCGCACCTTTCCTACCTTGTCAGGCAAGGCCCGCTTTACCATCCATCCGCTCCCGGACATCCATTTGACATTTCCGCAACTGCTCATGATGACCATTCGAAGCCACGATCAATACAACACGACCATTTATGGATTGGATGACCGGTATCGGGGCATCAAGGCCGGGCGGCGAATCGTGCTGATGAACCGGACCGATATGGAGGAACGGGGCATCAACCAGGGTGATCTCGTAGATCTCGTCAGCCATCATCAAGGACGCCAGCGAACAGCAGGCCGGTTTACAGCCATCCGCTACCCGATCCCCCGCACCTGCACGGCCACCTACTTTCCCGAAGCCAATGTCCTCATTCCCATTGACAGTGTAGCCGAAAAGAGCAACACCCCGACCTCTAAATCGGTAATTATCACTATTCACCCTTCCAAACAGGAACCGCCCCTCTGAACTCACCACTGGGCCGGTCCTTTCATCCTGCCCGCCTCCGGTTTTCCCGGCAAGGCTAACGGGCTCCCCCCTCGCCTCGTTGTTCCTCAACCTCAAAAAAAACAGTAGGCAAAATGACCTCAAACCGACTACACTACACGCGAAAAACGAGCCTTCGTTTTGCAAATATTATTATCACCTTTTTCTTGTTACCATTTAAGAAAGGACGGATCCCACCATGGCGGAACAACATAAACAATTTGCGGAAGGCCCCTTCGGAGAACTTCACGGATATACCGGGAAGACACCACCGGAAGGCACCAAGGCCCTTGTCGAAGAGGATGGAAAAACCCTGACTCCCGCAGGACAAGAGTTTTGTCAAAAACGCGGCATCAATCCACCCAATGTCGAAGCCCTTCGCGTCTTACATGACCAATATCATTCGGCGGCCTTAAGCCAGGCCATCGCGGCCCAGGTCCGCAATCAGGAACTGATCCGTGAAAAACAGGAACAAACCAAAAAAATCTCCGAACGGCTTCGTCTGGATTGGGAAGCCCAAGACAAGGCCTATAAAGAACAGGCGACTGCCAAAAAATAACCTACTGACGTTGGTCAATGTTGCACCTATCTCCATCGCTTCGAATCATCAACTAGGAGAATCTCCATGGGAAAAAGTCAGGATGCCCGCAAGGAAACCAAAAAGAAACCCGCAAAAACCATGAAAGAAAAGCGGGCCGAAAAACGGGCGAAAAAATAACCTCCTGGCTCAGGTCAGGAAGTTAAGGGCTTGCGCGGCGGGCGAACCATTTCCTTGCCGTGCAAAGCCTCGACGTCTTTCTTTCCTCATCCCACAGGCGTTCATGTATTGATCGGGGCTCTTGTTCTTTCGGCCCATCTTCATCGAACGCCATTCAGAAATTTGTTCCGATATCGGTTCAATCGAGCCTCCCTAACCACCTAGACCCAAGGCCTAACGTGCATCCTACTTTCTTATAGCCTTTGACAGGAAACTTTATTTCTATTATTCTGGACATATGGAAATGAAAAACGCTCTCTCGGCTTTTGATGCGCTCTCGCAAGAAACTCGCCTGAAGGTGTTTCGCTTTCTGGTCGAATACGGTCCGGAGGGAGTTCCGGCAGGAACCATCAGTGAACGTTTAGGGGTCCCGCACAATACGCTGTCATTTCATTTGACCCACATGAGCCAGGCCGGCCTGATCCTCTCCCGCCGTGAAGGGCGATCGATCATCTACAGCGCCAACTTCGAGTTTTTCATCGAGCTGATTCAATACATGATCAAGGATTGCTGCCGCGCGGATATGGCCAGCGTCCACCTCAACACAGAAAAAAATTGCCGCATTATCGAACTATTCAATTGCTGTCAACCTGTTTCTCAGGAGAATGCCCCATGAAACGACTGCATATTCATATCGGCGTCGATCGGTTGGAGGACGCCGTCGAATTTTATAGCAAACTGTTTGGAGCCGGCCCCGTCAAACGCAAACCGGATTACGCCAAATGGATGCTGGAGGACCCCCGGATGAACTTCGCCATTTCCACACGGACCACTCGCAAGGGAGTGGATCATCTGGGCATTCAGATGGAACACGAAGAGGAACTGGCGGACATCCGGACCCGTCTGCAAACGGGGAAAATCCCCGTCGCCCAAGAAGGCGAAACCCTGTGCTGCTATGCCAAATCGGATAAAACCTGGGTTTTGGATCCTTCAGGCATCCCATGGGAAGCCTACCGTACCATGGAGGAGGCAGACATCTATTCCGGTCATGCCATCCCTTCGGGCACCGCGTGTTGTGAACCGGCGCTGGTGTCCGTGTCCAAATCCCCCACCCGACAACAAGACTCAACAGGCTGCTGCAACTGAGGCCATGGAACCGAAAAAAGTTCTGGTCATCTGTACCGGCAATTCCTGCCGATCCATCATGGCCGAAGCGCTGATCAATCACCTCGGTCACGGTCACTATCAGGCTTGGAGCGCAGGGAGCCATCCGGTTGGATACATACACCCCGGCTCGATCGCCACACTGAAGCGGCATGGGGTCAACCCAGGCCATCCGCACAGTAAATCCTGGAACGACATGACCTCGCACACCTTCGATCTGATTATCACGGTCTGCAACGAAGCTGCCGGAGAGACCTGCCCCGTCTTTCCCGGCTATCCGCAAAAACTTCATTGGAATATTCCCGATCCCGGAAAAGTCGCCGGAACCGATGACGACATCCTGGCCGCCTTTGACCACACCTTTTTTCTGCTCAAACAGAGGATCGAAGAGTTGATGGCATGACCGCCTGCGCACCCCGCCGACTCTCGTTTCTCGACCGCTACCTGACCATTTGGATTCTCCTGGCCATGGCGGGAGGCGTGGCACTGGGGACACACTGGGAGAAGGCGCCCGTGCTGCTGGATCGCCTGTCCATCGGGGCGACCAACATGCCCATCGCCATCGGCCTCATCCTGATGATGTATCCGCCTCTGGCACGAGTCAAATACGAAGAACTCCCATTGGTCTTCCGCGATTGGAAAATTCTCCTCCTGTCTCTCACTCAGAATTGGCTGATCGGCCCTTTGCTCATGTTCAGCCTGGCCGTCATTTTTCTTCGGGACACCCCGGAATATATGACCGGCCTCATTTTGATCGGTCTGGCGCGATGTATCGCCATGGTTCTGATCTGGAATCAACTGGCGGAAGGCGACAACCAGTACGCCGCGGCCCTGGTGGCTTTCAACAGCGTATTTCAATTGCTGGCCTTCAGCCTGTACGCCTGGATCTTTCTCGAAGTCCTCCCGCCCCTTCTGGGCTTAGCCGGCCAAGTGGTCGAGGTGTCCTTCGGGGATGTTGCCGAAAGCGTCTTCATCTACCTGGGCATTCCCTGTGTTGCCGGCTACCTGTCCCGACGCATCGGGATGGCCCGCATGGGGAAGGAGTGGTACGAACAACGCTTTCTCCCTACCATCGGCCCCATCACACTAGGGGCCTTGCTGTTCACGATCTTTGCCATGTTTACGCTTAAAGGGAACGCGCTCCTGACGTTACCGGGGGATGTCATCCGGATTGCCATTCCCCTGGCCCTCTATTTCATCATCATGTTCCTGATCAGTTTTGCCATGAGCACATTGATGCGCACCGATTACGGCAAAACCACGACCGTGGCCTTCACCGCCGCCAGTAACAATTTTGAACTGGCCATTGCCGTCGCCATTGCCACCTTCGGCCTGGGATCCTCGGTGGCGTTCGCGACCGTTATCGGCCCCTTGGTGGAAGTGCCGGTCTTATTAAGCCTCGTGAATCTGACCTTGCGTGTTCGACGTTCAAAATTTTCAAAAAACTGGTTTCCTCAACAAACACCTCAACCGGCCGGTCGGCTTCGACACCCGCCCACCATCGACCGGGCCAACCTGCCCTGACGGCATACGCCGCCCTGCCCGGACAGGTGCCATTTCCCAAGGAGGAGCGGCACAACTTCCCCAAACAGCTACACCGCTCTTGATAGTTTTTTCTCAAAGGCGCACAATTTCACTGTGAGGACGCCGTGTCATTACTTATTGTCTGACAGAGACAACCCAATGAGTGTTGTCTCGAAAGGAGGGCGTGATGAAGACGTTACAAACACTCATTGCGCGGACACGCCTGTTCGGGTTCTTTCTCGTCGCCGTGCTCTCACCGGCCAATCTGCCGGCCATGACCCAAATTCTTCCGGATGCCAATGTGGAAGGTAATCCCCATCACATCATGGAACTCATCGGAACCTTCGACCGGGCGCAGGAGGCGATCCGCGCCCAAGACCTTGAGGCATTAATGGCGCTGTATGCCCCGAATTATCACTACCGGGGCCTGACAAAGGCGGACATCCGCGAAATCTGGGAGGAAGTGTTTGCGAATTACGATCTGATCGCCAATATTCACATCTTTTCCGCTTTCAAAATTGGAGGCTCCGACTCGCGCCCCATGGCGGAAATCACCTGTTCGGGATCCTTATGGGCCAGATCCCTCAACACCAAAGAACGCATCTCCATCGACAGTTGGCATCAGGAGGTACATCACCTCATACGGGAGGAAGACGGGTGGCGTATTGTCGGACACCTGGGCGTAGCACCGATGCTTCGGCGATTTGGTGCCGCCCCGCATCCCTTGTTCTGACCACACACGAACAGGGTTGGGTTCACAGCGGGAGACCGCGTCAGCGGTCCCGGTACAATTCCCGGGGACTGGGGGTTGGATCTTTCCCATTATCATCGGCAAGGGGAACCGCCAACAACCGGCAGTTTCACATTTCACTTCACACCAAGGAGGTACACCATGGCCATGTATGTGAGCTTAGTGAACTTTACCCACGAAGGATTGAAGACCATGAAGGCCAAGGGGGTGTCCCGGTCGGATACGGTCAAGCGAAATGTGGAATCGCTCGGCGGAAAACTCTTGCATGCCTTTTATTGCCTGGGCGAATATGATGTCGTAGCCATTCTGGAATTTCCGGACAATCGCGCGGCGATGAAGGCCGCCGTCTTGAACGCCTCACTGGGCCACATTCGTATTCGAACCATGCCGGCCGTATCCCGGGAGGAATGGAAAACAATTCTGAAGGGAACGTGGGAGAGATCATCCAAGAAACGATAAACCATCCCCCGACTCAGAAACCAACCGGGGCCGCCGTTCCTTTCGGCGGCTCCGGCCTATACCGATTATCGGAGCACTTCGTCTGTCGGAGAAAGGTGATACCCGGGAGGCGGTGTGCGAGTTCCGGCACATCAGAAAGGATCCGATACCATGACCCCATCCAACCATCCCCATGCCATCGCCATTTCGCCGAATCGCCATCGCGTAAGTATCACATTCAATGGAACGGTTATTGCGGATTCGGATAAGGCCATCGTCCTGAAAGAAGGTCCGTTGCCACCGGTCCTGTACCTTCCCAGGGAAGATGTGATGATGACCTATCTCACCCCCACCACACATACCACACACTGCCCCTTTAAAGGAGATGCTTCCTACTTCACCATCAGCGTTGGCGAAAAAACCGCGGAAAACGCGGTCTGGAGCTATGCCTCTCCCCTTCCGGCAGTAGCAGGCATCAAAGAATATCTCGCCTTTTATCCGGAGAAAATGGATGCCATCGATGAACTGCCTGCCGGCGACTGACGGCACCGGCCATGGACAATGCCAAACGGATAAGCGGTTCCAGCCGGGGCTTGTCCTTGGGCGACGTAGCTATGGCATACTGAACCAAACCACAGCAACGCCAGGCGATCCACCTTAATCAGGGAGGTATCTCATGGGACCGACCAAAGCTGTCGTAAAGGATGGGGGCATCTACGATGCCAAAACCGGGAAACTCATCAAGGACGGGTTTACCACTCACGAAGCCATTCAGGAGTATGTCGCCCATCATTACATCGTCCTGCCGGTGGTGGACAACGCCTGCCAGCCGTGGTCGATCGACGGACAACCGATTTATTGCCTGCGTGGAACCCGGTACGAAAACCTCCAGGATGAAGTCTTACATCTGACCCGGTGTCCGGATTGCGGCGGAATGGGCATACGAGTTGAAGAACCGATGGTGGAATCCGACTGTATCCGGTGCGTCTCATGCGGCCATGAATTTGATGCCCGACTGGAAATGATGGAAAGTTAGGTCCCCTCGTCCAGGTCAGGCCCGAACAGGGCGGAGGCGTACCCGGCGGCAAACAGCACATAGGCTCCACTCCAACACCCTGCCGCCAGCGCAAGCATGACGGGGGGCGGCAGGATGAGGCTCGGACCGGCAACCCGGATAAGGGCGCCGAGATTGACCAACACGTATATCATGACGGTCAGGGGCCCGGCATGCTTCAGACGTCCCGTGTGCCCAAGCGTGGCCCTGGTCATCACGGCAAGCGTCATGGCGCCCACCGCTCCCGTGGTCAGGGCATGAACGGCATCTTCGATATGAGGACCAGTGCCGAGAATTGCAGCCCCCAATACCACCAGTGAGACGGCCAGCCACCCGTACCCCACGTGCAGCATCAACACCAACGGTTCCTTCCAGGTCATTTCGCCATACCACCGTGAGAGCCGGAACACATTGAGAAGTCCGGCTATAAACAGCATCCAACCGGTCCCCACGGCCAGCGGGAACACCACCCAGGCCAGCCCGGCAAGCGCAACCGATCCGATCGAGAGTCCATCAACCTCTGAAAAGGGAGCCGGTTGCCGGTTCACCCCTTCCTGAACCAGGAAGTCTTTCGTAAAAGCCGGCGTAATCCGTCCCCCGATCATCGCCAACAACAACATGATGACGGCCAATGCCAAGCGTTCAGCCGAGTCGGTGCCGGCATTCGATACGGCCCACACATGAAAGAGAATATCGGCTAACGCATAGAGACTAATCAGCACCCCGATCGGCAATCGATCCCAGGCCTGTCCGGCGATTACTTCCCGCCACACGATGGCGGCCACCACCACCGAAAAGGCACCCTCCACCAACGCCGCCCCCGCCGGTGGCAAAAAAGGCACAGCCATGACCAGCCGCCCGGCCAGCCAGAGCATCCACAACCCCACCAACGGCAATCCCCGAATCGGAGGGCGGTCCGTCCAATTGGGCATGGCGGTCAGCAAAAATCCTGTGACCACACCAAATACAAACCCAAAGACCATTTCATGCACATGCCACGCCCTCGGGCCATACAGGAAGACCGGCTGTTCTATGCCCGTCACAATCAACACCCAAATGGGAACGGCCACACCCGCAAACACGGCCGCACTCAGAAAAAACGGCCGGAAGCCGTACGAAAAAAAAGCCGGACCCCGGTACCCGGATAAGGCTGTCATCGTATGGGAAATCTTTCGCCTGACCGGCACATATGGAATTCAAACAAAAAGCAGGAAGACATTAGACGGGATAGGCTTTGCTCACCCATTGAAGCACCTTCCGCAGTTCCGCTTCCGTCATAGCCGTCCGTGACTTTCGAAAACGAGCATAGACCGCTCGATTGACGGTCCCATGGGCCAACCGGCGCGACTGCTCATGAATGCGAACATGCTTTTCAATTTGATTGCGTAATCGATCCAACCGCTCCTTGGGGGTTTCTTCCGAATCGTCGGGAGCGCCAGGGACAGGCAGATTCGCCCATAAACCCTGGTGGCGCATACCCAGTACCCCAGAACGTAATGGCTGAATGCTCGATTCGGGGCGATCGGGAGGGGGCAACCGCGCCCCTGAATCCATCTCATCCCCCTCTCTGGGGAAGGGCACACTGGCCAAAGTCAGGTGACGCTGGGCCAGAATATAATCCATACACTCACGAAACGGGCGATCATCAGGCGCATAAATATAGGCCCGCTGCTCGGCATACGGACCTGCCAAGGGATCCATGCGGGTGGCCCGATGCACGACCTGTTCGATCCAGGGCTTGGTCCGGATGTGGGTCAGGCAAATCAAGTGGGTGATGGCCGGCACATCCAACCCTTCATACGCCATGGCGACCGTTATCAAACAATCCACGGCCCCGTGGCCCTGCCGTTTAAAGGCTTTGATCACCTGATGCGCTCCTACGGTATCATCGCTCGTGGCGATTTTGGCCGGCACCCCACGTGCCTGCAGCCACGCCGTATACTTCTGGGCTTGTTCGATATTGGCGGCCACCACCAGCAACTTTGATCGGGGATGATCGGCGCGATAGGCCTGCCACTCCGTCACGCCCGTCTGCAACAATTCCAGTGCCGCTTCGGTCTTCAAGGCCGTCAGGAGCGCTTCCGATGTCTGCTTGCCGGCATGCGCCAGGCTTTCCACATGATGCTGAACCCCTTGGGCGTCCAGCCAGGTCGCCTGACAATTGGCATATTTGACCGTGAGATCAATACAGGCCTGCTCCCGTAAGGCATCAGCCAGCGTATAACGAATGACGGCACGGGATTCGGTGCTATCCCAATCAATGCGATCACCCTCATCGGCAGGCACATACGGCATAAACGCAATCGGAGTGCCTTCTCCCCGCTCGAAGGTTCCGCTCATTAACACCCGTAACACCGCGCGGTCATAGAGCGGTTGAACGGCTTGCTGCCAAATCCCCCCGGCTTCCAGATGATGAGGTTCGTCCAGAATCAGCAGGTACCGTTTCCGGCGGAATTCCCTGGCGTTCACCTTACGGGTATCCGCCGCCAGGGCCTGATAGGTGGTCACATAGGCGGCACACCCTCGCGTGGGCGATTCCTGGTTGGTGCTGATCATGGCCTCCAGCCGGTGCCCCAGCAGGGAACGGTGGTTAGGATCCTGAAACCCTCTGGCCCCCTGATCTTGCAGCACACTGCGCGGCACCACCCAACAGAGCGCATCCGCAACGGTGGGAATCAGCCGGGCCGCCAGGATCTGCGGCAACAGACTTTTCCCTCCGCCGGGGGTGACGGCACACACGATATCCGTCAGGCGGCGGCCGTTCAAAATGTCTTCACAGAGTTCCAGCAATTGGCCTTGATGGCGCCGAAGCTTCATGCCTAGCCTTTGAATAATGCCAGGGGGGGGAACGGATGGTCGGGAGTCCGGCGGACTTTCATTTTGGCGGACTGAGGCAGGGAGGACATCTCGCGATTGCGGACGGTGACGGCATCTTCAACATTTCCACACTGGAGGCATCGCCCCATAACCACCTCGGGACCGCTTCCCTCCCGATCCTGCACACACTCGGCGACGACCAATCCACTGCATCGGCTACACACCATAATCAGGGTCCTTTCTTGTTAAAATGTCAACATGACGGTCAGTCAGGATGGACAATTCTTTGTTACACGCATCACCCATGTACGAACACTTTCACGAGGATTCGACAAACCGGAAGCACACAGACACATCTCTTCTACCGGGTAAGAAATCGCAGGCACCCGCCATGATCCGGGCTACCGGGTTTACAAACGATTGAACAAGCAATTGAGGGGTAATGGCATACCGATCACGCCTGACGGCAGTGCAGACATACTGATACCCAAAAGGCAGGACCATTTGCAAACACATCCTGCCGTGCTCCAGCCTCGTCCTGGACACACCGGAAATTGCACAATTCATAGGCATTTAAGAAGGAACAAATCCGTCACGCAACCTCCGGTTTGCCAGAATGCAGACTCGTCAGGTAGGCTGATGTCTGTATTGCCGATCAGCGTCAGCTCCGTGCGTGCTCGAAAGAGTGACACCCGCCTCGACGGCCACGCCACTCCCGGCGTCCAGGTCCTTGACCGGAATGACACATCCTGATCGTTGGTCCGATGAGCCCGGCGCCATCAAGTGGTGAGGTGCGCCCCCGTAACCATCGACACCGAAAAAATCACAAAATTAAGGAGAAGAGATGCCGAAAGCCAAGCGTGAAAAAAATTGTTATTTATGCGAAAAGGATGACTGGGTTCGCATGACCTTCATGGTCTGCGCCCAATGTTCACGACATTTCTGCAGCCGTCATGGCGACCCCAAACTGGATGAATGCACCACCTGCCTTGAAGGCGGGGAGGAATTGTAAACCGACCTTCCGACACCTCAAGAGGACATCATGCCCCTTCCCTCCAATCCCTCACTGAGCGATTCCCTGAAAAGTTCATACCGAACCGCCTTTTACGAGTCCCATAAGGGTATGGCCCTAGCCATGATCATGATCGTATTCCTGGCACCCTTAGTCGGGGTGGCGATCAAGGGATTTCGCGGCGCCGTCATGGGATTACTACTTTCAATTGCCGCTTACTATATTGCTCCCTACCTGGTCATGAAACTCCGAGGCTGATAGACGGGCCCCCAGGTTTCATCCAAAAACATCACGGCTGGAAGTGCGGCCCAAAACCTAAAGTATTACATAAATATTTTCGGACTTGCCTGTCAACACGCACACGACCTACCCTCAAACCATCCCTCACATCCCAAGCCATCAAAAGCTCATAGCAACACATGAAGGCGTTCCAGGAAGGCCGATGGGCATGGTGGCTCAACCACTTATAATTCCGTTCCGCTGCTAGTCTTAACAAATCGAGATTTTGGATTCAGGAAAGCGGTAATTTCGGACACTTCGATCTTGAAAAGAACCTAGCCCGACCAATAACGGACCAAACCGTCCAATAAACATGCAAAAAATAATAACGAGTTTTCCAAATGGGGAAAGCGCGGCGGACAGACTCAAAACTTCTCCATTCCCCACGGAATAGCCGGTGGTCCCCAAGGCGGAAGCCACTTCAAACATCAGAGAAAGGAATGGCTGTGATTCAACGATCGATAACACTTGGGTAAAAAAGGTTAAAAGAATCATGGCCAGGATGGAAAGCGTCAGGGCTCGATGAACAACGATCAGAGGGGCGCGCCGCCAGAAAAATTCCACATCTCCCCGATGCCGTAAAGTATTCCACACAAAAATCAGAACAATCCCCAGTGTCGTGGTTTTTATCCCACCTGCCGTCCCTCCCGGCGACCCACCTATGAACATCAGGATTACAACCAAATACAAAGAAGCATTCGTGAATTGACTCAGATCCAAAGTGTTAAATCCCGCGGTCCTCGCCGAAATGGCATGAAAAAATCCGGCCAAAATCTTTTCGTTCCATGCTAAATTTCCAAGAGTCTGAGCATTGTTCCATTCGAGAACCAACAAACTTGCGGTACCACCGATGATAAGAAGACCGGTGACAACCAGCACAAGTTTTGAATGAGTGCGAAGCCGAAAGCGTTCCCGCCCGAAAATTTGTGCGACATCGATTAACACAATGAACCCGATCCCACCAAAGACAATCAGAATGGCGATGAAGATGTTCACGGTCACATCGGTTTGATAGGCGATCAGGTTGGTGGAAAATGAAGAGAATCCGGCATTATTAAAGGCAGAAATGGCTTGAAAAAGGCCGTGAAAGACCGCCTGACCAAAGGGGTAATCCTGCAAAAAGCGGGCACTCAAAATAATGGCGCCTGTCAACTCGGTTATGAAGGTCCAAATCACGATTTTCTTGACATACCGAACCAGCCCTTCAAGGTTGAGGGTGCTGAGGGCCTCCGCCATCATCATGCGATCCCGTAGGCCGATTTGTCGGCCAATGGTTAACAGGAGCATTGTCACCAAGGTGGCATATCCCAAGCCACCAATCTGAATCAGGATCAATATGATGACGTGGCCCAAAAGGGAGAAATCTTCCGCCGTATCCGCGACGATGAGACCGGTGACGCACACGGCGGACGTGGCCGTAAACAGCGCATCGATAAGCGAGAGGGTTTTAGAAGGGGAAGTGGCCCAGGGGAGCAGAAGGAGGAGAGTCCCCAAGACAATAGCGGAGGCCCCGGCAAGGACGACCATTTTCCCTGGTGACAGCTTGTGGATTTGAAAGGGTAATTGGAAGGGAATGCCCGTATGTTTCCCAGTCAATTTGGCTCGAATAGTCTGAAACATGTTCATCTAAGAATGACCGCAGAAGACCGATTCTCTTTTGCAGGAAACTTGATTATTCCCGTCGATCTCGAAAAAACATGCGGTGACGATCAAGCCGGCAACAGAAGAAGTCTTCTGGTGCCGGCTTCAGCCGTTTTCGTCCGATCAGGCAATAACCCAAACGGCAACACCCTGGGCCTGGCGAACCAATTCTTCACCCACATGACGATGAAACATTTCCTTAAAGCTTGAATACATTTCCCGTCCAACCACAATGGTTCCGCATTGGTAGTGGTGTGCCGCTTCGAGCAACTCACGAACGACATCCGGACGGTGAATGGATTGAGAAAACCCGGTGGTGATGTTTTCGGGTGGTACCCCCTTCCGGGAGAGAATCTCATGAGCCTGTTCAAAAATGGGCTCAGCCGATTTTTTCGCCTTTTCGAGCCACTCACCCTGCTTCCGTTTTAACTCTTCATCCAGCTTTTCTTCAGTTCGCGGATCTTCGGACCCCCCAAATTCCAAAAGTTCCGGTGGAGTCGGAGAGAGAACATGGAAAAGCATGATATGAAACGCTTCCCGCTGCTCCATTACGCCGGCTACATAGGACACGCATTTGAGGGATGCATCGGAACCGTCGACACCAATCAGGAATTTCGTATCGTTTACCATGAGGCATTTCTCCCTTGATCCGGCTGGATTCAATGAAAATGGCACCTACTCCCCCGAG
The DNA here is from genome assembly GCA_039794325.1 of Candidatus Inrsubterrania sp. Taxonomy (GTDB): domain Bacteria; phylum Nitrospirota; class Nitrospiria; order Nitrospirales; family UBA8639; genus JACKFE01. The sequence goes on from JBDIVP010000015.1 coordinate 26,353, forward strand.
CACATCTGCGCACGGCCTCCCATCGCTCGCTGGGCAAGAGCATCAAGATTATTGGACTCCATTCTCCGCAAATTCACCACCCTATTGTAAAACGAAAAGGTGAAAGATTTCTCCAAGATACCTCGATAAAAGTTTGAATCATCACGAAATAATATTGCAGGCTTGACCATCCGAATTATTGCCAAGGTTTTACGCTTCAACGGCCACTCAAATAGGCCACAGTTTATCCACAGCATGGAAACTTAACCCTTTAGATTAACTTTAACTTTAATTTTTCAGATTACGGCACCGCCAGCATCAATGAAGAAGCCAATATCACTCCTTACCTCTCTCATGGCTCAACGGCGTGTCCATAAAACACGAGAACACCAGAACTCCGTCCTTCCCCTTTTGCGTTCCCATGTCCAGTCCGACCCGAAACGGATATAATCCACCGGTGATCAGATCATCGGTGACGACCAACCGGCCTTGCTTCTTCACTTTCCCGAGTCAACGCTTTTCCAAACTTCCTCCGATCACATGAACCTGCCCGTGGCTATCCTCATCGGTGTCTTTCTGCTGATTGCCTTTCGAAGAATTGGAGGTATTCCCGTCAAAATCTGGCAGGCCATGCTCGGCGGGGCGATGGTGATCCTGCTGACGGGACAGATGGATCCGTTGACGGCATTTCAGGCCATCGACTGGGATGTCATGGTCTTTTTGTTCGGCATGTTTGTGGTGGGAGAGGCCTTGATCATGAGCGGCTATCTTGGAGCCCTGGCGTATCACGGATTACACAACATCCGATCGGCCGAGGGACTAGTCCTGGCTGTGTTATTGGGTGGAGGAGTCGGGTCGGCCATTCTCATGAACGATACCCTGGCCATCGTAGGGACCCCCTTGGTTCTTCGGTTGGCACGGGAACATCGCCTTGAACCCCGCCTCCTGCTCATGGCTCTGGCCGTGGCCATTACCACCGGAAGCGTCATGAGCCCGATCGGCAACCCCCAAAACCTGTTAATCGCCGTCGGGGGCCCGGTTCCCTCCCCGTTCCTGACCTTCCTTCAGTTTCTTGGCATTCCCACCCTAATCAGTCTGGGATTGGCGTTCCTGGTGTTACGCCTCATGATGCCGCAGGCATTTCATACCGGACCCTTAACCCATTCAACGGTTCAGGTCACGGACCCTGCACTGGCGGGATTGGCCCGGGCCGGCATCCTGATTATCCTGATCTGTATCACCATCAAAATGGCCCGTGTGGTCTGGGGATGGGAGTGGGAAATTCCATTGAGCGCCATCGCCATCCTCGCGGCCGCACCGTTGCTGATCTTCAGTCCGAAACGGATCCTCCTGCTCCAAAAACTCGACTGGCCGACACTGATCTTTTTTGCCGCCATGTTCGTCCTGATGGCGGGGGTCTGGCAATCGGGTATCCTCCAGGATTGGACGGCCCGCCT
>JBDIVP010000016.1:0-26547 GCA_039794325.1 Candidatus Inrsubterrania sp.
CCCCCGATGACCAGCAGGAGCCAGAGCGCGGTCAGGACGGCTGAAGACCAGGGAATGCGTTTGGACAACTGGATGTGAAGGTGATGATCCTCAAATTGATAATCGATCGTGCCTTTCATCGGCCAGGCCGTCCGAAATCGCATCGAAAACAGTTGGTAGTGCGGGCGGATGACGATGGCCTGCTGATCGGCGACCCAACGGGCCACACCATGGGGCAAAGCCAGCATGCCGTTGGTTTTAAATAAACGGGGAAACGAATCTTTCGGTTTAGAAAAGGTGTCGCGCCGTTTGGCTAACGGACACCCATATCGACAGGCCCAGGGCTTAAGGGTTGTGAACTGAAACCAATCGCCGATGATCAGAGCCAAACCGAAAATAATAGCGATGACACTTGGTAAAACCATACGAGGAAAAACATACCACAGGCAGGTTCATTGACTCACTCAACAAATTCCATTTCGTTCATTGACTTCCAAGGCGTCGCTCGACTAGTATCGGTCCGCGGGGTGGAGCAGCCTGGTAGCTCGTTGGGCTCATTCCGTAGGAAGATCTTGAGCACAAAGCTCATCTGATAAACGTTTTCAGGGAAACTCATGGACCGCTGATTTCCATGATTTTTCAGATCTCATCCTACACTGGGCTGTACAGAAGGAAACTTCTGTACGATCACCTGTCAAATTCGGGGAAGCCGCTAGCGGGGTAACCCCGAGCCAAGCTCTTTCAGTCAGTACTGTGAAGGAGAAGGTGTAGAGACTTGACGGCAGGCACCCTAACGGCAGCACATGCTGGTCGAGGGTGAAGAGAAAGTCCAGACCACAAACTGATTCATCAGGCAGCGGAAGCTGTAGTGGTATGCATAACCCAAAGGTCGAGGGTTCAAATCCCTCCCCCGCAACCACAGGCACATCCCACCACATCCTAAGACATTCCAAAGCCATCGGAAATACAGGGTTTTTTGTAAGGGTCTCGTCCATTGGGTATCCCTGACGTCCATTGACATCTAGGGCAACCGGGGGCAACTCGACTGTCCTCGAATGGAGTTGCCCCCATGTCCTTGACCGATACGGCCATCCGTAATGCCAAGCCCGGCTGCAAAACAATAAAGATGTTCGACCAAAACGGGTTGTATCTGGAAGTTGCCCCCAATGGGGGAAAATGGTGGCGGTTGAAGTACCGATTCGGCGGGAAGGAAAAGCGACTCTCCCTGGGTGTCTACCCACACGTTTCATTAAAGGTGGCCCGCGAACGGCGGGACGAGACGCGAAAGCTTCTGGCTAATGGGATCGACCCAAGCGAGAATCGCAAGACCAAAAAAGCCAAAAAATTTGAAGGAGCGGCTCATACCTTTGAATCAGTAGCCCGTGAATGGGTCACCAAATATTCTTCTCACGGGTCACCCACCCATGCCGATCGAATTATCCGACGGCTAGAGCGGAACCTCTTCCCATGGCTCGGCATGAAGCCCATTGTGGAGATAACACCGTATCAACTGTTGGAAAGCCTCAGAAGGATTGAAGAGCGAGGGGCATTGGAAACAGCTCATCGTGCCTTGAATAACTGCGGACAGGTATTTCGGTACGCGGTGGCGACGGGCCGGGCGGAACGAGACATTTCCGGAGATCTTCGTGGAGCCCTGCCTCCGGTCAAGGAAAAACATTTCGCAGCGATAACCGAACCGGGGAAGGTAGCCAATTTTCTGAGGGCCATCGAGGGATATCGAGGAACCCTTCCCGTGAGTTGCGCCCTTCGTCTAGCTCCCTTGGTGTTTGTGCGCCCCGGTGAATTACGGCGAGCGGAATGGGCGGATATGGATTTGGAGATAGGGGAATGGAGTTTCACTGTTACAAAAACGGAGACCCGGCATATAGTACCTCTCTCCAAGCAGGCCGTGTGTATTTTGCATGAATTGCAGCCAGTGACCAAAGGAAGCCGATTTGTGTTTCCAAGCGCACGAAGTTCAGCCCGCCCCATGAGTGAAAATGCCATCCTTTCCGCCATGAGAAGTCTGGGTATTCCCAAGGAAGAAATGAGCGGGCATGGATTTCGGGCGATGGCGCGGACAATTTTGGATGAAGTATTGGGATTTCGACCGGACTTTATTGAACACCAGTTGGCCCATGCCGTCCGGGATCCGAATGGAAGAGCCTATAATCGGACAGCCCACCTTCTCGAACGACGGAAAATGATGCAGGATTGGGCGGACTATCTGCATAAACTGAAAGCCGGCGCTGGATAGTCCCCATACATCGAATTGCCAGATCGTAACCCCCTTTTTTAATGCGAGGCATGCCTGGGAGCAGGTTTTCGATTGGCAGCATCATAAATACGATAGAAAAAGGGAGAAAAGGAGTGCTTGTTGTGGACGTTGGATCCGAGATTGAGCCTCCCGCAACCCTTGACGATATAATACATAAGTGCAACACTAAAGGTTGACGAAGGCGAATCGGCCTTAAGCTAAAAATTATGAGTCCAACGAATACCCAGTCCGTGGTGCAAGAACTTAACCGAGGAAAGCTCAAAGAGCTTATTCTCTATGTGTGTTCACGATGCGAACAGCGAGAGTTACTGGGAAGCACGAAGCTCCATAAAATCCTTTGGTTCTCTGATTTGGTAAATTTTGCAAAGACCGGAAAGTCGATCACAGGAGAAACTTATATTAAACGGCAATTTGGCCCGGTTTCTAAACATTTATTAGAAATCGTCCGAAGCCTGGAAAACGATTCGTCCCTCCTCACGCGAAATGTCCCAGGAATCGATTATGAGAAAAAAAAAGAATTCATCCCTTTGAGGGAGCCCAAAATCAGTGATTTTACGCCTGAAGAAATTAGCTTAATCGATCAAGTCATTGACGTCATTTGTTATCAGCATACTGCGGGGTCGATTAGCGAGGCCACACTTAATCGAATTTGGGAGTTAGCCGAAATAGGTGAGGAGCTTCCCCTTTCCACTGTGTTTAGTCGGGAATTAGGGGAGATCAATGAACATGACATACGCTGGGCCAAGCAGGTGCTCGGCCCTCCTTCCTCCTAATCTTCAGAAAGTTTTCTGCATTGCCAACCCCGCGGCAAGTTGTAATTCATCCAATAGTTGCTGATTTCTTGGAAGGGGAAATCGAAAAATACCCACGGTTAAGAGACGTGTTTGACGGTCTCATTTGGAGGATTCAAAGGGAACCGGAGGTTGGAGTGAGAGTCCCGAGTTATAACCCACCCAAATATCTGGTCAAGAAAGCGTATCGATTCCCAATTCCTTGCGCCCTCGTTTTACTTTATTCTTATACTGAGGAAGAGGTCGTGATCGAGTTTGCCAGAATCGATGAAACCCCGGAGTGAAATACCGGTAGGAGGCAAAGAAAAGGACCTTTCTACTGAGATTGCAATAGCATGGACAAATCCGTCTGCCAGTTTCCGGCGAAGACTAGGGAGCATTGAACTATCGTCTCATGATCAACCACCAATTCCAGTTTTCCGGCTTCGGTGATATTCTCGAACCGAAAAGCCTGGGAACACACTTCCATGACCTGTTGTTTGATTGGGTGTCAGGGTTATCACAGGCACATCCCACCAAATCCTAAGACATCCCAAAAGCCAGCAGAAATGCTGGCTTTTTTTGTTGTGTCGGTCACCAAATAAAGAAAAGGTTCCTGGCACCTTTTCCAAACTATTTACGGTTCAAACCCAAAGACCTAGATGTTTCAAAGGGCCAGGATTATGGCGTCAGAGCCTTCGAGATATCTGATACGCGCTACTTTGATCACCGACGCGGCCGTGTCCTGCAAGTGATACGCGGTCGCGAGGATGCCTATGGCGCCACTATTTCGGTACTGCTCACCGAAGCCCGCTATGACGTCGACGTCGAACATGCGCTCTTCCACTCCATTTCGTGCCAGGGTCGTGTGGTCAGCGCTAGAGGGAAACTGTACGATGGCGTGGACGTGGCAATCGAATTCGATTGGTTTCAACGGAACAGGCATTACGAGCTACCCGAAAGGGCGTACTTCGGCGAATTCAGTTACTGGTTGAAGGTGCCAGATGACGAATACTCATCTACACACTTCACATTTCATCTGCGGCACCTCCACGAGGACGCCCGCGACTTTATCGTCCCTCTTCTCGCGCGGGGAGAAGAGAACGAGGTCATTATAACCATCAACCTAACGAACGAGGAAGAGGAGCTCCTCGCGGCAACGGATAAGCTGAGCGGAAAGGTGCGACATTACAGCTTTGAGGTTAGGCCGCGTCTGCGGGATCCAGAAGACGATGAGAAAGGCCATCGAAAATGACGAAAATAAGGAGCATATGGCAGACGACGACCCCGGTACGCTGACGGAAAATGAAGCTAAATCGCTCGCCCGTGATGGGATCGACAATTGGATCCCCAAGCCAAGAGGTCCGTTGGGTTATTCGCAGACCTGTTCATTGAGGGACGATCTTGCGAAAAGTTGTATCGCGGAGTCCCTGCGCAATCGAGAGAACGAGAATGGTCTAAGCAAGCGGTTATACAAGGCGTGGAACATCGTATATTCCACATGAAGGGCGACCACACCGGATTGTTCTGCTGAGGTGCGCAGGGACGAAGATGATCTCCCGGATGAAGTGGAAGCGAGAAAGATTGAAGATCTGCAACACATGATCTGGAAAAGGCGGGATCTGAAGCGGTCATTTGAGGAAGGCTTTGAATCGGATCAATACACAGCATTTAATGTGGAAAGGATTCACTAGACCGTCGTTAAATATCTGGAGCGACCTTGGCTCAGGCACCCCTTTTTAGACTGGATTTGCGTTGATATGCTGGTCAGTCGAGAACTCAGCGCCTTTGGAGGAGATCCTCAAAAAGAAATTATTACCTGACAAGCGGGACTGGCTTCTCGGCATACATCAACGGTATTTCAAAACGAAGGGCAATATTAACAAGATGACAGAAATCAATTGGAGGGAATTTCTGGAATCGCTCCGTGAAAAGTTTGCAGTGTTTGTTTGGGTACCGGTCGTGGCGATTTGAGCAGCGTTCCATTTTCAATATGATCGGACGGCGTGGGCGCTAATAAGTCTTTATGCTCTCATCCTCCTAATATACCTGACAGTGAAAATACTCTCCTGGGGGAGGCGTCTTGTTCGACGGATTTCCGGGAAACCAAATCCTCTTCTCAAACCATTCGAGTTGTGGGATAAAATTATATGAGGGATGGCGCCGACACGAAGGGCCTGTGGTTAAGCCGGGTAGGGTGCGGTAAGCCATGGTTCGTTCCACGGAGCACGGTGCAGTGTGGGGCACGCTTGCGTGGTCGCTGATCGAGAGGGTTATCTCCATAGATCCTGCGGTCTGGATCATTTGGCCAGCCCGAAGCTGATGAAGCGGTGATCGGGGAAGCTACGCCTTATGGGGTAACGCTATTATGCCGATGGTGGGTGACAACGTCATGGACCCGATATCCAAGGATGTTGCGTTTAAATCCTGTAAATGGTGCAATTGGGGTACAGAAGGCAATCATGAATGGAGTCCTACAGGAAACCGTCGAAGCAATAAACGGCAATAAAGTGACGCGCTTGAAGTCGTCTCTATTTTATTTGGGTAGTCTATTAAGTATGGGCGTCGGAATATATCTTATATCAGAAAATTTAATGTTTGGTGGGTTTCTCATACTTACCTTGGGACCATTCCTTTTATTGTATCCTGTTGTCAGGTTTTTCATTGGGGGCAAGGACAGCGTTGGTGGAGTGATCGCCACGGCTGTGGTGGAGGAAGTCCTGAAACGCAAAATTGAAAACGCACTCCAAAACAAGGGCAAGCGGGGTAGATGCTGTTGACGGTCTTTTGGAATCGGTACAGCCAGCGAATGTTGCTCTCGGCCAAAGCGCGTTTTCCGCAACCACATTCATATTCAATTTCATCCCAAGACATCAAAAGTCAGGCGGAAATACTGGCATTTTAATTAGAGGCTTGTCTCTTGAGTACCGCCCTGGCATCCATTGACATCCGGGCCAACTGGAGGCAACATTGGGAGCAATTCGATTGTCCTCGAATGGTGTTCCCCTATGACTATGACCGATCCAACAATTCGTGTAATGCCAAGCCAGGTTGCAAATCCGTAAAACTGTTCGCCGAGGGGGAGAAGTATACTTCTTTTCAAAGTCATCAAAGGTGTCCACCTGACCGGAACCTTCTAGATGGGGGACATCTTTTTTATGGCCGATCAGCGGTGTTGGCATCCTAATCGATGAAGCGGCTCGGCAAACGAGTGGAAACTTGCTCACCGCATAGCCCATGCCGGCCACTTAGGTTGAGACAATCGGCATGTCCGTAAACCAGGGCAAATCTTGTGATGCGGTTGTTAGGGTTCTGGAGGCGCGGGAGGGAGCCGAAAGAACAAATGTGCGACATCCCGAACGTGACAGCTACGGCCCGCCTGTTGAGCTGCGCTTCAGGCTCGGTGTGCAGGAATACGCCATCGAGCACACGCAGATCGAAGCTTTTCCGAATCAACTCTATGCCAATCGGCTGTTCAAGCAATTAACTGATCCGGTGGTCGCTGAGCTATCGGGCAGGCTGCCAGGGCCGGCTGTCTATCATCTTTTTTTTCCCAACAATACCCGACTCGATGTGCCATCGGACAAGCTTCGGGCGATCCAGAATGATTTGGTCGAATGGGTGCGCGAGCATGCGCAGCATCTTCATGAGGAGAATTCGCAAGAGCCAACGCGGGAGCGGTACCCACATGGCATTCGCACTCAGTTTCGGGATACCCCACCCGGTTTTTGTTATAATGTGGTTTTGCAGCGCGAGGCCCATTGGTCGTTTTTTCAGCGGAACCACGGAGTCTTGTTGGCCGCCTCCTTTGCGCCGGAGTATGTTGAGACCTTGCGTGTTGACCGGCTGCGGAATGCGCTCGAACGCAAATGCCCGAAGCTGGGAAAGTGCAAAGATGAGGGAGCGCGAACTGTCCTGGTGCTGGAGGACAACGACATCTCTCTCTCAAATTATGCCCTAATCGGCAAGTCTCTAAAAAAGCTTTTGCGAAAATGCTCTGATGTGCCGGACGAGGTATATCTGGTCGAAACCTCTTTGAATACAATGTGGATCGTCCGTCTCATGCAGAGTGATGGCAAATGGCTGGGAGGAAAAGATTGGATAGAGTCCGATTTTAATGACCTCATCGACATAACCGCATTTGAACCTAAAATTGGTCCTCGAACCATATTTATCACCTGACGTCACTGTGTGGAGGGAGAGATGCAAAGACTTCAACAAGATCATGACTGCAGTAGCCGTAGCAGAGGCTCTCGCCGTGAGACTTTGGCCATAAGGCTCAATCACGAATTCACTTCGGTGAAGGAGACGAGGGCATGCTGTTGGCGTCTTATTACAATGGTACCTGTTTCCCAATCGGCAATAAAGGAGACCGGATCCTACTGCTATCCGACCTAGTGAGTTGCCCACTTACGAGTTAAATTCACCTTCAATCTATTAAAAAGGGGCCTGGGAGCCCTTTTCCCCTGTCCCGGAAATTGGAATCCAGAGGTTTTGTGTGTGAGGTAGGGTTGTTGATAGGTTGCCAATTATGGTGCATGGCATATCATAGGATCAAACATGTCAACACGTGAAATTTCGCAGATGTGCATTTCTGACGTGAGGGGGAAAAGGATGCGTAATCATAAAATTCTTGCGGGCGTTGTGATTGTAGGGGTTTTAACGGTTTTCGGTGGTTCCTCGGTGACATGGGCGGAACAGTCGGAGAGCGGAAAAGCGGATGAGCATGAAAAAAAGGAGAAAAAAGAATTGAGGGTGGAGGACCTGCCGAAACCCATCCCGGGGATCATGGATACCCTCCAACGAATCGGCAATGAGGTCGGTGACGGCATTTCAAAAGCCACCGGCGAAGGGGCAAAGGCTATCAAGAAAACCTTGTCGGATGAAGAAACGCCCTCGAAAGACAAGTGATGCGAAGCATCCGGTTGCGCGGTTGCGAACCTGCGAAAAGGCATGACCGCTACGATTCGGGCCAGGTTCTTCGCCGTTGGCTCAGGACGGCGCTGCGGCTCGGCTCTGGATTCGGCTAGTTCAAACCAGGGAAAACAGCAGTCGCTGGTTGTCAGATACAGTGTAGATTTTTACCCTGGATAACTTCTCCTCTCCGTCCGGGCCTCCGTGTGTTCCAAACAGACCAGGCATCAGTTATTGCCCGTTGAATAACGTGCAGGTTTTAATATCTCAATTGTTGTTACGGCTGTTCCTTTGAAAGGTTGCAAATTTATTTCCCCTTTTGGCGCCAATCGTTCAGCCTCAAATCATTCCCTCCTGTCGTGATGGAAAGGCAAACGTGCCCTTGGCGACAATTCGATCACCATCCCGGTTTTCGGAAACGAATTGAAATGAGCCTTTGATATGGCTGGTGTCCGGATTGTTCGGGTCAGCGGAGAATTCATCCAGGGTAATGGTTCCTTCGGTATTGTTTTCATAAAAGGTATAATTTCCGCTGTCCATGGTTTACACCTGGACGTCGAATTCCTCCCCGGTCTTCAGGGGATCAGGTGACATCAGATTGTAGTGGCCCGGTCGGGCTTTTTCAGGAATCCGAAAGGCAATCGAAAACCCTTTTGTCTCTGCCGTGTCCGTATGTAAGTCATCGAAATTGGCGATTAAAAAGTAACCGGGACGAATCCCGGTTATTAAATCCCCTTCTTTGGGCGGAAGGTACGTGACGATTCCGGTTCCCGATATCTTACCTTGAACGCTTCCAGACACGCTTGCGTGAAAGTCGGATTGTTGGCTCATCGAGGTTTGGCTATCTGGATCCGTTGCCGGGTCTGAACACCCTCCGACCCCCGCTAGGGTGATTGAGACTATGAAATAACCTAGGATTTGAAAGATCGCTTTCATGGCCGAAACCCTCCTCTCTGTAGTGGTGCATCATTTCAGTCATTGCCATTCCTAAGAAGCATGAATGTGCTTGAATAACCTGTTTAAATGAAGAAGGAATCTCATTGAATGGGCCTATCGGTGACGAAGAATGTATGAATTTTCATTGTATTCGATAAAAGATCGTGATGAATTCCTCTTTGAGGGTGGGACTATTTTCGATGGCCGTAGAAATCGAGTTGTAATCTTCCACCGTCAATCCCTGAGATGCGATAGCCTGAATTGTCTTTCGATGGATTTCCTGTTGCAACGCTTCTAATTGCCCTGGTTCGTCCGAGGGAGAAATCCCGTTTTCGTAGGAGCTATATATGTGAGTGATTTCCTTGAAGGCTTTGGTAAAGGGCTCAAGGTGCATACGAGCAATTTCCTCCTGAGTGGAGGGAGTTGTCATGTCCTGCGCGTGTAAAAAAGTAAGGGAAGAGAACCCCCAGAGAGTGATGAGCAAAACCGACCACTTCAGGACTTTATGATGCAATGGTTGTGAGCTCATTTTATGATTCCTTTCTGTTGATGATAAAATTCAAAACAAATTAAAACGGTAATTCCGATGCTTTCCCATATATAGAGCAAGAGGCGAGCCCGACTGTTCGCACGAACCTCCTAATTCCGAAAAACCTTTTATCTACCGTAATCTTTCCCGGCGAGGCCTCAAAGAAGGGCCAAGGGTGTCACTCCCATAGGTGTGCAGGGGGTAATTTTTACTATGAAGGCATGTAACCCTTACAGGTTTAGCCTTGGAAGGAAACGGCCGGAGTAAAATGTTAATGGTGTAGGTAGAAACGCAGGGAAATAGATACGGTGTTTGTTGAGTCCTTCATTTCCTCCCGCATGCCCCGACAACAAATTTCATGTTCCTGCCTCATGGAAAGGAAATTGAGATAAAGCAGGCCTCTCTCATGATGTAAGGCTTACCTTTTCTATTTGTAAAATTTACATCCTTCCTCAAGGTCTTCGCCCTGTTTTTGTGAATACGGTTTTCCCGAATGAGAAAATCTCACGAAAACCAATGGAATATTTCTCCGTTGGCTTCGGGAGTCCGTCGGCATCAACTTTGCTCCAGGTTGAAGTGCGTCCTGGCCCCCCCACGATAATCAACCCCTGACTTTGTATGAAAGGAGTCATCGATGAAAATTGCTCAATTGGCGCCTTTGGAGGAAAGTGTACCTCCCAAACATTACGGAGGGACTGAACGGATCGTCTCATATTTAACGGAAGAGCTGGTCCGGCTGGGGCATGAGGTTACCCTCTTTGCTTCGGGGGATTCCAAAACAAGTGCTCAACTGAAGCCAATGTGTTGGGAAGGTCTTCGGAAGGGCAATGGTATTACCCTTCCACAGGCTCCTTTCACCATAATGCTGGAAAAGGCATTTGGAATCGCCGATCAATTCGACATCATACATTCCCATCTGGATTTCCTTGCATTTCCCCTGGCCCGGCGGTGTGACACTCCGGTCTTGTCCACTCTTCATGGGCGATTGGACTTTCGTGAATTACGCGCGATTTTCGCAGAATTTCAGGATTGCCCTCTGATTTCCATTTCTCAAGCACAGCGCCAACCCCTGTCGTGGGCAAACTGGCTGCAAACCATCCATCATGGCTTACCCAAAAATTTGTATGCATTTCATCCGGTCTCTCATTTTTATCTGGCGTATGTCGGTCGTATTACTCCTGAAAAACGGCCTGATCAGGCCATTGAAATTGCCAAACGTGTCGGTATGCCGTTAAAGATGGCGGCAAAAGTCGATCCCCATGATGAGGAATATTTCCGGACGGTCATTCAACCCCTGCTGTCGGACCCTTTGGTGGAATTTGTAGGAGAAATTACGGATGAGGAAAAGAATGAGTTAATCGGAAATGCCTTTGCCCTCTTGGCGCCTTTTGACTGGCCTGAACCATTCGGCCTGGTCTTTATCGAGGCGTTGGCCTGCGGAACGCCGGTTGTGGCCTATCGCCGCGGCTCCGTCCAAGAAATTATTGAACATGGGCGCACGGGATTTATTTGCGACACCATGGAGCAAATGGTGAATTTCATGCCATGGATTTCTACCCTTGACCGGCGGCTGTGCCGCCGGGTGTTTGAGGAACGGTTTACCGTGGAACGGATGGCCCGGGAGTATCTGGCCGCGTATGAATATCTGCTGGGCCAGCCCGGGAAATTAGCCGAACCCGAACTAAAAATCGTCAATTTGTAGGGTCTACCCTTCCAGCTCCATACATTTTTCCTTTCAATCTATACGGCAGGGCACAAGGGGGACGGCATGAGTCAATAATGACCATTACCGGTTTGAGGCAATCGATTCCACCACTGGTGTTGGACGGTTTCAAGGGGTGTTCGGGGTCGGTTGTCCAAATACCCGGTAATGGTCGTTCTTGATGTCCTTCGGGCTTTTTGATGTGACCTCCGTGCTTCTGCCTGTACGGTCTTTCGACCCCCTTGGCACTTATAAAATTTCTGCTTATGACAGAGTTTGGCTGGCTTGCCGATTCTTCATGATCATCGGCATTACCGGCGGGGTCCACAACGGGATTTTCGGAATTGACCTTTTCCGACGTTGGCTAACTGTTGAGGGCTTCTTGTATTTTTAATTTGAGGTCATGCAAGGAACCTGATTTTTCCACTATCGCAAAGACGTCTGCCTGTTTAGCCGCTTCTTTAACGGCATCATTAAAGTGTCCGGACATAAAAATGATGGGCACAGGCTTTTGGTTTTGCCTGATCCAACGGATTAAATCAATTCCATTCATGACAGGCATAACATTATCGGTGACGACCAGATCGACATGCACGTGATGGAGCTGTTTCTTTGCCTCTTCACCGTTTTTCGCTTGGAGATTTGCTATGCCCAAGGCCTGTAGCCAATCACACAGCAGCATGCGAATATCGTCATTATCGTCCACGACAAGCACGCATTTGTGGTTTGCATACTCAGGCCGGGAGGGGGCTTCCATTCCCCGGCTATCTCTGGGTTGGAGAACATTCAAATACACATTTAACGTCATGCCCAGGTTTCCCCTTGATAGTGTCCGCCATCGGTTCGGCGTATGGTATAGGGCCGATAGAACCGCTATTGTTGTTCTAAGAATCCTTAAAAATGTTGGTGTTGGCATTTTGGGATTGAGGGGAACAGGGGGGTAGCCCCTAGGTGTGGCTCCTCAGGATAGCCCTGCCCCTATTCGTCATAATTCACCGGCCCTGCTGCCGGCCATACCATTCCGGTTAACGGACAGTGTTATTCAGGAGTTGCCGCTGAATCCCTACGGTACGGTTTGACCCGGATGACGTAGCCGGCGTCTCCTAATTGAGCCTCTACGGTATTCCCCTCCCGAATGTCTCCTTCGACCGTGCTTTGTTCATCAAGGTGAAGAATTTCCGTGCGTTCCCCGTTTTTGACAAAAAGAAAATTTCCATCCTGCCGTTCAACAGTTCCTTTGATTCGACGCCGTTCGGCCGGATGTTTGGATTGTTGGGTGTCCATGCTGACTTTTTGAACAATGTGAGGCAATCCATCCATTCCGACTTTTGCTCTGATATGGTCTCCCAGGAAAATCTTTCCTATGACCAGAGTGTCTTCTTCCAAGGGGAGATCCCATTCGTATCCTGATGGTGTTCTGACCCGGTACCGTGAGTCTTTCATGTGTGAAAATTGCTCCCCTTCAAATGTTCCTTGAATTTCCATGACTTCACCTTCAATAACCCGAAGCCCTCTTTCTTCAAGTGGTTGCATGATATGGAGGGCGGGCTTGGTGTCATCAAGGGCGGCAAGGGCATGCGGGATATGACCCGGAAAGAGAACAAATAAGACCATTAAAAACATGTGATGGGACCCGTAAATATGGCTATTCCTGTTTTGAATCGACATGGCATCACCTCCGGTTGGACATCATCCACCTTTTGTGTGATCTGGACCAGGGATGTATTCCCTTCCCTCTTCCCCTCTTTCTGAATTGGCATTACGAATTCCGTAGTACTCTGACTTCCATGGCCTGCCCATTGGGATCCACTGTGGCACTGATCGTGGCTCCCTGCACAATAGGGCCCGTGGTGTCGGTTAGGTTATCCAGTCGGATATTCCATTCCATGCCGGTAAGATCTTGAATCACGCAATAATTGCCATGGATGGCTTTCACCGTGCCGGTAACATAATTTAACGGTATATCCTCCTCCTGGTCGCGCTGGAAAAGGTCGAAAAGTTCAAAAGCATGGCCCCAGGATCCTTGGGAGAAGTAAATTGCAACCGCCATCATCAAGCAGGATAAGGTTTTCATGAGAACCTCCTTGAGTTGGTGACTGCTGAAAATATTCCTTTCCATCTGAAATGTTTCGTTCGGGGAGATAAATGTTTCCAAGCGCAAACTTCAGGCCAAAGTGAGAAGGTTCCGGGAAAAATCCAACCCATTGAAAATCTGGCGGTTTTGTCAGATTGAGGAGATACGGTGGGTACTGGAGACAGGAATCCGAAACGGGAGAGAACGGGTAAGATTTACAAGGGTCGTAAAAATTTTACAATGACGGCCGGCTTGAATCGAGGGAAAGGAAAAAAGAATCGGATAGGCTCTGGAGTTACGGTAGCGCGGAATTTGACGGAAATTTTGGTTTGAAACGGTGGAAGGTTACCGGTCGAGTGTTTCCATCAGCAATTTTAGTTGAGCGGGCCGGATGGGCTTTTCAAGACAGCCGACCAGATTAAACCGTTCCGCCCAGGATTGAACACCTTTTTCTCCGCTGACCACGATAATGTTGATGGCCGGATGGAATGATCGAAATATCCGGATTAAATCCCATCCATTGATTTCCACATCCAGCACCGGGGGAAGATTGATATCGATAAGGGCAACCTCAAAAGAGGTTTCTTTTATTTTCTTGATGGCCTGTAATCCGTCATTGGATGTGTCAGCCTGGTAACCGTATCTGGCGAGGATGGCCTTGAGGCCTTCACGGCTATTTCGATCGTCTTCGACGATTAAGACATTCTTCTTTTTCTGCATGGGTGTCACCGGGACACATATCCGGTAGGGAAGTTAGGGGCCTGGGCCTTTGTAGAATTTAATGAGTGATGCAATCCTAATTGATTGAGGTTACGGTTTCCCTGAATTTTTGACGATTTCCTTGGCCAGGGTATGCGCTTTCTCGACCAAATTGACGGCCATGGACATATCATCCTGGGAAAAGGCTTCCTGGGCTTTTTCCAGAAAACTGCGAATGGAAATGTATGTGTCAAGTTGTTCCTTGGTTAATTCATGCTCTTTAATCGTTTCCAGCAAGGCCTGGGTTTCTTCTTTTTTTACCTTATAGGTCCCGACTACCTGGCCATTTTCCTTTTCCGGGGTTTCCGGAACCAGTACAGGGGGCTTTGATTGGTTGGGGTTGATGAGAAGTTGTTCCGCTAGTACGGACGGGACCTCTTGCCCGGTAGAATTAGATTCCAGCCCTTCGCCGGCGTCAGGTGAGGAAACTGCAATGGAAGAGGCGGAGGGAACAAGAACGTTTGAAGGTTGAGTTAACTGTTTCAAAAAAGTTGGCGGAGAGGTCGGCATGGCGGGTATCGGTAGGGGAATACTGAGAGGGCTTCCCCAGAGCATCAAAGTTAATCCCACGGTCAACCATTGGGTTCGGATCACATATTTCTCCTTCTTGGAAAAGGCCGATAGCAGAGATCAGCCGGATTTCTTCGGCAATCGGATGATAAACGTAGTTCCTTTTCCCACTTCTGATTCCACATCAATAATCCCTTCATGCAATTGAATAAAGCGATAGGCTATGGAAAGGCCTAATCCGCTGCCTTTAGGTTTGGTCGTGTAATACAATTGGAAAATTTTCCCAAGCTCATTGGCGGGAATTCCGGGGCCTTGATCACTAATGGAAATCCGGATTTCATTGCCGTGGTGAGTGGACGTCGCAATGCGAACCTCGCCGCCTTCCTTCATCGCTTGACACCCATTGAGAATAATATTGAGCAAAGCCTGGCTCAAAAGATCGGGATCCGCAGTAATCAAAGGGAGGTGGTCTTCACACTCAAGTATAAAGGAAATCCCTTTGGTTGCCCATTCGGCTTCCAGGAGGCTTACTTCCCGTTTGATCAGCCGGTTGAGATCGACCGGGGAAAGTTCCAATTCCTGCGGCCGCATGAATTTCAAAAACCCGAGGACCACCCGGTCGAGCCGGCGAACTTCCTCCTCCAAAACCTGAAGACTTTTTTGGGGTTCTCCCTCTAAATGGGTGATTTCTTCCTTTAAAATTTCGAGGTGAATGACCATGGAGTTTAACGGATTTTTGACTTCATGGGCGAGTCCGGAAGTTAATTGCCCCAGTGTCGTCAGTTGAGCCGCATAACGAATCAAGGATTGAAGGGTTTTCATGGCCTCCAGGTCCCGGCATAACACCATGACGCCGTGCATATCTGAAGGGGATTTCAGGCAAATCACGGAAACCACAAAGGATTTGGATTCTCCATTCCTGGGCAGGGAACAGGGGATGGCCTTTAAGTCCTTTTTTTCGAGTAAGCTCTGCCTCGCCAATCGGATGAGAGGAGCAAATGAGTCTCCCAGTGCCTCCAAGCGGGTACCTGGAGAGGGATCAGCCGGAACATCCGCCATCATGGTCATGGCCTGGTTGAGAAACAGAATTTTCCCGTGGACATCAATGACTATCACGCCGTCTTCCAAATGGTCGATGACTCGGTCCATGTGCGGCTCTTCGCTGAGCGTTTGAAGCCGCTCCGATTTGAGTTGTTGTCCGAGAAGTTGCAGTTGAGCGGCCAGTTCCCGAAACTCATCGGTCCGGCTCAAATCAGTCAACACATCAAAGTGCCCCTGGCGCAGTTGCTCCATTTGAGAAGCCAGGGCGTGGATCGGCCGTAACGTCAGGGTAGCCAGTCCCATGGTTAACAGCCAGGCAAACGGCAAGGCAATCAGTCCAAACAGGACGCTGTTTTTCAGCGCCGAGGTCATGCGATCCCGAAGGAGACTGGTATGAATGCCGACCACAACCTTTCCGATCGGGAGATTTTCCCAAGTCATGGGTAACGTGCCGTCAAAAATGGATCCCTTTTGATAGAGGACGTTAAACCGTTCGAGGGGGCCCAGGGCCAGCAAATCTTCCAGATTTGGCCGTTCCGGATGGTTTCGGTTGATCTTATCCATTTCGGAATGCAGGATGGTCCTTCCATGGGTGTCCACAATCAGAGCGTAGATAAGATGAGGTGAATACCCGACGCTGGCTTCAAGGAAATTTTTGAGATCCTGGTCGGTGGCCAGTAACTCCATGGGGTGGGCGTTGGACGGTTGGGCTCTCAGTACCACCCGTTTACTTTGTTCAAAAATCTGCCGGTTGATGAGGGAAACCTGTTCACGGGTTTCCTGGATAATGACGCTGCTCAATTGTGAGAGATTCAGAAAGGTGCTACCGGCCACCACAACCAGGGTCAGAGCCGAAACCCCCAGCGCTTCCTTTCTTTTAATATTCAACCGTACCATGGAGTCCGTACCGATGAAGTTTATTATGGAGTGTTTTCAAGCTGACCCCAAGAATCTCCGCCGCGCGCGTCTTGTTGTTGTGGCTATGCTTGAGGGTGCGCAGAATGAGTTGGCGTTCGGCTTCTTCGATAGTCGAGCCGAGAGGGACATGAATCGTTCCGGAAGGGTCATCAGATTTCAGGTCATCAGCCCTGTTCACCAAAAGCGGGAGATGAGCCTCTGTGATGACGTCGGAGGTACAGGTCATGACCGCCCGCTCAATGGCATTGCGTAACTCGCGAATATTTCCCGGCCAGGGATGCTGGGTTAAAAGCCGTAAGGCCTGGTCATCGATGGATTTCACCGTTCTTTGATAATGGGCATTAAATTCTTCAATAAAGGCCTTCACCAGCAGGGGAATGTCGTCTTGGCGTTCTCTGAGGGGAGGAAGGTGTATGGTGCAGACGTTCAATCGATAATAGAGGTCTTCGCGTAACGTGCCTTCTTGGATGGCCTTTCCCGGATCCTTATTAGTGGCCGCCAGGACCCGGACATCAACCTGTATTGGGGCGGTGCCTCCTATCCGTTTGACCGAGGCATCCTGAAGGATCCTGAGAAATTTAGCTTGAATGGCCGGACTCATTTCGGCAACCTCGTCCAGAAAAAGGGTCCCTCCGTGAGCCAATTCGAAACATCCGGGCTTTCGCTCCAACGCTCCTGTAAAGGCGCCTTTTTCATGACCGAAAATTTCACTCTCCAGGAGGGTTTCCGGGATTGCTGAGCAATTGATGGGAATAAAGGGGCCTTTATTCCTTTCAGACAAGTCGTGGAGGCTTTGGGCGACCAGTTCTTTGCCTGTCCCGCTCTCCCCAAGAATTAAAACCCGTGCCGGGGTCGGAGCCGCCAACTCGATGAGGCTGTATAGTTCCTGCATAGCTTTGCTCTTGCCGACCAGTTTCCCCAGCCCCCACAAGCCTTTTAAGCGTTTCCGCAATAGAATCATCTCACGCTGCGTTTGGCCTTTTTCCAAGGCCTTTTCCACCATAATGCGAAGCCTGGCCATGTCCAGGGGCTTGGATAGATAATCGTAAGCCCCCTGTTTGATGGCGGAAACCGCCGTCTCGATGCTTCCGTGCCCCGTCAGGACGATGACGGGACTGAAGATCAATTCTTTTTGGAGAAGTTGAATGAGCTCAAGCCCGTTAAACCCGGGCATGACCATGTCGGTGATGACCACATCGGGGTGAAATTGTGTGATTTTATTGAGCGCTTCCTGCCCGTCGCCCGCCTGTTCAACCTCATATCCCCATTTGGTCAGGAGTGTGGTCAGCCCTTCCCGAGAGGGTTCCTCGTCGTCGACGATGAAAACTTTAGGTTTCATGACTTACCTTTCCGGGTCAAAGATCTTAGGGGGATGGGTTCACAATTCATCCAGGGGCGGAAAGTCTAGAAATATTATACCGTCAGGTCCGTCAGGTATTCACTTGAAGAACCGGACCGGCATTTCAGTCATTCCGGTGCCCGGTATTCCTGGCCATGGTGTGGCGCCCACCCTTCCCTTAGGAAGGAATGGATGAGCGCTGTAATGTCCGGAGCAACCGACGAAGGGATTCGGGGCGGGAATGCCCATTTTCAAATATATACGCATAGTGGCGTTGTGCGAATTTCATGAATAATTCAGAGTCTGTGGGAGTGATTCCGGTTAACTTCGCCAAAGATGCAAGGTACTCGCCCTCTCCCTGGGCGAAATCTTCCTGCAGATGGTCAAAATTAAGGACCACAAAAGCGACGGTTTCATGGTCCCGGCGAAGGGTCCCATCCGTGTGAAACCAAGCCCCGGGGGTGGTGCTTGAAAGAAATTCCCTGGTAGGTTCGGTCAGATCCGTCGTGGCTTGGCTGGTGCCGTCGGTGAGTTTGGTGACGGCTTCTGTGGTGCCGTCTGTCAAGGCCGTGGAGGCATCGAAGGGGGCCTTTGTCAGATCCACGGTTGCATCGGTAATGCACCCGGCTAGAAAACCTATGATAAAGACTGAGAAAATAAGGGAACGCAAGGTCGAGCAACGCCCACTGGGTTCGATGGGCCTTAAGGAAGGCCGTAAGGCGGCCTTCCTCGGGAAACAGGAACGCGGTGAAGCCGGGATTCGAAATCTGGGGAGATGGCGGTGCGATTGTTTGAAATATCTCGCCATAGCATGCTCCTGGTAAAAGAGTGAACACTTTGGGCCGTTGGGGCTTATTGATTTTGTCCTGATTTGGATTGCGCATCAAAACGGTGTTCCTGAAGCCATTGGTCAAGCCAGGCTTTGACGTCCTCTTTACGGTCCCCGTATCGCTCCTGGAGTTTGCCTTCGAATTTGTCATATTTCCCTTCGATGGCCAATAAATCATCATCCGTAAACTCGCCCCATTGTTCCTTCAGGGCGCCTTTCAGCTGTTTCCAATTGCCCTCGAACTGATCCTGATTGACGACGGAAATGGCCTGAAAGTGTTGTGAGGATTTGTCATGCCGGGCCATGTGATCCGAAGACGGTACAGGCCATCCCCCTGAGGCCATACCGGCAGAGAGCAGAGAAGCAAGAAGAGCCGAACCGGAAACCTTCCAGGCAATTGTGAAGTGTGTCATTCGCATGCTCCTTTCCGCCAAGGTAAGCTGCTCCGGATACATTCCGAAGTTAATCCCCGGCAATTGAGTGGTTCGATGAGATCCTGGCTTGTGTTACGAGGCCCCTCGGTGGGGAGTTCCAAGACCATTATGTCTGGTCCGGCGGTCTTCCACATTTGATAAAAAACCGCGGTTCATGTCGCCTCTGTCTCATACATCGTCATGTTCCCTTCTGAATGCCTTTATTAATCGTTATAAAAGCAAAATGTCGGCCAGAAATTTGTAACCTATAAACCATTGAAAATTTTGCAAATTCATGAAGAGTCGCAGTTTGATTATTTGTATGCCTATCCCTAGACCATGTAATTTTTACATGGTTAATGAAGGGAAAACCCATTAGAGAAGTGGCAGATTGAGGGGATGACCGATCAAACACAACCAGCTCTTGGGAAAGAACCGGAGTTCAGGTAAAACACCTTTACCCACAAGGGAAAAGGTCCGGTGTGGTGGGAAATGGAAGCATTCAGATTGTGGTGTTGATGGAGTGCGAAAGGGATGAAAGATGTGAAGCTGTGTGAATTTTCGACAAGAAATCGATCGTGCCGGTGTTTTGAAAAGGTGATTGGAAGAGGCATACAATAATCCGCCGTAGAGGTTTGGACTCCTTCAAGAGGAAACAAAAAATGGGCAATAGAGTCATCCACATAAAAGGAGAACACTATATTTTGGCGACATCGGCGCTGGCCGATGCCCGAACCTATGTCTTGAAGCATGGTGATACCTTCGGGGTCTTTAATCCCTATGGAGATATTCAACACATTGGGATGGGTGAACAGGGGTTGTACCACGAAGGCACCCGGTTCCTTTCGAGTTTGGAATTCGCGCTGGAGGAAAGCCATCCCTTTTTGCTCAGCGCCGCGATGAAACAAGACAATGCTTTACTGGCCGTAGACCTGACGAACCCTGACCTGTATCGAAAAGATTTATCGCTTCTATCCCGAGGCACCCTTCATATTTCCCGGGCCAAACTTCTGTATGACACCAGCTATTTTGAGCGGATTCGTTTCACCAATTATTCCCTAAATCCCCTGACCGTCGGGTTTTCCCTCCGTTTCGATGCGGATTTCGCGGATATTTTTGAGGTGCGAGGGGAAAAGCGGTCCGAGCGCGGACTGCGCACGGCAAAAATCCTGAAAGATCGGACTGTGTTGTTGGAATATCGTGGACTGGACCGTGTGATTCGGCAGACGCATTTGACAGTTGATCTGCCGCCGGTCACCGTCTCGACGAGTTTGATGAACTTTGAAGTAACACTGGGACCGAAGCAGGAAAAAACCTGCGAATTGCAGGTGGCCTGTTCGATGGATGAGGGGAGAGCGGATCCTATGAAGTTTTCAGTGGCCCGAACTCATGCCGCGCTGGCGTTGAAAGCGGCAAAAGGGAGATATGCCGTGGTAAGGACGGAAAATGAGTCCTTCAATAGTTGGGTAGGACGTTCTTTGGATGATCTGTGCATGATGACGACCGACCTCCCCCAAGGTCCGTATCCTTTTGCCGGCGTCCCGTGGTTTAGTACGGCCTTTGGTCGGGATGGCATGATTACGGCGATGGAATGTTTATGGATAAATCCCGACCTGGCCCGAGGCGTCTTGGCATTTTTAGCGGCGACGCAGGCTTCGGAGAGCAACCCTGATCAGGATGCCGAACCGGGAAAAATTTTGCATGAAACCCGGAAGGGTGAAATGGCGGCTCTCAAGGAAATACCGTTTGCACAGTATTATGGAAGCGTGGACTCCACCCCGTTATTTGTGATGTTGGCGGGGGCATATTATGAACGAACCGGGGATCAAGACTTTCTCGCCTCATTGTGGCCGCACCTGGAGCGTGCCCTGCGGTGGATTGATGAGTATGGGGATAGGGATCAAGACGGTTTCGTCGAATATGCACGCCAAACACCCACAGGCCTCGCTCAGCAGGGGTGGAAGGATTCTCATGACTCGGTGTTTCATGCGGATGGAACTCTTGCCGAAGGGCCGATAGCCCTGTGCGAAGTGCAAGGCTATGTGTATGCGGCCAGGATCGCTGCGGCCAATGTGGCCGGAGTCCTCGGCTATGCGGAGCAGGCGGTGGCCTTGGAACATCAGGCAAAACAGCTCCGGGACCGGTTTAACAGATATTTTTGGTCGGAGGATCTGGGAACGTATGTCTTGGCTCTTGATGGGAAAAAGCAGCCGTGTGCGGTACGATCGACCAATGCCGGCCAGACGTTGTTTACCGGCATTGCATGGCCGGATAGGGCGGAACGCATGGGGCGAGCCTTTATGGAGGAAGATTTTTTTTCGGGCTGGGGACTGCGGACGATTCCGACGACCGAAATCCGTTATAATCCCATGGCCTATCATAATGGATCGGTCTGGCCTCATGATAACGCCCTTTTGGCCCTGGGAATGAGCCGTTACGGATTGACACAGGGTGTTGAACGGGTTTTTCGCGGGCTGTTCGATGTGAGTACCCATGTTGACCTTCATCGGCTTCCCGAACTCATTTGTGGGTTCACGCGAAGACCGGAAGAAGGGCCGATCTTATATCCTGTTGCCTGTGCTCCACAGGCGTGGGCGGCAGGGGCCGTGTTTTTGCTGATCCAGGCCTGTTTGGGCCTGTCGTTTCATGGGGCTGCCAATGAAATGCGTTTGACCAATCCCTCGCTTCCCAGGTTTTTACCGGCCGTTCAACTTCGAAATCTTGCCATAGGGCAAGCGTCGGCGGATCTGGAATTTACCCGGACAGAATCGGACGTGATGATAAACGTCATTCGTAAGGATGAGCCTCTCAACATTGTAGCCGTCCGCTAGTCCGGCAACCGGTAAAAAAGAGGTGGACGAAACTTTTTGGGAGCCGGCTTGCCCCCGTGGCCCATATCGTTTCATGGGAGGAATAGCCTGCGTTTCACCCGAAAGTCTCTACCATCTATAATGGCAGAAGAGGAAGACGAATATGGCCGACCTTAACAAACGATTAGCGACAAATGTGGAGGGTGATTTTTTCGTCGATTCCACGTGCATCGATTGCGATACCTGCCGGCAATTGGCGCCGGCCACATTTGTCGAAAAAGGTGAGTACTCGACCGTTTTTCAGCAGCCGGCAACCGATCAAGAAACTTTGGCCGCCTATCAAGCTTTGCTGTCCTGTCCGGTAGGATCCATCGGAACGGCTCGCCAGGATCCGCCGTTCATGGCGGAGGCGCGTGCCTCCTTTCCGATCGAGATAGCGGATGGAGTTTTTTTTACGGGATTCAATTCCGCGAAATCGTTCGGCGCCAACAGCTACTTCATTCAGCATCCGGAGGGGAATTGGTTGGTCGATTCACCCAGATTTCTCAATGACCTGGTACAAATTTTCGGAAACAAAGGGGGAATCCGGTATATCTTTTTGACCCACGAAGACGATGTGGCGGAGTCTGCCCGCTATGCCGAAGTCTTCGATGCCGTCCGGATAATCCACCGTGCCGATCTCTCCGCCATGCCTGATGCGGAACTGGTAATCGAGGGGGAAGGAGCCGTGCAAGTCGAATCGGATTTTCTTTGTATTCCCGTTCCCGGGCACACCCCCGGAAGCATGGCCCTGCTGTACCATAATCGGTTTCTGTTTTCGGGGGATCATCTGTGGTGGGAACCTGAACGGCGGCAACTCGGGACGCCTGAACGCCTGGTGTGGGATAACGTACAATTGGAACGGTCGGTCAGAAAACTACAGCGGCATACATTTGAGTGGCTATTGCCTGGGCATGGACAACGTATCCGCTTGTCTCCTCATGATATGACCATAGCCCTTGATCGCCTTCTCCTTCAACGGTGGAATGTGCAGTACGCCCCCCTGACGTAATCTTCCCTCACACGCAAACCCTGGTAAATGTTCTCCACAGTACAAAGTAAATACGGCGTGAATCAACAAAAGTGAGGAGCCTCACGTCCATTTTGGCCGAGCCGATGGTGGGGGCGTCGTTGACACATTGCTGTTCCTTTGATACTAATCGCGATGCCCCCAGAGCCTTGATCGTCCCGGTGATGAAGTTGTGCTCCACCTTTCGCGCGAAGCACGCCTTTCCTGCGATGCACAACCTAACAAGGAGGTTCCACCTTTTGAAGGTTTTTATCTTTCTGGTCTTGCTCTCATTCGCCTGGATGGGGGGATCCGCGGAGCCGTTGGCTGCAGTCGGAGATGTGAATTACATTTCCGACGTCGTCAATGTGCCGCTACGAAGCGGGCCTTCCACCGCCCATCGCATCCTACACCGAGGTCTTCCAAGCGGGACCAAACTGACCGTAGTCGCCATCAATGAAGAGGCCGGTTACACTCAGGTTCGGACCGAAGGTGGACTGGAAGGGTGGGTCACCTCCCACTATCTCACCGCAGAGCCCATTGCCCGTGTCCAGCTTGCCTCGGCTGAAAAACGCCTTCAAAGTCTCAAGGCTGAACTCGACAAAGAACGGGAAACGCGAGCGAAAATCCAGGCTGAGTATAAAGAAACCGAGGCGGCCAATCAGAAGTTGACGGCGCAGGTAGAGGCTCTGGCCAAGGAACTTGCGGATTTGAAACTCATATCCGCTGAACCGATTAAGGAGCATGCCCGCAACGTTGAGCTGACCCGGCAAAATGAAAAATTGGCTGAGGAAGTGCGGGAACTGTCATCCACCATCATGCGCCTGGAAGATAACGTGCAACTTCAATGGTTGCTGTATGGAGGCGGACTGGTGCTCCTCGGCCTGATCCTGGGGGTGGCGCTGAAGGCTCGGCCACGAAAGACAAGTTATCCCCGCTATTCGTGAAAAATCCCGAAGTGGGTCTTGCCCGGATTGGGATCGAAGGATTCCTCTTCCTCCTAGCCACCTGACCGCAGTTTTTGTTCACCTCGGTCGGCGATCTTAGGTTGTTCCGGGTGCCTGCGGTCGATCCGGGTATTTCCCACCAACCCCGCTTGTTCCAAAGACAACACCGTCACCGATATCGGCGGGGAACGGTGGTCTCCGACTTCAATGGAAGGAATAACCAATTCTCCGAGACGTTTGGGAGCCAACGTGATCGTCCACTCCATGGAAACCTCCGTGTGTCCATCGATAGTCGCCGAGTGTGTGTGTTGCGAGGTCCCAAGTACGTCAAAGTCCTTGGTGAAGGGGCTCAGATCCAGGATAATTCCGGAATGCGGTCCGGTCAATGTGATCGTGACGTGAAAGGTTTCATCGACATGGATAATCGTTCGATCGACGAACACTTCAAACGTTGGTGTTTGAGCCACCGCCGGAAATTCGGTGTGCAACAACATGAAGGGAACGATAAAAATGAGGAACGTGCGTGCCATGTGCCGCCTGCTTTGGTGAATGACGGCCCACCGTTGATGTCGTCCCATCGTTTCCTTAGGACGAAATTCTATCATGAGGCACATTAAAAGTGGATATGAAAGAAATGCGGGATGGGGAAAGGACCCTGTATGTGAATCCCCGCTTACTCTATAATGGGCAGGTATGCACGAACTGGTACCCGGCATCTTTCATTGGCGGGTCGTTCATCCCGATATTCAGATCGAGGTCGATAGTTACTACATCCCGGCCTTGAACCCCGCCTGCCTGATCGATCCTCTGATTCCCCATGAGGGCCTCGACTGGTTCCGGAATCGTCCAACTCCCGCGCATATTTATTTAACCAATCGCCTGCACGATCGGCAGAGCGCACGATTCAAGAAGGCCTTCGGGGCGGCCGTCTGGTGCCACGAAGCCGGACTGCATGAGTATGCCGATGGCGCCCTCGAAGTGACGGGTTTCCGGTTCGGCGACATTTTGCCGGGGGGGATTCGCGCTTGTGAAGTAGCTGTGCTGTGTCCCGAAGAAACAGCCCTGCTGCTACCGGTTGCCGGAGGGGTTCTCGCCATCGGCGATGCCGTCATCAACGAAGGCGGAGAACTCGGGTTCGTACCTGACTCGTTGATCGGAGAGGATCCCCCTGCCATCAAACAGGGGATAAAAACCGCATTGCTCAGGCTTTGCGAACAGGAGGCGTTCGACCATGTGCTGTTCGCCCATGGGAATCCGCTAATTGGCGAAGGGAGGGAAGCACTTCGGAAATTCTGTCGCGAGTGATTTGAGGTGGTAAAGCTTCAGGGGGTGCCTCGTCTCCCACCCTTAGCTTGAAGGCACCCACTCTTTGGTCTCAGGGTCATAATGCATGCCCTTCATCCCCAAGGTCCCGATAAAGGCAATGATCTTCCACATGTCCTCTCGTGACAGCCTGTGTTTATAGCCTCTCATTTGGCTGAGAGGCACGCCTTCCGAAATCCGCCACAGCAAATAGGAATCCGAATGCTCTTTCATGGCGGCGGTGTTTCGAAAGTCCCGGGCTCCGCCGCGCACGGGTTTCCCGGTTTTGCCGTGGCATTGGGCGCAGTTGACATCCGCTTTTTGGTTGCCGAGGTAGAGCCGGCGCCCCTCTTCTATGATGGCCTGTTCCGACCACCAGCCTTCCGGCATGTGGGTATCGGCATATTCAGGCGGGACGGCCCCGCCCTTTTCAGGTGGATCGGGAAGGCTGCATCCAGCCTCACCTAGAAAAACCAACGCAAGACCCGCCGCGCAGGCTGCCCGATGCACCCGTCCGATTTGCTTCATATGGTGTTCCCTTCAATCGTTCGTATATTGGAAGTTATGCAGATTCATGTTGCCGGACTGAAATAAGTTTGCTCAAGAATTTTTCGGTGATGGTTGCCTGTCCAGGAGGCATGATCTCGTGGAGTCACGGCTTTATCTTGTATCCGGTTTTTCGCGCATTCCATTCATTGTATCAATTGTGATTTCCGAACTGTGAACCCCGATTCCGGTTCCTGAACGCCTGTCTAAGGATTCCCCGGAATTCTTTGACCGGCATACGCCGGAATGGTTGAATAGAAAGGAAAGGTGAATGATGGGTTATCAGTATCTTACGACAGGAGGTTGAAATGTTTTCCTGGTATGTTGTGGGTTTGTTGGCAGGAATGGCCCTCTGGACGATCATGAGTGATCTGAAAAACTTGCGTGACCGGCAGGCAGTCAGAGTCCGTTCCTCCTCTTAAAGTCTTCCCACCATGATCATGGGGGGCAGGAAATGGAAGTCCTGTCCCCATGAATCAAACTTTTCCCTGTTTTTCCTTTCCTCATTGTTCGTTAGGCAAATTTTAAGTCGTTGTTTGTACAGGGCTGTCTAATGTTTGTAGAAGTTTTTCTAGGGCCGGTAGGGCTAGGGGTCGTAGGATGAAGCTTAGACAAACAAATACACAACAGGATGGTGTAATCGTGAATACTGAAATGAACTACAGCGTCCGTCAAATGGGAATGGGAACGAACCCAAGGCCGGTTTGTGGCCTGCCGGTGTCCCTGCCGATGAATGTGGCCCGTTCTCTCCTGGATCGGGGTGTCATTCCCGATGCCGTCATTCGGTTCGGCATCCGTCATGTGATTCGAAAGCGGCTCAAAGAGATTGCCGTCAAGGATGAACGGGATATGGCCGCCAGAAAATTGGCGTTTCTCGATGCCATGGCCCGTTCGGTGGTTGCA
>JBDIVP010000017.1:0-26059 GCA_039794325.1 Candidatus Inrsubterrania sp.
ACTCGGTTCCTGTGACCCAATCCGCCCAGCCGAGCAGCAATACGACAACGCAACCGAGACATGCCCATAACCAACTTTGCACGGTACGTGTCATTTCATTCTCCGCATCTAGCCGAACGTCGTGGCTTCAGCCACAGCGGCATCATCTAACCACCGGCGGCTATCGGGTTCATGCCGTGGCAAGAGCGCCTTATTAGTTTACCGGGACAGTATCCGATTCCTGTTTCCTTCGACTGTGCTCAGAACAGGCTCTGACCCGCGCCCTTGGATTGGGCTTCCTCCAGACACCGCCTCGCGATAACGCCCCGGATCAGGGCCGGGGCAGGCTCTTGCCCTTTTCCCCGGCCATCGGCTCTGCAACAGCCTGGCAGGAGGATTTCCACCTCCCTCGCTTCATGCCATATCCGGCACACACATCACGCTTCAGCGGCGCGGCTTGTCCGCGTCCGCGGCAAACAATTTTGGGGCGCACTGTTTCGATCGAGTATCGTCACCTCGCCGGTTTCACCGTTTACCCGCACCCTTGCGCCATCCTTAAGTCGCTCGGTCGCACCCGGCACTGCAGCCACTGCGGGTAGCCCGTATTCACGAGCCACGATCGAGCCATGCGAAACCGCGCCGCCGGTTTCCATCACCAGCGCCCCGGCCTGCAGGAAAAGCGGCGTCCAGGCCGGATCGGTGCCCCGACAGACAAGAACCTCTCCCGGGGCAAGCTCCGGACCCAAGGGATGCATGATCACCCTTACGCGGCCCTCATACGTGCCAGCCGAGACCAGCAGTCCCTTCATTATGTCCCCGGTTTCTTTCGCCTGGCCCCCAAAGATCGCTTCGCCATCAGAGGTCATCCAGCGGGGAACTGCACGGCGGGTCCGTTCCTGCTCATATTCGGCCCGCGCCACAGTGGCCTTGACCCGTAGATCCCCCGCGCAGCCGTCCTCGTGGGCCAAAAGATCGTCAAAGCGCAGAAACATCACATCCTCGGCCCTGTCCAGCCCGCCCTTCGCCACCAGCTCGGTGCCCGCATCCAGCAAGGTTCGCCGCGCGACGGCAATCATGCGGGCCCCCTCGAATTTGGGCTGTTCGCGCAGGCCCGCCAATTGGCGATAGCAGCGCATCTGCCAAGCGAAGACGCGCGCGCGCAGCCCGCCTTTCAAGGTTCGCACACGGGTGATGAGGTCGGCCGCGGCCTTTTCGGCTTCCTCGCGCTGGCGGTGAAACTGCACCTGTTGATCGGCTTCTTCGGGCGCGTCCCAATAACCGCGCAGCAAGTTCAGCACATAGGCCGGGTCTTCGGACCAGCGAGCCACGCCAGGGTCGATCTCCCACACGGCGCGGTGGCCGAAGCGGCGCAGAAAATCGGCCACGCCGGGGTGATCAGGCGTGGGGGCCTCACCCTCGGCCTTCAGCCGTTGCGCCAGTTGCCACAACGTCAGCCCCATCTCAGTGGTGATATTGTGCGGTAACGCGCGCTGGACGGGAATGAACAAGGCGCCTTCATCCCCCAGCCAAGCCGCAATCTTCTTGCGCAGCGCGCCTTCGGCCATCAGACCGGGGTTCATCACGGCTACCGGGATGATCCAGATGATCGCGCCCCGCCGTCCCAGTACATCGCGGATGAAATCGACTCTCGCCCGCATGCTGGTGAGATGCCCGGCCTCGGCCTCGATTTGGTTTATCGCAGCATCGGTTTCTTCCAGCACACGCAATCGCGCCCGCTCGGGGTTGAGCGAGGCCATCAACCCACGCCAGGCCAGCCGCGCGAACAAAGGACCGAGCCGCCACCAGAACCCGATCCCGCCCTTGCGGCCCATGATGCGCGCGCCCTCACGTTCGCGAAAGGCCAGCAGCGCCTGCCCGGTGACGGGATCCTTGTCCGAGGCCGCTTCGGCCAGTTGGGGCCAGCGTTTGGGCTTGCGCAGAAGTTCGGTGACATCGGCGAAAAGGCGCCCCGCTGCAATTTTCAGCCAGGGTAGGTCGCGCTCAGGCCGGCCGGTCGCGGCATGGGCAAATCCGCCTATCAGCGCACGCCAGTAGTCGATGCCCGCCGGGGTGAAGGGCTCCAGCATCTGCTGAGCATGGACATTGAAACACAAGTAGAGGCGCAGGCCATCCTCGGGCCTGGGCAACGGTTCGGGCAGGGGAAAGAGGGAGGTGATCGGGCGCGACTGCACCAGATAGATGCACCCACCCTCGATGGCCCATTCCAGATCCTGTGGGCTCTCGAAGTGTTGCTGTGCGCGGGCACCCAGTTCGGCCAGCGCCACCACCTCATCCGCCCGAAGGCTTACGGCACGGCGTTTCTCTTCTGGCATGGGGCGGTTGACGATGTCCTCGCCCTCACGCAGAGTGCGTACTCGCTTGTCGCCCGTTTGGTACTCAATGACCTTGCCACGTGCATCCAGCACCCATGTGTCAGGAGTGACATCGCCGCCCACCACCGCCTCTCCCAGTCCGAAAGAGGCCGAAAGGAGCATCCGGTCGCGCCGATGGTCAAGGGGGTTGGCCGTGAACAGCAGACCCGCGCGGTCCGCGTCGATCATCCGCTGGACTACGACCGCGAGGCCGATATCGGTCGTGTCCAACCCGAACCGCTTACGATAGGACACCGCCCGGGGATTCCAGAGCGAGGCCCAGCAGCGCCGCACGGCATCGCAAACCTTTTCCGGACCTTCGATATTCAGGAAGCTGTCATGCTGGCCCGCGAAACTTGCCCCCGGCAGATCTTCGACAGTGGCAGAAGACCGTACCACCACAGGCCCACCCCCGAGTTCGGCGTAGGCCATGCCGATAGCCTCGGCTATCGGCATGGGGATGTCGCCCGCAACGAATTTGTCCTTCAGCGCTTGGGCAGCCTTGGCCAGGTGCCCAGGGTCGTCGGCGGGCATGTCCTCGACCAGGGCACGCACAAACTCGCCGAAGGCATTATGGGCAACAAAGTCATGATAGGCCTGAGTCAGGACGGCAAAACCCTCGGGTACGGGCAACCCGGCACCCAGCATTGCCCCCAGGCTAGCCCCCTTTCCACCCGCAATGAGCAGATCGTGACCGTCCAGTGTATTCAGACTGCGCGTGAAGACTGTTTGCCGGTGATCTTCTTTCATCCTACCCCCGAGTCCGCTCGGTTCTTCAGTCATGATGCGTTCGGCTAAATCATGTGCCCAGCGGCGCAGGTCAGGCGCGCTGTCAAACGTTGCCTGCACCTGCTTGTCAGACCAAATTCATGCAATTGTTTTTCTGGTACATCGGCTCACAAACCGGCCGGCCCTATTCCAAATCACGAAGTTTTACCGGTGCCTCCCATTGTTAAGAATCTTTCGCATAAGGT
Organism: Candidatus Inrsubterrania sp.; assembly: GCA_039794325.1. Taxonomy (GTDB): domain Bacteria; phylum Nitrospirota; class Nitrospiria; order Nitrospirales; family UBA8639; genus JACKFE01. The sequence goes on from JBDIVP010000017.1 coordinate 3,326, forward strand.
GAATATGACAATCGCAGCCCGCAAAGGGACGTCGTCCGTTCAGGACAAACGCGCTTACAGTAGCGCCATTAAGATGTTCAAAGCCGCATTTCTCATGAAGCATCCGCGATGCGACGCTTGTGCATTCCGAAAACGCAAATTGGAAACCAAGATTATACGCAGCCGAAAGCGCAGATTGCAGAAGGCACCTCGCAATACCCTTGCCTTCGTACCCCGGTGCAACTCCAACCGCAGCTATGTGTAGATTGACCCCATTCCCAACTCCGAGCGTCTGTTTTATGGGACTGCGATTCTCGTCCAGCAAGGCAACAACAGCCGAAACTATTTCCGCCTCTTGGGAATCCAGATTCTCCGGGGGTTGTTGCGCGCCCGCGGCGGCCGGGTCATCACACACGATAAAACCGACACCCCTGCGAGCCTCTGCACGGTCTCTTGCAATCCAGCACAGACCCTGCGAAAGCACATTGGAATATGACCCTGCATACATCGTCCGCGCGATGGATATCATGCGCTCCCTGCTAAAACCGAGGCACTTTGTAAATGGTTCACGATTATGGAAGAGAGCAACGTACAGATTCAGCAGTGCGTCGATTTCGTGGTCATAAACCCGATCTATCGAGATCGAATGGCTGTCTCCTTGCATTTGTTATGATGACCCCTCCCTAACAATGTTTAGGCGAATCCGCATAAGAGCGGAATGCGCCCATTTCTGTCCGTCAAACACACCATCGAATTTCCTAAAAGGAATGACAGACATTACCCACGCCATTTCAATGAGTTACACCTCATCGAACCTTAAACATTCAGGCCGGAATTTCATGCGGATCAACCTAGCACTCCTTCTTTGAATGAGATCACATTCCATCCAGCGGACTTGTGACACCCGCCGGCCCACGGTTGAGCACTGAGTATAGATCATGGTCGTTTTGACGTCCTCATATCCGACCCGTTCTGGAACTGTTCATTAATCATCGACCTTCTCCAGCCAATGTGGCGCAGAGGAATAATGAAACGGGGTGGAACTTCCAGGTGAGTCACATCATTTTGCCCACCCCCCGCACAAAACAGACCCTCGATTCTTGTACAATCTTGAAATTTAGTCAATCGGGATGTTCTTCTGAATGGGCGGCTGAATACAAATTGGACGGGGCATGTGAGCGAGACTAAAAAGGTGGCTGACACCTTTTTCTTTCCCTCCAAGCCCCTGGTTCACCAGCCTTTGCTCCGACATCCAATGCCCTTCTTAACGTCGAGTCAGGACCCAGCTCCAGCGCCGTTAGCACTCCGTCAGCAGACTGCGGTCGCCTGAACATTAGTGTTCAGGCCTGTGCGGTTCTTTGCGCATCGCCTGTAACACGTGGTTATCAACCGAGTAGGCCATTGAGGTCTATCGGCAGTTTTGCTTGAACCAACTCCTGGGCCAACTTTGTTTTCCACGATCCAGCTGCGTCCATTTCTATATAAAGAACTCCCTGGTAGTCCGACGGAAGTTCAACGCTACCTTTGTGTAGCGCACAGACTCGAACTCGGCTGAGTCTACCCATGAAGTAGCCGAGCTCCATGATGACATTTTGACGTGCCCGCGGGTTTAATTGCGCTTTATTGGCCGCGGATGCCCCAATGTCATCAGGGGTTAGAAGAACCACAGCGAATGCGATGTCGCCTGAGTACGTTTCAAACTTCTCGATAATCGTTCTCCCAGAGCTAGCCTGCTCGTGAAGAATGATGGGTTGTAGTCCAAGCTTCTCAAGAAAACGAGCGGTGCTCTCCTTTGCTTCATTGTCGTGCCCATGCACAACGAACACTTTTCTTGAATTGGTCACAGGTGATAGGCCAACCGAAGGTGACGATGGTTGGGCGACCAACGGAACCCCTGTTGTCTTAGAAGCAGCCTCTGCGCCTGCCAAAAGGCCCTGCAGATGACCAAGTCTTAGAGAAAATGTTCCCCATTCATCAGAAGGAATGTCTAATGTGAAAAGACGATCCTTGTATTCCACACCAAGAGCAGTTTCCAGAAAGGCACCAACCTGTAAGGTCCACCTTTGAACTTCGACTGAGTTGGTGAGTTTTGCCGCTTTGTCAACAAACTGGATGAGTCGATCAATGGCTGCCTTCTGCATAGCTTCAACCTCGGAAGTAAATCAGGATAGGGAGGATCCTCACGGCCTCCCCCCTCACACACGATCGGAAGTGCGAATCAGGTATCCGGCGGTTCGGCAGAGTGAGTCAGGGAATACAGGCACCCCAACCGTGGGAAATAAAAAAGGTGGCTGATACCTTTTCTTTTATCAACAAAAGCACACGGGTGCGTTTCTATATGGGCCAACGCTCCATGGAGTAAAGGCCTCATCTCCTGCCGTCGGCTCCAACCAGGTGGTAAACCCCGAAGTCATTGCCGCTTTCGCGATTAAAGCCTTGAAGTTTTACTCCCTGTTTTCATGACGCGCAGGAGGTCCAGGACGTCCCCTGGGCATGAAGTGGTTGTGAAATCAAGCGGTCCGATACCAATAACACGCCCTACCTCGTCAACGTATGTGTAGAGATGCTTAAAGAACGCGCTAACATCAGAAGCCGCGTGCTCACCCATTGGCTGACCCGACATGATTGTCGCCTTGTCTGCATGCCCAATTATCCTGTTGCGGACATCCTTGATGAGGTTCCGATAATGCGCAATCCCATTTGATGCATTAGAAATTGCTGGTGTCATCAGATCAGCCTCTTTCAAGAGGTTGTCGATACGCTCGACCGTAAGATTATCTCTGCTAGAAGTCCTGGCCTGGTCAGTTAGCTTACACACCTGCAGCAAGCAGTACTCGATAAGTATCGCGTTGAGATCCTCGAAGAACAAGGGAGCCACTTTACTCATCAAATCTTCTGTTTCCGGTCCGTTTTCGAACAGGGCGGCGTATGTGTCGTAGCACGTTTGCAGCCAGATGCACTGATCTCGAAACACTGGGAATTCATCCCTGAGCCTGATTGTTGCCTTATCGATCTTCTCCTGCTTCTTTGTCATGACTAGTGAAGCTAATGCAAAGGTCAGTAACGGGAGCCAGCCGCCAATGACGTTCGATTTGTCTCTGGTCGAAACGGCTGGCTCCCGCCCGCTGCATCGTTTGGTTCGCCAATCGTCATGCTATGCCAACTCTTGACGAGCCTGATGGAAAACTCTGTAAAAGTCTTGTGCAGCACGACCCCCAACACCACGAAAGACATGACAACCCCGCCAAGCCAACCAAGGAGTGCGCCTATCGCACAGCTAAGGTCAGGACGGCCAGCAACTCCCACAACTAATTCGCCGCAGAAGCCGAGAAGCGCACTAAAAAGAACGCAACGTCAAACATAACTCCACCAGATTAACAATGTCCATTCCCATGTGGCTTCCAGAAACTCTGGTCCTTGGGCCGCTATTGGGGGGGGCTCGTATCCATGGGGATGTAGTTGGTGACGAACGTTGAAGGTGAGGGGCGCGGAGCGAGCGGGCGAAGCCACCCTTGCAGAGCGTCCCTCTCGACCGCAATGTTAGAACTCAAGCGGGCACACCCTTGCGAAACCAGCTGCTGCCAGGTTGGGTGAACAGTAAAAAGAGCGCATAAACCTGAAGGCCAATTTGAGCCACAGAAAGTGCCCCAAAAACAGCAGACCGAGAGAACTCCCCCACCACGAAGGGCAGGACTGGTAATACGCCAATGACGAATAGAAAAAGAAACGTGATGCGAGCCCAATTTTTCCCGGCAGAAATCTTGAAAATCAGGAAACCAATCAAGGCGAACGTAAAGATTAAGGTGAAATTTGTGAACGCTGCTGGTGCCACAGCACTGAGGTTTGAAAAGTCCATCAGCATCTTGACCAAACCAACGACCAAAGATGCCCAAAGCAAATTTACTGCAATCACGACGGGCTGCGGTTTTTGTGCGGGGGATTGATTTTCCATAAGTTCTCCTGGAGTTCTAACGCTCAGCATCAGCGACCCGCGGCTTAGGGGGTCCGTTGGATGCCGTGGTTAGACCGCGCTTCAGTGGCAGTTCGCGGAATAGCGACGAAATATGTGGGCGTCCCCAGTTTCGCGAGTAAACGAATCCGAACAATCGTGGAGCCGGTTCTAGCGTGGTTCCCGTGGGAAAGCTCGTTGAGCGAGCCGGAGGGTGGCTCATCTGTTCTGGTGCTCCCAATAAAGTGAAGGCAATGGCGCAGGTCTTCCCCTATGGCAATACGGGCGAGGGGGGAGCCCAACACCCACAAGCCAGTTTCGGCGACCAAATACGACACAGCAATCTTGGTTAGTAGACTACAGAAGGCAGGAACTTCCGTCTTGGATTCCGGCATCACGGAATGCACGCCGAGCTCACGGACAATGGATTCCAGCAGGAAAAAGTAAAGGTAGCAGGAACCTTTTTTCATTAAGGCCTTTCCCTCTAGCCCCCAATGAAGAGAGGTGTCCTATTTGTGTGGACAGTTTGGCGGCATGGTTAAGCTATGATCATGTGGTTGTGCGTTAAGCCGCCGATGGCCGGGTTCGTCCCTTTCGATCAGGGCCCCCCTCTCGATCGAGGAGACGATAGTATATCTCATCCGGCGTGTGCCCCTGAAACACCGAATGAGGGCGGTCTGTATTATAGTGGCTCATCCAGTGGCCAATGTCCTGTTTGGCCTGAAGACCAGTGGCAAACGCCCGGAGATACACGCATTCATATTTCAAGGACCGCCACAACCGTTCAATACACACATGGTCCATCCACCGCCCTTTCCCATCCATGGAGATGGCAATCTGCTGCGCCTGCAGTCGAGCCGTAAACTCTACGGCGGTGAACTGGGCTCCCTGATCCGTGTTGAAGATCTCCGGGCGGCCATGGCGCGCCAGTGCCTCCTCCAAGGCTTCCACACAAAAGGCCGTGTCCAACGTATTGGACAGCCGCCACGCCAATACCTTGCGCGACGCCCAGTCCATGATCGCCACCAGATACAGAAAGCTCCGCTGCAGCGGAATATAGGTGATATCCGCACACCACACCTGATTGGGGCGGTCAATGGTCACCCCCCTGAGGAGATAGGGATAGATCTTGTGGTGAGGATGGGGGTGGCTGGTCCGGGGCTTCTGATAGATGGCTTCAATGCCTAACACCCGCATCAGTCGCCGGACCCGATGGCGGCCGATCTGATAGCCCTGGCGGTGCAGCCACCGCGTCAGTTGGCGGCTGCCGTCATAGGGTGTTTCCAGAAATTGGGCATCCATGATCCGCAGCAGCTGCTGTGTGTCCGCGCTTTCCCCTTGGCGCTCCGCATACCAGCCGGACCGGCTGATCGCCAGGAGGCGGCATTGCGCTGTGATACTCAGTGAGGAATGAACAGGATCTACCATGGCTTGGCGCCTCCGCACCCCAAGCGGTTGGAGGCATGTGCTAAAAAATCCCGTTCCACCGTCAACTGCCCAATCTTGGCATGAAGTTCCTTGATGGCGGCCTGGTGGTCCCCCTGCTGGGCCTCCAGCTTGCCGGCAAAGCCAGCCTCCATCGAGATGACCGCTTCTTTCTTCCAGCGATGGATGACGGTGGGATGGACCCCAAACTTGGTGGCTAACGTGGCGATCGGGGCATCCTCACGCAACGCCGCCAAGGCGACCTTGGCTTTGCAGGCTGCAGAATACTGATTTCGGGTTTTGCTCATCTCTTTCCTCCTGTGAGTCAGAGATCATCGCGTAACTGGCTGTCCATTTTCTTAGGACCATCTCTAAGATCAACGCGTGAAGTTGAAAGGCAGTTTTCGTTACGTGACCAGAATCGATACTGTATGGTTTATGCCTACCGGCCAATCAATTCCTGACATTCATCAACTGGATGTAGAGAAGGTAGACTTAATGGAGTTGGTGGAGGACACAGACGAAGCCAACTTTCTCCAGGATCTTTCTGAGTTTCTGAGCCGGGAGAGGTGCAAGTCGGGGCATAAACGCTATCCCCCGACCAGGGCTCGAAGTTCATCACCCACGTCTTTCGGGAGCGGCCCGCCGGCCATGAGTGTTCCCCAGGCGGCATCCCAGGGAATTGGATGAGGCCAGACGAGACACGGCCAAGCCTGCACCTGATCCGCCATGGCCTCTGTCGGCGGCTGCACGACTTGATTCCACACGACACAGGCCGCACCGGCCTGCCCTTCCGTTTGCAGCCGGGCATGCAAGGCAAACAGATGCTCCAGGGCCCAGATATCCGGCCATGAGGGGCGCACGGGCACGACGATTGCCCCGGCGGCCCGGATGATACTGGCCGTCATTTCGGACACGGTCGGCGGACCGTCCACAATCATCCAATCAAATGTCCGTCCGAATCTGGCAGCTTGCTCATGAATGATCGGCTGAACCTGCGATCGCACCACCACGTTCCATCGCTCACCCCATCGCGTACCCCATTCACCCGCCGTCCCTTGCAGGTCGGCATCCATCAGAAGCACGCGCGCGCCGGTTTCCGCCAGGGCCATGGCTGTCCCGATGGCCAACGTGGTTTTGCCGGTTCCGCCTTTTTGATGGATGAATCCGATCGTCCGCATTACTCGTCTATTCGTCTTTCGTTTTCTGAAACACCGTCACCCCGCCGACCATTGTCCGGACCACGGCACCGCGCAGCCGCCACCCGGCAAAGGGCGTGTTTCGCCCCTTGGACCGAAACCGTTCCGGATCAACTGTCCATTCCCTGTTTGGATCGATCAGCACCACATCGGCCTGGGCTCCGGGGGCCAAGGTCCCGGCCGATAATCCGAACAGGCGCGCCGGAGCCGAGGTCAGTTTTTCTATCATGGCTTCCAGGGACAACACGCCTTCCTCCACCAGCCGGAGCGAGAGTCCCAAGGCGGTTTCAAGGCCGACAATTCCGAATGGAGCCTTGGACAACCCCCACTGCTTCTCATAGGCGGCATGCGGCGCATGGTCGGTGGCAATGGCCTCGATGGTATCATCCCGCAACCCGTCGCGGACCGCCTGGACATCGGCAGGCCGGCGGAGGGGAGGATTCATTTTTGCCGACGCCCCCTGCTCCCGCACCGCCTCGTCGGTCAGCATGAAATGATGAGGGCAGGCTTCCGCAGTCACCCGCATGCCGGCCGCCTTGGCCTCCCGGACCGCCGCCACCGCTTTGGCTGTGCTGATATGCGCAATGTGCAGATGGCATCCCGTTGCCTTGGACAACGCAATATCCCGCTCCACCATGCGGGATTCGGCTTCGGAAGGAATCCCCCGGACTCCCAAAAGACGGGCCAGGGGGCCCTCGGCCATACATCCGCACCCGGCCAACGACAGGTCTTCGCAATGATCGACCACCGGCAGATTCAATGCCCGGGCTTCCAGCATGGCCTGTCGCATGACCGCATCATCCATCACCGGTCGGCCGTCGTCCGAGACAGCCACACACCCGGCCGCACGCAGCCCGCGAAGATCAGCCGGTTCTTTGCCTTGCAACCCTTTGGTGATGGCCCCGATGGGATGAACGCGAACCAGTCCGGTGGCATGCACACGGTCGCGGATGGTCCCGGTTACGACGGGGGTGTCATTGACGGGATTGGTATTGGGCATGCCGCAGACGGTTGTAAACCCACCGGCCGCGGCGGCGGCGGTTCCGGTCGCGATGGTTTCTTTGTACTCGAAACCCGGCTCCCGGAGATGCACATGCAAATCCACCAAGCCGGGTGCCACGATCAACCCGGCGGCCTGAATAAGGCCGGCATGGGAAGGAAGGGCCGTTTGCGGAGGCGCCACCGCCGCGATTTGACCTTGCCGGATCCAGACATCCGCCACACCGTTCCACCGCCCCGGGTCGATGACCCATCCGCCTGCAATCATGAGAAGATCGGTAGGAGGTCTCAGAGTTCCCCTAATGCGGCAACATGGTCAGCATGCCGATCGTCACCATTCCGGCCAGCATCATGGCAAACGGCCAGGCTCCGCTGGCCGCCCCATGCCGGCCATGTAAGCCGGGCACCAGGTCAGCCAGACCAATATACAAAAAACTGGCGGCGGCCAATGTCAGCGCATAGGGTACGATCGGCTCCGCATAGGCCAGCCCCCCGAACGCCAACACCACCCCGACGAGTGTCCCCATACCGGACAACGTATTGGCCCAAAAGGCCTGCCACCGGGAAAACCCGCTCGACAGCAGAATGGTGAAATCACTCAACTCCTGCGGAACTTCATGGCCCAGAACCGCCAACGTCGTGACCAAGCCCAGGGCAGGCGAAGCGACACAGGCCACGCCGATGGCAATGCCGTCGGCAAAGTTATGCACGGCATCGCCGACCAGGACCAAGGTTCCGGCCTCAGGGCGAATGGTGTGGCCATGGGCATGCCCGTGAGGTTCCGGTTCAGCGACATCCCCGTGGGCGTGCCGCCAGATCACCATCCATTCCAGGAAAAAAAACAGGACCAGGCCCGCCAACAAGGCAATGCCCGCCTCAACAATTGAAATGTCTTCGAGTGCCTCGGGGAGCAGGCCGATGAGAGCCGTCGCCAACATCGTGCCGGTTGCAAACCCCAACAGATTCGGCATGACCCATTGCCGCCACCCATCAGGAACAAACAGCACCAGACAGGCAGGCAATAAGGCACCCAGGCTGCCCAGCAACCCCATCAAGATGACAAATACCCATGTGGATTCTTGGGGCAGGCTCACGCGGTTCGCCCGATCCGGTCAGGGCCATGGCCCAAGCCGTGGGACACCTGAACCCACTCAATGTTAGTGATTTTCATGGTCCGGGGGCAGCTCGCGTTTGACGCGCGGCAACAATTCGGTGAGATTGCAGGGGCGATGATCTATGTCGAGCTGCGGAAGGATGATCTGCTCCATACCCAACCGGCAGGCCCCGGTTGATCCCGGCAGCAGGAACACTATGGTGTCCCCGCACACCCCGGCATCCGCCCGGGACTGAATGGTGGAGGTTCCGATGTCCCGATAACTCAACCAGCGAAATAATTCACCGAATCCCGGAATGGGTTTGGAAAAGAGCGAGCGGACGGCCTCCGGGGTCACATCGCGTTGGGTCACGCCGGTCCCGCCCGTCACGATCACGAATTCCACCGCAGGGTCGGACACCCAGGCGGCGATGGTTTCCCGGATCAGCCGGTATTCGTCCCGGCACAGCTTCCGCTCTACAATACGATGCCCCGCCTGCGTCAATCGATCAACAATGGCGGCTCCACTCGTATCCGTTTCGATCGTCCTTGAATCCGAGACCGTCAAGACCGCCACCGCCACGCCGAGGCCGGCTTTCTTGATGTCTGATGATTCCGCCGTTGCACTGCCTGCCTGACTCATGCCATCACCTCATGATTTGATAATGCCATCACCATCATCAGGATGATGATGATGATGGTCCCCATTCTGCGCCAGGGTTTCCACGTCCTGTCGGGTCACGTCGTCCGCGGTTTTATGAATCTTGAACTGTGTCGTTTTCCCCGGCCCTTCCAGGAGCGCAATGACCGTTTCAATGGGCGGGCAGCCGGGTTCCCGACACTCCAATTCGGTCACCATCACGGTGGTCTCCTCCGGCAGGGACCAGGTCGAACGGGCCCAGGATTTGATGCGATCCGACTGATCCGGATCGATACGGCGGCGCCCTCCGAATAAATTCATCATTTCTCCCCCACGCCTTCCACGGCGAAGAGCGCCACCGTTCCGTCATCGGCTCCCGCCGCCAGGCAGCCATCATTCGGACTCCAGGCCACACAAGACAATCCTCCCGCCACACGCAGTTCCTGACTCACAATGGGCTTGGACGTCCCGGGCTCCCACAGGCAGAGCAACCCGTCCTCCCCTACCGAGGCCACCACCCGCTGGCGAGGATGACAGGCAATCGCCTGAATCCACCCCAGATGGCCGCTCAAAAGCCGGCCACTGGATCCTTCGAATTTTTGAGCCGACCACGTCACCAGATCAGGGCCGGCGGCCGTCCATAAATATTCTCCATAGGGATCAAAGACCACATGCCGGACCTTGCAGGGATATCCGGCCATGTGCCAGTGCTGCTTGGTCGCAATACTCCATAAATGGACCGATCCGTCCAAATTTCCGGAGGCCAGATACCGCCCGTCCGCACTGATGGTTAAGGCTAGGAGGGCCCCATCGTAGGGAAACGTATTCACAGGAGAATCCATCCCGACCTGCCACAACGTGGCTCCTCCGAAACAGGAGGAAAAAATCTGGCCGGGATATCCCTTTCGCCAACAGAGATCGGACACCGAACTCTTATGCTGCGGCATCTCCCATTCGACGGAACACACGCCCGACTCCGACCACTTCAGAACCTGCAGAGTTTTTCCCGCGGCCATGGCCAAACGTTCGCCTCCGAATTCCCATACCAGGTGTTCCACCCAGCCTTTGCCATCGCCAACCGGAACCACAGCACGCTCTTCTCCGGAGCCAACGTCCCACACACGCCCCACCCCGTCTTCCCCGGCCGTCGCCAGAATTTTTCCTCCGGGATGCCATCCCTCCGCCAGCACCCCCCCCTGATGTGTCGAGCGACGGGAGACGCACCGCTGGGACGCCACATGCCACACCGCGACCTGCCCGCTCGCATCCGCGGCCGCCAGCCGGGTGCCGTCAGGCGAGAACATCACGGCATGGATGTATTCATCCAATTGAAATGTCCCGATCGGCCGCAATCGCACGCCGGCTCGAGGCCGCACTAAACGAGGCATGATCGAAATCCTTCGACCAGCCGGTCGCGATCGAGGTTGCGGCCGATGAACACCAATTGGTTTCCCCTCGGCTCCGTGGCCCGCCATGGCCGATCGGGACGACCGTCGAATAACATATGCACGCCCTGAAACACGAAGCGCTCATCTTGCCCCTGGACATCCAAAATCCCTTTCATCCGAAAAATATCGGTCCCCATGCCCGACAAGATCTCCCGCAGCCAATCATTGACCTTGGCTTCGTCCACCTGCCCGGACTCCGCAATCGACACGGAGTAAACCGACGGATCATGCTCATGCGCTTCCTCGCCTAAAAAGTTCGGATCGATTTCCAGTTTCCGGCTCAGGTCAAACGCCCCCACATTCAACAATCGTTCGATTTCCAACCGGGCATCCCGGGTCCGGTAGATTTTGGCCATGGTATTGATGGCCCGCACGCGAGCCTCCAGCCGCTCCACCTCCCCTTCGTCCACGAGATCGATTTTGTTCAGGAGAATGACATCCGCAAAGGCGATCTGCTCCTTGGCTTCGGGACTGCTATCCAAGTGCTCCCAGATATGCTTGGCATCCACGACCGTCACAATGGCGTCCAGCATCAACCGGCGCTTCATGTCATCATCCACAAAAAAGGTCTGTGCGACGGGTGCGGGATCGGCCAAGCCCGTGGTTTCGATGACCATATAGTCGAACCGCTCTTTCCGCTTGAGCAAATTGGAGATAATCCGGATCAGGTCCCCGCGGACGGTACAACAGATGCACCCGTTATTCATTTCAAAGATTTCTTCGTCCGCCCCGACCACTAATTGATTATCGATCCCGACTTCGCCGAATTCGTTGACGATCACCGCCACGCGTTTCCCATGCTCCGTCGTCAAAATCCGGTTCAACAAGGTCGTTTTCCCGGCGCCCAAGAATCCCGTCAACACGGTGACCGGCACCTGTGCTTGCTCTTCAATGTTCATATGTGTCTCCCTTCTGTTCGATTCAGTTTCCGAGTCCGACCGATCCGGCTGAAACCGCCTCTGATCTTCGCCCTTTTACCAGCTCGATTTTCTGACTCCGGGAATGTCTCCCCGTAAGGCCAGCAAACGAAAATCAATACGGGACATGCCGAATCGTCTCAGGAATCCGCGGGTCCGCCCTGAAATGAGGCACCGGTTTCTGACCCGGGTCGGGCTGGCATTTCGGGGGAGGGCCTGCAAACCCCGCTGCGCTTCCATCCGCTCTTCGAAGGATGACGACGGATTCCGGATGGCCGCTTTCAACTCGGCTCGTTGTTCGGCAAACCGCTTCACCACCTCTTTTCGTTTTTCATTTTTAATGATGCAACTTTTTTTGGCCATGGCACGCTCCCTTTCAGCTTCTTGACAGTGATCTCCCTTTTAGGCCGTTCCTAGCGGCTCACCTGCTTTTCCTCTCAGCAGGCTTGCTGATATCTCACACTCAATTTCTCCAAGTATTGTTGGCGTAGGCGGGACGCCGAAATCGCCTGTTCCTGCCAAAACATCATCCCGCGAGGCCCCGTGAATTCCTGTGCATACTGGCAGAGGGCAAAGGCAAAAGCCTCCGCCTTCGCCGCCCACTGCAAGGATTCATGCGGCGGTCGCCTGATATCCTCGGCCATCTTGACCGCATGCTCATATGCTTGAAAGACAGCTTGTTCAGCACTCACAACATCTCCTTCTCACATCAACATCTTTTCTCGATCATCAGATCGGGCCGGAGCGTGGCTCATCCCCCACAAATTATACAGATAAACAGAGAGGTGGGGATCCCAAGGTGAAGGAAAAGGAGGTTGCAAGTCCAAACCCTTCACCTTGGGACGCCCGTGGGTAAGGTCAGGCCCTACCCAAGCCTTCTGTCTTCCGCCGACCTCAACCGGCCGCGAAAGCCACCCTTGAAAACTGCGTATTAAATAGAATGATGCGGGGGATCCCGCAATGACTTTTCGATGAACGGTGCGATCAGAGGGGAAAACCAAGCCGGATCAACCGATGAACCGTCCCTTGAACTCCGTCAATCTGAATAAGCCTGAATTCGGCAGCTGCGTTTGAGCGGATGAACTTGCAAGAACCCTCTACGTGCCTCATAGATCTAGGCAGAAGACCGGCAACCAATGTGCCACCAGTCATTTCGAGCTTTTCGAAAAACTCAGAACAGGCTTCGCGAGAAATCTACCCACAAAGATGCAGAACAGATTTCTCCCGTTGGTCGAAAGGACATACGGAGGTCACTCATCTGATTCAATGGCAGAATCCGGGATACAGGATTGAAAAAACCCGCGCTGGGTTTTCTAAACAGACATCCTTCCTTCTTTCTTACTCTTTCCCTTTTTCCGGTGCCGATGGCAGCTCAAAGTAACTCCCATCGTCGGCCGCCGACGATTCGCCTTTGGCCGGCATGGCCAGCAGGCCGTTGAGACGAATCAGCGGTACATCCCACCCCGGCCGTAAGTCCGCCGCTTCCCGATACAATCGGCGAGCTTCGGCAACCTTCCCCTACCGCATACCTCTTATGAGCTCATGAAAAGTCCTCGCCCGATAATCCTCCTTTAATTCTTTTCACACTTCGGTGTACATCATCCGGGATTGAGCCCTGGCCTCTCCCTGCCCATCCCCCCGGGGTTGGCGCATCGGATTCTCCTCTGCTAGGCTTTCTCTGTCATGAAAAAATAGATGGGCGTCGGAGAGAAATAGATGTGGAGGAAAGGAACCGTCCGATGGAGCCGAAGGATCCTCGATCCGGCATGATGAATCGCCGGCAGGTGCTGAAAGGCCTTGGGACACTTGGCGCCGCCCTTGCTCTCAGCCGCCCGTTTGCGCTCGCCCGAGCCGTGACGGAATTGGCAGCGACGTCGGAGTCGGGCGCATCCCAAGATTCCCCTGTCCTACGGAAAGCCGCCGGAGAACTCCCGCGGCGCCCATTCGGGCAAACGGGCCTGACCGTCTCGGCCCTCTGCCTCGGCGGCGCCCATCTTGGGCGGGCCGCCAGCGAAGTCGAGGCCAGCCGGATCGTCCAGGAAGCGGTGGATGCAGGCCTCACCTTCATGGACAACGCCTGGGAATATCACGACGGTCGAGGCGAGGAATGGATGGGCAAGGCCCTCCGCGGCCGACGACAACAGGTCTTCTTAATGACCAAGGTCTGCACGCACGGTCGGGACAAACAGGTGGCCATGCGACAACTCGAGGAATCCTTGCGTCGCTTACGGACGGACTATCTGGACCTCTGGCAACTCCACGAAGTCATCTATGCCGACGATCCGGATCGGCACTTCGCTCACGGGGGTGCAGCCGAAGCCCTGCTGGAGGCCAAGCAGCAAGGAAAAGTCCGATTCGTTGGCTTTACCGGCCACAAGGCTCCGGAGATCCATCTTCGAATGCTCGCGGAGGACTTCCCGTTCGACGCCTGCCAACTACCGCTGAACGTCTTCGATGGCACCTTTCGAAGCTTCGAGCAGACGGTACTCCCGGAGCTCAATCGCCGCGGGATCGCCCCGCTGGCCATGAAGGCCCTGAGCGGCAACGGCGACCCGATTAAGCAAGGGGTGGTCACGGCGGAGGAGGCCTTGCGCTATGTGCTCAGCCTACCCGTCGCCACAGTGGTCAGCGGGATCGACTCGCGCGCGGTCCTGCGACAGAACCTGGCCATCGTTCGCAGTTTCGTGCCCATGAGCCGAGAGGAAATGGCCACACTCAGGAATCGCGTGGCGGTCTACGCGGCCGACGGGCGATTCGAGCGGTTCAAATCCTCACGGGCTTACGACGGCCGTATCGGCCGTGAGCAGCATGGCCTCTCCTGAGATAAAAAAGGGGTCGGGAGTCTTTATTTCGGACTGCTCCGGTCATCCTCCGGAACCAACGCGGAGTGGATTCTAAGCGGATGAACTTGTAAGAACCCTCTACGTGCCTCATTGATCTAGACAGGAAATCGGCAACCATAGTGCCACCAGTCATTGCGAGCCCTTCGAAAAACTCAGAACAGGCTCCGCGAGAAATCTACCCACGAAGATGCGGAATAGATTTCTCCCGTTGGTCGAAATGACATACGGAGGTCACTCATCTGATTCAATGGCAGAATCCGGGATACAGGATTGAAAAAACCCGCGCTGGGTTTTCTAAACAGACATCCTTCCTTCTTTCTTACTCTTTCCCTTTTTCCGGTGCCGATGGCAGCTCAAAGTAACTCCCATCGTCGGCCGCCGACGATTCGCCTTTGGCCGGCATGGCCAGCAGGCCGTTGAGACGAATCAGCGGTACATCCCACCCCGGCCGTAAGTCCGCCGCTTCCCGATACAATCGGCGAGCTTCCGCAATCTTTCCCTTACGCTCGGCGAACAATCCCAGGTGATACGCCACCCGCCAGCGAGGGGCTCCGAGTCGTTGGGCGGCAGCCAATTGACCATCGGCCTCCTTGACCTTTCCAGCGAGGAACAAGGCCGCCGCATACACTTCACGAAGAGGCGCATGATCGGGCGACAGATTGATGTGCTGCTTTAAAAAGGTCAGCGCAAACGGCAAATTCCCCTCCTCCATCGCAATTCTGCCCCGTAACGCCGCCGCCTCCGGATGCACTCTGACGATTTCAAGGAGCGAATCCAGCCGCTGTTGGGCCTTAAACCGTTCCCCGGCTTCGTAGTCCAGCACCGCCATCGTCATCATCGAGGGAGTATGGTTGGGACAGACAAAGGCGATCCGCTCAATTTCACTCCGCACCCCTTGGCACCGGTCCTGCCCCTGCGCATCCAGGTCACATCCTCCCGGCGCCGATCGAGCTTCAACCAGCTGTTCCCAGGCTTCGGCCAACCGTACATCGGGCAATGTACAGGCTGTTTCATATTGGTTTCGCATATGCGGTTCATATACACAGGCCGTACACAACAACAGCACGACCAGCCATCCACAACCGGAACCTACTTTCACAGTCACTCCTTTTCTTTACGAACGGTTAACCCGTCAACGGAGCCCGCCGGTGATACCGCTCACCAGATTGACCAGTTGATATAAGGCCGGGGCCAGGGTGGACACAAAAATCCCGGGCAGGAAACAAAGAATCAGTGGGAAGACCAATTTGACGGGAAGGGCCTGCGCCAACATCAACGCCTGCTCACGCCGGCGATTTCGCAGATCATCCGCCTGACGGCGCAGCGTTCCGGCAATACCGGAGCCGATCTGTTCGCTTTGAATCAACGCCGATACCAGAAACGATACGGCCGTCACCTCCAGGCGATACGCCAGTCCCCGCAGGGCTTGTAACCGTGAAATGCCCAGTTGCAGCTCGCGATGGTAGGTCCGAAACTCCTGGGCCAACGGCCGGCGGCGGGCCTGTGCGGACAGAATTTTATCCAACGCCGCATCGAAACTCAGGCCCCCTTCGGTCAACGTCGCCAATAATTCCAACATAAGCGGAAGATCCTGATCGACTTCCATCACCCGCTGCCGGCGAGCGGCACGCACCACCAACCAGGGCACGCTGGCCAGCAGAGACAAGACAATCCAGGGACCGGCATATGCCACCGCTATGAAGGCTTCGCCGATACCGCCGGGAATCCCACGCAACGGGTTGACCATCAGATCCACCACCCCCGAGCGATCCATGAGAAAGGCCCCTCCGATACCCAACAACAACGATCCGACCGTCAAAACCACAAAGACGGCCGGCGCATACCGCCGGCGAAATCCCGCCAAAAACAACCACCGGCGCAACCAGGATTCCGAACGGGCCCGCCCCACATCCAGGACCGACTCTTCCGAGTCCAACACCTCCCGCAAACGTTCGGCACTGCGATACCGGATCAACCAGGAAATAAAGAAAACCGACACCACACACACCGCCACAAAGACGGCGATCCAGTGGCTCGCCCACACCGACAGGAGGACCGTCGCCAGGACGATCAGCGCGCCGTACCAAAACCGTTCCATGCTCATGGCCTGCTAGAACTTCACCTGACTGATCCGGTTGATCCACAAAATCCCCACCGCCTGCAATCCCATGGCGGCACCCGCAAATGTGGCCCCGATGTCACTGGCGAAAAACTTCTCGATAGGCTCCGGGTTGGCTCTCCACATAATCAAGGCCAGTGCATAGGAAATGGCCAGCACGCCGATGACGGAAGCCTTGGCTTCCACCCCCTGAGTTCGAATGTGCCGGGTGAGTTCGATCCGGTCGCGAATCGTCCGGCCCACTCCGGCCAAAGTCGAGGCCAGACTCCCTCCCGTCCACCACTGCGCAGACAGGGTGAGAGAAAACAACTGAAAGGTTTCCAGGGGAATGGTCTCGCCCAATTCCCTCACGGCGGATGCCGGATCCTCTCCCAACCGGATCTTCCGAACCAGATTGTCCAAATATTTCCGTAAAGGAAGGGCGGATTCCTGCCTGGCCGTTTCCAGGGCCCTGGAGAGCGACAATCCGGCCTGCAAGGCCCCGACCATCAGATCGATCGCTTCGGCCAATTGGGTTTCAATGCGGGTCAAGCGGTTGCCGGCGACAATCGTTTCCACTAAATAGCCCAACACCCCCACCATCAAACCGGTTGCGGCGGCTACCGGCAATGGCAAACCTGCTCCATACCGTAGTCCCAAGCCCGCCATGATCCCGACCACGGCCGGAATGATGCGATGGCGGGGAGGGTACACGTTTCGAGCGATTTGGCTTGGACGAGGCCGGTCTCCACCTTCGGCATCCTGCATGACCCGTTCCTGGGCCGCCAAACGAAGCACCGTCCGCCTCCACCACCACCAACCTCCGATCACGATGGAGCCAATGACGACCAATGTCAGGACACCACGAAGGTCCATGGATCACACTCTGCCTCCCGTAAACAACGACAACGGTATATCCACATGCTGATCCCGAAACTCCTCGACCACACGGGGGATCAAGCCTGTCGGCAAAAATTCTCCCATCACCTTCCGGCCCTGCAACCCGCGCCGTCGGAACCGGAAGATATCCTGAAGGAGGGGCGTGACCCCTTCCAACCCGGTGATTTCGGCGATGGATTCGATGCGGCGTACGCCGTCTTCATAGCGGCGGATATGCACCAGGATTTGCAGGGCGGAGACCATCTGTTCGCGGATGGCACGTGAAGGCAGCTCGGTTCCCGCATAGAGCACCATCGTTTCCAGACGGGACAGGGCATCGCGTGTGGAATTGGCGTGAATCGTACACATGCTGCCCTCGTGCCCCGTATTCATGGCCTGCAACATATCCAGGGCCTCCGGCCCCCTGACCTCACCGACGATGATCCGGTCCGGCCGCATCCGCAAGGAATTGACGACCAAATCCCTGGCCGTGATTCTTCCCCTGCCTT
Organism: Candidatus Inrsubterrania sp.; assembly: GCA_039794325.1. GTDB lineage: Bacteria > Nitrospirota > Nitrospiria > Nitrospirales > UBA8639 > JACKFE01. The sequence continues at coordinate 21,304 of JBDIVP010000017.1, forward strand.
CGATGTTGGACTGCCTGGTTTCCATCCGGACCACATGTTCCTGATCCAGATGCAGCTCCGCCGTATCTTCAATGGTAATGACGCGTTCGTGAAAGGGAATGGCCTCCGCCAGGGCTCCCAGGAGCGTGGATTTTCCGGCTCCTGTTCCGCCGGAGATCAACAAATTTTTCTTTCCACGAACGACCAGATCCAGGAACGTCGCCATGTCCTTGGACAACATACCCAGTTCCAACAGATCCTTTCGCCGGAGGCGGCGGACTCCGAACCGTCGAATCGAGATGGTCGGCCCGTCGATCGTGGCGGGCGGCAGGGTGGCGTTGACACGTGTTCCATCCCGCAAACGGAGATCGACCATGGGCGAAGAGGTATCCACCCGGCGGCCCATCTGTGCGGCAATCCGTTCGATCACCCGGATGACATGGTCGTCGTCCAAAAATCGCACATCCGTCTTTTCCAACCGCCCGAATCGTTCCACATACACGGTTTGATGGCCGTTGACAAGAATATCGGTGACCGCCGGATCGGCCAGCAACGGGGCCAGGGGACCCAACCCGACCGCCTCTTCCGTCAATTCCTCGGCCAGCCGCCCGCGCTCGGCTTGATTCAACGGAATCTGCTCGGATTCCAAAACTCTGGCCGTAAATTCCTTCACAATAGCGGCCACATCATCCTGATTGAGCCCTGCAGCCAACTGCTCTCCGATTTCGTTCAGCAGGCGTTCCTGCAGGGCGCTTTTAATGGACAGATAATCGGCGTGCTTAATACGGGCGAGTGGATCGTCGCCCGCCGCGTCGTCTTTCACGACGTTCATCACCGGACGCTTTAAGGCAGCCTTGAGGCGCGAGGCCGTATCCTGACTGAGAGATTTCCGGAACGGAACGCGGGAGGCTCCTTCCGGGGAACCCTCCTGGGACGGTGACGATGTTGAAGGATGATCGGTCATGACAGAAGGTCGATCAGCTCGGCTGATGGTGCATCATCTTGTTCAGGTGATCGAGTTCCTGCTTGATAGCCGCCTCGGACAATTGCTCGATTTCCCGAATCAGACGATGGGCACTCCGCCCAAATCCGAAGTACCGGCTGGCTCCCAGAATGTACGGTTCACCTAAATTGGCGGAGGTCAGCAATTTTTTCTGATACGGAAACACATGATGAAACTCGCGGGCCAGGCGCTCTTCGATTTCTCCACGAGTCAAATTGCCGGTAAAACTCCGGTAATTCTGATTGAGGACCAACCGTTGGCGCTCGAGGGGGCAACCCAACCCTTCCAGAATCGGCAGCAGTTTGGCGGTCCCGATGACATTGGGGGCCGTCCCCTGCATGATGACATAGGTAAGGCTCGAAAGATCCAGCACGGCCATCACCACACTGTCCAACATGGGAAAGGTATCCACCAGAACATATTTGAACGTCCGGCGGGCCAGGTTCAGCACACGATACATGGCTTCCTCATCCACCTCGGATGCCTCGGCGGCATTACTCGGCGCAGCTAACAAGGCAAGGCCGCTGGAATGCGACACCGTCAATTCCCGGAGGAGAGTTTCATCCAGACGGCCTTTTTCGCGAACCGCATCCACAATCGTCGTCCGTGGATTCAGATCCAGCATGATGGCGGCAATCCCCAACTGCAGGGAGGCATCGACCAACAACACCTCTCCCGGGTGCCGCTGCGCCAGCAGGCAGGCCATGTTGAGCGAAAGCGTGGACTTGCCCACCCCGCCCTTGTTGCTGATAAACGAGACAATGTGGCCGAGCGCGGACACCCCCGTTTTGGATTTGCCCTGCAGAAACACCCGATCAAACACCTGGCGAATTTCGGTGCTGGAAAGCGGATGGCGCAGAAAGTCCTGAATGCGGGAACGCACCCCTTCCAACAAAAACGCACTCTCCGATTGATCGGACTCGAATTGGTCCGGTTTATACAACCCGGCAATGGCCGTCTCCGGCATAATCAAGGCCACATCCGCCGTAAATTCACGCACGCCTCGCAGGTCCCCATTCATCTCCACGCATATCATGTTGGGGCGCCGGCTTCTGACCAGTTCCTCGGCTTGACGAAACGTCTCGGCATAGACGGTCATGCAACGGTAATTGCCCACACCCTGCAGGGCCGCTTCAAATTCTTCCCGAAGTTCCGGATTTTTCCCGACCACCAGTATGTGCAACGTGGTTTCCATCGAAGGTCTTATCCTTAACGAACCAGAGATGGAGCCAACAGAGCTCCCTCCCCTTGAAGAGCCAAATTGGCTTCAAACACCAGCGTGATCGCCTCGGGTTCAAGATCCATGGGAAAGGCCGGCAGGACAACGCTCGTGGCATTTTCCGGCGCGATTTGCCCCGGGCGCCTGATGAGTTGCACCGAACCGGGAGCCGAACCGGTCATTTCGATTCGTGCAAAGCCTACGACCCGCTCGACACCCACGATTTCCTCATACAACGGCGCATACCCATCGATCGTCACCGCTCCCCCTTCAGGCGTTTCTGGCTCAACCCACTCTCCAATGCTCAACACCGGCGCCGAAAACCGGCCGATCACCGTTCCTCCGACCGTGACCACCCCGGCCCCATCGACGCTCCCCGATACCGGCGTATCGACCGCCAGCAGCTCACGCCAAGCCGCTCGTTCCAAGGCAAAGGGCGTCACCCCAAGATGGGGAGGGAGGGAGACGGGATCCGGCAGACCGACTCCACGCGCCGGACGGGCATCCGCAATAGCCGTGGCTCTCACGGTGATGCCTGTCATGCGAATTCCGGGTGAATCCGTTTCCGCCTGAACGGTCGAACCCAGACCGAACAACAACGGCAAGGTCGGTCCGGCGGAACTCACTCCCGGCACCAGATCCAGATTGCCTGAACTCTGCGTGCCATCAGGTCTCACCGACCGCCGCAGACGCACCAGAAACGCATCAGCCGCCGGGCTGTCCTCCGGCTCAGCCGGGGTGAAATCGGTCCTGGCATAGTTTGCACATTCCCTTCGCGGCCATTCAGGGGTACACCCGGTATCGGGAACGCCAAACGTCCCACTGACCATATCGCCATGACGGGCATTCTGTTCATCATTCCATTGCAACACCGGTTTATAGACCGGAACCGGCTGAACCTCGACGGTCTGCATGGCATTGAAGGCCGTCTGCCCGCCGGTGAGCGTCACATCGGGCCCCGCGCCAAATTGCATAAGATCTTCAGCCAGATCGAAGTCGTCGTCATAGGACCAGGCCACCAGTTGACCGGCCGCCACCCGCCGATTCACATCACCGGCGACCGGATCCTCCGGATCCACATCCCGCCATCGCAAGCCTTCGACCGACGCGGCATCCGCTACATGCTGCATCTGCACTCTGGTGAGAGTGACATAGCCCCAATCGATCACCAAGGAGGCGACACCCAAAATCCCCCAGATCAGTAATCCAAAAAAGACCCACATGGTACCTTACACTCCGAAAGCCTGATCCAAAAAATGAAAACGCCGGAACACCCTCGATGATGGTTTCACAACCGTGAAAAGTGAGAAGTCAGAAGAGAATTGGCTCTTCCGGATTTTGGGGGCCCGCCTCTACCACCATTCGCACCCAACACATGTCCTGTTTGTTCTGTCAGTCCGGGGCGACCGGCACGGCGATTAATTCCCGCTCCCCGGCCCCGTTCACGGTTTCGACGAACGTTAACGAGGATTGGTGATTGCCGTTTTGAGAGACGCCATCGAACGGTTTCCCCATGGCAAATCCATATCCGAAGGGACTCCAGGGCTGCGAAGCCGGGGTGTGACTGTCTTTCGGGTCGTCAGGATGTCCCGAGCGTGGAACCGTGGTGATATTCGCCTTGACCGCCATGGCTTCGGTCAACGGGGCCACTTCTTCAGGAGCCACGGCAATGACGATTTCCTGAACGGGCTTGGTTTTGACCACCGTTCCCTTGGTCAGCGTATTCACCGTGATCGGCACATTCCGGGTCGTCAAGGGTTGGACCAATAGCCCATTCTGAACCAACACCCGTACGGTCGCCTGCTTGGACCAATTTGAGAGATCGGCTTGCAAGGCCAACTGCCGGCCATATGTTCCCCCCAGATTCAACGCGTTCCCCTTGCTATCGGCGTCGATCGGCAAAGTGGCAATCAGATCGAACCGGTCACCAGGATTTAGACCATACAGCCCGCGAACCTGATCGGCTTCGACTCGAACCGCCCGTTTCCCCGGCGGAATGCCGCCGACCAACCCCTGACGGGAACCGGGCGGCAGAAAATCAGCCTCCGTGAACACATACCCGGGAGGTTTATCGCGGGCCAGCACCCGGCCCAATACATCTTTCAAATTCACCTTCATAGTTTCACTGATCTGTTCAGGGGGTAGCAGCACCTTCGACATCTCCCCCGTTTTCATATTCCAGACGTGTTCCCGCCGGATGGATGTGTAGGCAGGGATGTGTTGGACACTGACCGGCACCGCCACCAATCCTTCAATGGAACGGGGACAATTGATTCCGAACCAACAGGAATCCACCACGCCTGATGCCCAGATCCCTCCGAAAATGACCAGCAAGACAGCCAACGCGAAAAACGGGGAAGCGGTAATTCTGAGCCAGGATGATCGGGAACGATAAGCGACGGATTTCATAAAAACACCTCACGCCGGGAAATCGCCTGGGCGGACAGGAGCTTTCGATAGGGCCTGAGCGTCTCTCCTGCAAAGGCCAATTGCCCTCCCAACCCATAGATTCCCCCATAGACCCCGACTTCTGAAATATCACCCACCCCAAAGGG
>JBDIVP010000018.1:0-26008 GCA_039794325.1 Candidatus Inrsubterrania sp.
GAAACTGGTCAACACCATCATCCTGACAGCCCTCCAGAAACATGCCAGCGACATCCATATCGAACCATCCGAACAATCAGTGGAGGTCAAATTCCGTATTGACGGGGTGCTGTATCTGGCCATGGAACCTTTCGATCCCGGCATTCATGGATCGTTGATTTCCCGCCTGAAAATCATGTCCGAGCTGGACATTGCCGAACGACGGATTCCACAGGATGGACGATTCAAACTACTGGTCAATCGGCGAACCATCGACTTTCGCGTCTCGATTCTTCCAAGTGTCTATGGGGAATCCGTCGTCATCCGGATTCTCGATAAACAACATGTGTCAGCCGGGGTGCAAGGGCTTCGGCTTGAGGCCTTGGGATATACCGGGGAAGATCTGGCCCGGTTTCGACGGGCAATTATACGACCGTACGGAATGGTCCTGGTCACGGGGCCCACCGGCAGCGGAAAAACCACAACCCTCTATGCCGCGTTGAACGAGGTACACTCCGACGAGGATAAAATCATTACGATCGAGGACCCTGTTGAATATCAATTGAAAGGCATCGTACAGATTCCGGTCAACGAAAAAAAAGGGTTGACCTTCGCCAGAGGTCTCCGGTCGATTCTCCGCCATGATCCGGATAAGATCATGGTCGGCGAAATCCGAGACCTGGAAACCGCGCAAATCGCCATTCAATCTGCCTTGACCGGTCACTTGGTTTTTACGACCGTCCATGCCAACAATGCGTTTGACGTCATCAGCCGATTTGTCAACATGGGGATCGAACCGTATAATTTCGTGGCATCCCTGAGTTGCATTCTCGCCCAACGATTGGTTCGATCGCTTTGCCCCACCTGCCGGGTCCCCGTCCACATTGATCCGGAACAATGCCGGGAGTCCGGAATCGATTATGATACCGTCAAACACAAGACTTTTTTTGAAGGAAAAGGGTGCAACGAATGTAATGGACTGGGGTTCCGCGGCCGCAAAGCGATTACAGAATTTCTGGACATGACCGATTCCATGAAAGAAATGATTCTCCACGGAAAATCTTCGTCGGAAATTCGCGTGGCGGCCATGGCCCAGGGGATGACGAGCTTACGCCAAGCCGCCATGGATAAAGTGTTAAAAGGCGAAACCACTCTTAAGGAAATCAACCGGGTCACCCCCATAGAGGAAGTCGGATGAACCTTCTCCCCCTCTCACGGCCCACCTGTGGCCTTTCCATTACGGAAGACGCCTTATGCCTGATCGAAGTCGGAAAAGGGTGGCGACGAAAACCCGTTAAGCGAATGCTGCGCGTTCCCCTTCCCCCAGGTCTGCTCAAATTATCTTCAGCCAAGCCCAATATCTTGCAAGCGACCGAATTTCAAAATTGCTTGCAAGAAATCACAAAAAATCTAAAGACACCGGTTCCCATTGCCCTGAGTTTGCCGGATCTTTGCGCACGGACCACGATTTTTGAATTTTCCCAATTCCCCTCCAAAGCCAAAGAGCAAACAGCACTGGTCCGATGGCGCTTTCAACAGGACCTCAAATTGAACACGTCAGCCTCCCGTGTGAGCTATACCGTCTATGTGCCCTTCCTCCCATCCGAATCCTCACCCCTCGTCAATCCGGATCAGGTACGAGTACTCGGAGCCGCCCTTCGCACCGAAATTGCGGAACAATTTGAACAGGCATGCCTGGAAGTGGGTTTATTACCCGTTTCCATCGGGATCGCCGGCCTGGATATTTTCGATCTCTACCATCAATCCTTTCAGCAAGCGCTGGCAAATAAGGCGCCTCAAAGCGTCCCCACTCATGCAGATGGTATGTTTGTCTACTTGAGCCACTGGGGATTTACCTTTCTGGCTTTTGGCGAAGGATGTCCGCAATTAATTCGATCGAAAGCCATCTCCATTCGTCCCGAATCACCGGCACACACGGCTTCCACGGAAATTGATCCTTCAGCGTCGTCCTCAAATCCCGGCGCTCCCCCCTATCCCTTCTATGTTGTGGACAAGGTCTCAAGGGAGATTTTGGCGACCATTCAATTTTACCTTGAATCCCTTCCCTCTGTGCCCGCCACACAGGCCGGTATCCCATTTTTTGTGATTACCGATTTGCAACAAGGTATGGGGTTGCTACCATCCTCCGAACACATTCAACAGACCATGAAAGCGTCAGGACATGGGGACACACTCATTCAGATTATCCCGTTATCCCCAATCACCCCACTCGCGTCAGGGAGAGGACTGCCGGTTTCAGAATCCGAAGCCGGATCCGCCCTGGCGGGTTTTGCTCGATTAAAGGTGGCCTGATGGTTCCACGTACTCGCCTGAATTTATCCGCTCCAGGCATACAACGGCTGTTCCTGGCCCAATGGGGACTTCTCCTCCTTACGGTTGTAGCCCTTTCTCTGACAGGAGTCTTCTGGTGGACCGGCGATGACATCCATCGACAAATTGATCACCTGGACGAACAAGTGATGTCTTTAAAACTAGCCAATGAACACATGGTGGCTCAAGCCAAGGGGGAAAGCCTCGATCTATCGGATGCGGCCATTGCCGGCATCCCCAAGCAGATTGCCTTCGTCAAAACTCTCCGGGAGCGGGTTGGATTTTCCTGGACCCAACTCCTGACCGACCTGGAGTCCGCTTTACCCCCACGAATTTCATTGAATGCCGTATCCATGGAGGAAAAAACGAATACCATCCAACTACAAGGGTCAGCCAAATCCCTTGACGATCTAAATCGTCTCATTCATAAATTGGAGGACCATGCCGCCTTTCACCATGTCCTACTGGGTCAGCATGCCACCAAACACTCGGCGGATAATCGTCAGGAAAGCGTCGTCTCCTTTTCTATGAAAGTGATCTACCGGCCTCAATGAATGAGGCGATCAACTCCCGAACACCTGAGAGCTGCCATGACATCCATCAATCTATTCACAGAATCTCACACAACCGTCCGTCTCATTCGCTATATGCTCCCCCTCGGACTTCTGACCGTCTTGGCCTGCCTTTCGACACTTGGCACCTATACCATGATGTTTTATCCCGCCCAGGATCGCCTTGAACACTCCAGTGCTCGCTATCAAGCAGCTCTGCTCGCCCAGCAGCAAACACGGGCCGCCCGACAAACCCAGGAAATTCTCGGATCCACATGGCGAGCCCTTCCCCGTTATCGTGAATTCACCGACTTAAGTCTCGCCATTGCCGATTTAGGCACTCGCAATCGTGTTAAAATTCCCGGGATGGGATATGACTTCAGGCCGGTACCCGATAAGCTGGGGACCAAAGGTACGTTTGCCTTTGATGTCGAAGGAGATTATGAGGCGATACGGAAGTTTATTTATGAACTCGAGAAACGATGGCCGTATTTATATATCGAGAAACTGTCGGTGGAAGGCTCAAAAAGGCATCAAGGAGTCATCATTAAAATGATGGTGTCGACGTTTCTAAAAGAACTACCTGAATCAACGCCCAAACAAAAAACCTGATGAACAACCAAAAGAAACTAGGATATCTTCTCCTCCTCATCCTTGTATGGGGCGTTCTCACCATCTATCAATGGATGGACTCTGATGGCCCAGGAACCGGTGTGACAAATTCATTGCATACACAGGCGAGCGGCGGAAATCCCGCGTTGCCTCCCCTCAAAGATCTCCTCCTGGACAAACAGTTTCCAAATGCCAGACAGACCGTGAAATTAGGACAACCTCGAAATATTTTTGCCTCATTGGAAGAGCAAGCCGCGATACTGGCATCTCGCAATTCCTCCAAGACCAAATCAAACTCAATGGCAACCTCCGAAACCAGTCAGGCCGTCAAGGCACCGCCTCCTCCGCCCCCTGGCCCTTCACCGGCAGAGCTGGCCTCCCAACGTGCCCGCCAGGAACTGAATCGATTCCGTTTTTTGGGATTTCTAAAAAAAGGGGGAGAAAGCCAGGCCTTTATTACGAATGGCCAGGCCATTTATATTGTCAGACAGGGGGAAATGCTTGATGGACGTTTCCAAGTGAACAAAATCGAACCTGAATCCGTGATTCTTTCGACCAAGGTATGGGAAACCGGCACCTCCATTCAAGCCTCCATTCCCCTGACTCCTGATACCCGTAGCTGACACCCATAGCGCTTATCCCCTCGACCTTGTTACACTCCCATATGTCATTTGCAACAAATCTGGACACCCTGCATATGAAGCGGATTCCTCTTTTGATCTGTTTATTTTGCCTGATCACCATGGGATTGTCCCCTTTTTTCTCAAGTTTATTGGCCGCGACCTATCGCTGTGAGGATCACGCCGGCTCCCCTGTCTTGACCGACAATCCCGTTCAACTGCACAAGTGTGAAATCATTCAGGCGGATATCCTGCCCACTCCAAATCCCTTCCTCTCTCCTCCTCCCTCACATTCCATCGAGACCACCAATGCTCCCTCCGAAGGTCACCGAGCACCCCAAGAATCTTCCCCTTTATCCACAGAAGACTCTTTTCCCGGAGAGGATATTACCATTCCACTCCTTAAAATCGGAGACGCCCTGATAGTAGAGGTGAATTTAAATCAAGAACGGTCGGCTCGCTTGCTATTGGATACGGGCGCATCCATGACGGTCTTGTCCACGGACATTGCCATTGATTTGGGTATTTTGGGTACCACCGACAATGAACTGTTGACGGTCAATACCGCTGGCGGGCAGGTACAGGTCAATATCAACTTTCTGGAATCCATGCAGGTCGGTTCTGCTCAGGCTACCAATGTGGCCGTGGCCATCCATGATCTCCCAGACCTCTCTTCCCCCATTGAAGGACTGTTGGGCATGTCCTTTCTCAAGCATTTTCTTGTCACACTGGATGCCGAACATGGACAACTCATCCTTCGACCCAGGCAAAATTCCTAACAGGGTCACGGACCTTATGTCAGATGCCCCTTTCTTTGGATGAGGCTTCCGGTTGCTCCGACTCGTCACCCATAGGTCTCAAAACCAACGACTTGCTTGTAGCTTCCAACACCATTCAATCTCCAGTACGGTTTCATGTTCTGGGTCAAGACCGAAACCATTCTCGATCCAACCACCACCTCCATTCGGTTAAGACGGAGAACGCTGTTTGGGGGAATTCGGGAACGAACCTACCTTGAACAGGAATTACCACTTCCCTACGACCATCCCATAGGAACGATCATCACCCTGACCAGGCGACGACGATTCTGGCGCTTCCGACTCCGGACGCCGTTACAATCAACATTTTTTATCCGGACGCAGGAAGGGCGATGGGTCAAGTTCTGCCGCACCGTCCATTAACCCCATCAATGGAAGACAGGCTTAAGGCTAAAACACGGCATCTCGGTTACTGAATGGACGGGATAGGGGGAAGCGCGCCGAGGAAGGGAAATTCTCCAATCCCGACCAGGGGGGTATCCGCACGGAGCCGGAAATCCCCGGCATCGGGACGGACAAATCCCGGAGGCAGCGACACATCGGACCGGCCGGCCCGCGCGGGCACGGGAAGCGGCGGAGTGCCTTCCAGGAGATAATCCTCTTTATTCCCATACAAGGCATTAAAGGCCAGGTTCGTGCGACTGGAAGGAGAAAAAAGAAAAGCGGTTTGATGATTCACGAGGATATTTCCTTGAACATCGGCTTTGGCTTCATCATGAAAGGCCACGCCGCCCCCATTATTCACAAATGTGTTTTGCAAAATTTCCGCCTCGGCTTGGTCCGTCATTTGGACCCCTTCAAACAGACTTTTCGTCACAATATTTTTTTCCAGGCGGACGTTCGAGCGTCCGCCCAAGGCAACTCCGTGATCATTGTCGTGAATGACATTTTCAATTAAGGCACCGGTCGAATCCGACATGGCGATTCCCGTGGTTTCACTTTCACCCACCACACATTGTTCCAACGTCACATTCTGAACCTGTTGACTAAACACCATGCCCCTGACTCGAATCTGCTGGAGCAACACCCCACTCCCATTAAAAATCCCGACCCCCAATCCCCCATGCTGGAGGACCGTCAGCCCCCGAATCGTGACATTGGTCGCCCCATAGGGCCATTTTCCGATGTGGAGGGTGCCGACTCGTTGCTTGCCGGTTAAAACCACCTTGTCCATGCTTTCTCCGATGATCGTGAGCCCATCCTTGCTATGAACCGTCACATCCTCGGCATATGTGCCGGCTGCGATCCGGATGGTATCGCCCGAAGAGGCCTGATCGATGGCTTCCTGAATAGAGGTGAAATCGCTCCGGCCATCCAATGCAACGGTCCACTCTCTTACCTCATCCATCGCAGATACCGATCCGGACCTCTCTTGACCGAAAACAGGTGATTCTCCTACGAATCCTGCCACCAACAGTATCAGCAAGAACCCTTGTTTGATTATCATGTCCGCCATGACTCCAGGTTGATTTTTCATTCGAAATTTAAAGGCATTTCCCTCTAGACCCTACCGGCATGTCGTCTTCATTGGTGCCCTCTATAGCCAAATACCCTACCCCGTTTACCCAGGTCAAGCGTCAGATCCCAAACAGGGTTTTTGTCGCCCCCTGATCCCCTATGCTAAGGTGGCCCATGGTCCTCGTCGGCATAACGGGCGGGTTGGCGTCCGGAAAAACCACCGTCGCCCGTATGTTCGAAAAACTAGGGGCAAAAGTGATCGATGCAGACGGGTTGGCACGAACCGTTGTCGAACCGGGAAAACCCGCGTGGAAGGATATCCGACGGCATTTCGGACCACAGGTGATCAATTCGGATAGAACCTTAAATCGGGAACTTCTGGCCGAGATCGTCTTTGCCGACCCCCGCCGGTTACAAATCCTACAGAAAGTCATACATCCCAGAGTGGCCAGGGAACAAGCCCGGCTAGTCAAGGAGTTTGCCTCCGCCTTTCCCTGTGCCGTCATTATCTATGATGCGGCTATGCTCATTGAGGCGGGCGCTCATCGGCGCATGGACCATGTGATCGTCATGAAAGTCGACCAAGCCACACAAATTGAGCGGGCCTGCCGGCGGAACGGATGGACCAAAACGCAGGCGTTACGGCGCATCCGCCAACAAATGCCGCACCGCCGCAAGCTCCAACATGCGGATACCGTCCTGGACAGCCGGTGGCCGCGTTCCCGCTTGCGTCAAACCGTCCAATCATTGTATAGGACATATCTTGAAGAATCTCGAACCAAGGGCCTTCGCTGAATTGTCAAAGGCTCGCTTGCAATCGTATTCCCCATACACTTTTTCGAAGGAGTTAACGGATGGTTTATGATGTACTGATTCTCGGTTCCGGCCCGGCAGGGCTTACCGCCGCCGTCTATACGGCACGGGCCAACTTGGCTCCGCTGTTGATCGACGGATCACAACCAGGCGGACAATTAACCTTGACCACTGACGTGGAAAATTTCCCCGGTTTTCCTAAAGGAATCATGGGACCGCAATTGATCCAGGATATGAGAGCCCAGGCCGAACGTTTCGGCACCAGCTTTCGGCACGGTCACGTTACCAAGGTCGACCTTCAATCCCGTCCGTTTCGCATCACGGTTGATGAAGAAGACACCATAGAGACCAACACCCTGATCATCGCCACCGGCGCCTCGGCTAACCTATTGGGATTACCCTCCGAAAGCCGCCTGATGGGGCATGGGGTTTCAACTTGCGCTACCTGCGACGGCTTTTTTTTCCGGGGCAAAGATATCGCTGTTGTCGGCGGAGGGGACAGCGCGGTGGAGGAAGCCACATTTCTTACCAAGTTCGCTTCCAAGGTTACGCTGGTTCATCGACGCGATAAATTGCGTGCATCAAAAATCATGCAGGACCGTGCGATGAATAATCCTAAAATCGCCTTTCAGTGGAACAGCACATTGGAAGAAGTCTTGGGCGATGAGGTGGTCACCGGGATCCGACTCCGTAATACTCAAACCCATCAAATGGAAGACATCCCTTTGGCCGGCGTCTTTATTGCCATCGGGCATACCCCGAATACCGGTCTCTTCAAAGGCCAATTAGACATGGACGAACACGGCTATATCCGGACTCAACCCTTCCGCTCGCACACCAACGTCCCGGGAGTTTTCGCAGCCGGCGACGTCCAGGATTCCCGCTACCGGCAAGCCATTACCGCCGCCGGTTCCGGATGCATGGCCGCTATTGACGCGGAACGGTACCTAGAAGCCTCACACTGATGCTTCATGCCCTCATTCACTATCATGAAGTGGCCTTAAAGGGAGGAAACCGGAAACATTTCGAATACCGGTTGGTTCATCACCTTCGCAAGGCGCTCAAGCCTGTCACGCAGGTACAGGTCGAAGCATTACAGGGCCGTATCCGGGTCAGTTTCGATGATGAACAGGCTTGGCCGCGGTTACGACAACAGCTCCGACGAGTATTCGGCATCGCCTATTTTACGTTAACCCGCTCCGTTCCCATCACATTTAAGCAAACCGATTGGTCATCTCTCAAAGCGGCCATCTATAACGATTTTCCCACTCACCCGTTCGAGACGTTCAGGGTCACCGTTAAACGGGCTGATAAGCGCATTCCCTCCACCTCAATGGACATGGAACGGGACATCGGAGCCTACCTGGTTGAACGGACGGGCAAGGGGGTCAATCTTAAATGTCCCGACATGACCGTTTATGTTGAACTGGTCCCCCCTGAAGCCTATTTTTCCTTTGGCCGGGAGACCGGTCCCGGAGGGTTGCCGACCGGAACCGGAGGAAAAGTCGTGTGCTTAATTTCGGGAGGCATCGACTCCCCTGTAGCCGCATATCGCATGATGAAACGGGGCTGTCAGGTTATTTTCGTGCATTTTCATGGACGCCCCTATCTCTCACGGGTATCGGAAGAAAAAGTTCGTGATCTGGTCAACCTCCTGACCGGCTATCAATTGTATTCCCGGCTCCACCTGATTCCTTTTGGGGACATTCAAAGTCAAATCGTCGTAAATTCCCCCGCCCCGTTGCGCATCGTGCTGTATCGGCGCATGATGTTGCGTATCGCAGCCGAAATCGCCAACCGGGAAGGAGCCTGGGGATTGGTGACCGGAGACAGTTTGGGGCAAGTTGCATCTCAAACTCCGGAAAATATAGCCGTCATCAGTCAGGCCACCTCCATTCCCATCCTCCGGCCGCTCATTGGCATGGATAAGGAGGAAATTACCAGAGAGGCAAGGGCCATCGGTTCTTTTGAAACGTCCATCGAACCCGATCAGGACTGTTGTACCCTTTTTATCCCTAAACATCCAAGGACCCGTTGCGATCTTACCGGCATTCTTGCCGCCGAGACCATGCTGGATATTCCGGGCCTCACTCAACAGGGGCTTGCGGTAAAAGAATTTGTCGAGTTCGCTCACGGTGTTTCCTGACCGGGATTCGAGTAATGACCTCATGGCTTTCACCCTGCGCCATGGCCAAACTTCGTTATGGTAGGAATACACCACAGCCTATACTTTCGCTTAGGCTCCATCCTCCTGCAGGGAAGCTCCATAAATGAGATACGGTACACTTTTCCCTTTTTGCTCCTGCCCGATATAATGTAAACTATACCAGCCGTTAGTATATGGGAACCCGGGTTCCCACGTTTTGAGCTGCATGAGTCATCGAACATGATGAAAAGACTGTACACCTCCCACAACCTGGTCGATGTGGAAATGAGAAAGGAATGGCTTGACCAACAGTCCATCCCCTGTACCATTAAACATCAACGTTCAGCCATGTTGGGGGGAGAAGTACCCTTTGTCGAAGTCTTCCCCGAACTCTGGGTGCTCCATGATCAGGATTTTGAGAAGGCCAAATCTATCTTGGATGATTGGGACGCAGCTCAGCCGCTCAGGCAGACAGCCTGGACCTGTACAGGTTGCGGGGAAGTCCACCGGAAGGAATTCACGACCTGCTGGAACTGCGGGGCGGAACGCCCATAACCGGATCCGCGTTAAACCAAGACCCCCATCGTACCTGCATCGTTTTCCTTCGGTTTCCAACTCCTGCGTGCATCAAGGATATGACCTCCAAGAATGAGGAGCCATCGTTCCCGGCAACGTTTCATTCCCATGAAGCCATTACTGATCATAGGACTGTTGCTCATATGCCCTCTCATAGGGGTGTGGTGGTTGAATCAGCCTCTCCCCGGGTATATTTCCGGTCCCCCCATTCCAACCCATCCCGGCTTCCGCTCATTTTCCTGGCTGGCGTTCGCGCCGCTGGCCGTCGTCATCGTGGGCGTCCTGTCGCCCTTTATCTTTCGTGTCATGAAGTACTCACCTTCATCTCACCCCCCATCCACGTCCGCAGGTGCAGGCCGGCTTCCATGGTGGGGGTGGGGTGCCGTCGCATGGACCGTGATCGCCTGGGTGTTGGCCTGGAATCGATTTTCCTGGTTTGATACTTGGCAACCGCACACCTTTCTTTTTCTGTGGTTCGGATATCCTGTCGTGATCAATGCCCTGACCTATGCTCGATCGGGACGCTGCCTCCTGCTCCATCACCGGGCACGATTTTTTCTACTATTTCCCCTGAGTGTGGGGTTCTGGTGGTTGTTTGAATATCTCAATCAATTCGTCAACAACTGGCATTATGTCAATCTTCCCGAAACCACTCCACTTGAGCGTGTCTTATTGTCTTCCCTTGCGTTTTCAACGGTTCTGCCGGCGGTTGTGAGTACCGGAGAGTTTCTCGCGACCATTCCTCGTTTGTCGGAACCCTTTCGCCGGTGGCATCAACTACCCCATCTCGATTCGGCAAAGACCGGTTGGATGCTTCTGGGAGGGGCAGGCCTCGGGCTGACCTTGATCGGCGTATGGCCGACGGTGCTCTTTCCGTTCCTATGGATCGCCCCACTGGGTCTCTTATGGGGGATTCCGTTGATACGGCAAGATCCTACCCTGCTGAGATCACTCGCAGAGGGAGACTGGCGGCCTGTCATTCTTTCTTCAGTGGCCGCGGCGACTTGCGGTTTCTGGTGGGAACTCTGGAATGCCGGGAGTCTCGTTCATTGGAAATACACCATCCCATATGTTCATGGATACACGGTATTTCAAATGCCGATACTCGGTTATGCGGGATATCTTCCATTCGGACTGGTTTGCCTGGCAGTCGCAGAGCAGTTCTTGAACCTGTCACCCGGTCATGGATTCCTGCTCGATCCTCCCCCACGCCGACCATACGCCACACCTTGACGCTGAAAAAAATTGGCCCTCATGCCCGGCATGTGTCATGTGGTGGGTGTATATGACCCGATACACCGGCAACTTGCCCCCGATTCAAAAATTACCGCTGTTTGTCAGGAGATTACTCAGATCATATTTTTTGAGTATTACTCATGAATGTTTTTCTGACGGCCTTCTTTTTTAAAAGCTTAACGTACTACTCAGCGGTAGTCGGATCAATCATCGATGTCACCTTCGAGATACGATTCGCGGGGAATCCTCCTTGTTCCGCGTGCTCGCGAATCATCTTCTCGTTCGGTGCAACGTACACGCAATATACCTTATCGTCGGTCATATAACTTTCCATCCATTGAATCTGCGGCCCCATCTTTTCTAGAACGCCACATGATTTCTGAGCAATGCTTTTAAGTTCTTGAGGCGACAACTTTCCGGCACCGGGAATGTCACGTTCGATCACATACTTTGGCATAGCGGCCTCCTTTCGCGGTTGGGGTTAACACCATGGGAGTTCGTTAGGCTCATCAGACCAATGACACACCTCAGAACTATCCTTCCCTCTCAGTCAATGGCTGCTCTTATACTCGTTATGAATGCGGGAGGGCCTCGAAGCACCATCTTCACTCATCCTCACTCTTCATCCATCCAAGGTGAAAAAGTTCAGCCCCTATTGTCGAACAGGCGGGAAAATTACGTCAAGGGGAATACCCCAATGGAAAACCAAAATTGAAAAATTCTGCACGCATAGGCACTTTTCATTTAAAGCAGGACTTTTCGTCGCGGGTCGTGTTGTGAAGCTCGCATAAGGGATTGGTCATGGCATTTTCTTCATTCAGGAGGTCAATAACGGCATTTGCTTGTTGAGATAATGCTCCCCTCCAGTTCGTTCAGCATACAATGGGCCACATCTGCACGGGAAAATTTTCCTGCCGTGCCCCCTGTCAGATCGGTCAGTATTCTATCATTTCCGATTAATGATCCATTGGTGAGAAAACCAGGCCTTACGATCGTCCAGTCCATGTCACTTGCCTTAATGAGTGATTCCTGTCGATCTTTATCTGCATAGACAGCCTTCATCGCAAGTGGGTAAAGGATAGAGTCATAGAAAAATCCGCCGTGGCCCTTGCTGTCTCCGGCGCCAATACCGGTCACACAAATCAAACGCTTCACCATGCCCTTCCCCATCGCCTGAAGCAGATTTTTGGTACTTTCCGAGAAAACCGTCACCCCAAACGGGACTTTTACTCCGATCGTACAGCACACCGCATCTTGTCCGCCCATCGCACGGGTCACGGAATCGGCATCAAGAATATCACCCGTTATCACACTCAGCTGTTCATGTTTTACCCCAAGCCGTGGAGGATTTCGAACCAGGGCCGTTACCGTATGTCCGGCCTTCAGGGCCTGGTCAAGGAGTTGTCGCCCAATACCACGAGTGCCACTAACAATTAAAATTTTCATTGCCTCCTCCTTTATGACCGGAATGATTGTCCGCACGAGGATCCTGGTCATTAGGGCTTCGGGGTTCCATCGGGCGTGGGGTTGCCGAAGGCAGCGGAGAGCGGGTCCAGTTGCAGAAGCAGTTCAACCTGACGTGCATCATCCCCTCACCCCCTTTCTTCGAGCAAATCTCTCTTCCAGACTGAAAATTTTGGGCAAGTCAATTCTTGGTCAATTTGAAAAATACGTCAAGCGTGGGGCCGGGGCAACGCAAAGATTCCAGCCGTATTCAGTCTCATCGCAAACAGTTGTCAGGGGTCACGATTCTTTGTCACACTCTTTTTTCAAGGAACCAAACAATAATCAGCACGCCATATCTTTGAGAGGGCATAGGAGTTTGCGTACGGGACCGAATATTAAACGATGGCCACTTGTTGTTGCGTTGAATCTTATCCTCATCCTGAGTGGGGCACCGACAGCCTTTGGGTTCTGGGTCGTCAACCTCGGCCCGGCCCAACCCTTGGAGCCGGGACAGTTCTCCATGGTGGCTGGAATCGGGGGCCAATACGTGTCGGTCGGGAGCCCACGAACGGATAACATGTTTTTTTTCATTCCCCATGCGGGCCTCCGTTACGGTGCGGGTGAGAGGTTCGACCTGGGAATTCGGATGGCACCGGTGCCGGTCCCCTTCACCACGGAGGCCCCTCCCGTCGGAGCGAATATCGACGCCAAGTTTCTGTTTAACGATCGCCATGACACCTGGAAGGTGGCGGGGCTTGTCGGGGCTGGCATTGCGCATGTCCAAGTCCTGAACGATCACCGTTTTGCCTATAGCCCGAATGCAGCCTTGTTAGTGACGCGTTCGTTTCCCAACGGGGTGGATTTCACCACCATGCTGCGGTATTCCTGGATGGGAATTCCCACCGCCCCTGGAGGGACAGGAAAAAATCAGGTCCACATTACCGGCATGTCCTGGGGGCTCAAGGTGCCGCTCATGGAACGGGTCTCGTTCCTGCCTGAGTTCGGCGCGTTCCGGTATGACGGCCGATTAGCAAGGGATAATGCCAGCGGCTTCGCCGTCCAATATGCCCTCGCGGTCAGCGTCGTCTTCTGAAGAAGGCGACAAAATCTATGCGGCCAGGGAAAAGACTCCGGAATGATCTCAGTACACTGGTTTCTCGACCCTGCAGACCGACTGGCGATGAAGAAGGGGGAAGAAAGCTCGTGAATGCCAACCGCATCTGAGGCCCTCGCACAAAGCTGAAAATGTCATACGCCCCGTGTTTATGAGGTCTCTTACCGGCCAACCGCCGCTGGCTCATATTCAGTAGTCTCCCGCCACTCCTCGAATTGTTCTCTCAGAAGGTGGACAGGGTTAGGCCCTCCCTCCGGTTGTTCCGGCACAACCAGCTGAAGGTACGGATCATCGGTCGAATCCCCGGGCCGCGCCACCATCAAGTAAGCCGAAAGGGCCTTCTGCTCGCCGCACCGGCGGTCCCCGCCTGCAAGACTTCCCGCTTCCAATGCCAGAAGGAGGCGCTCACCCAGCCTTAATCCCTCACTCTTTTCGAACGCCGTCATCGTCGCATCGACGACCTCAGGGCCGGGGATGATGTTTCCTTGGACGGCCACGCCTTCGGCGGTGGCATGGCCTTTCCATCCCCCTGTTTTGGAGCCGGTAAACGCCGCGGAGGCCGCTCCAAATCCGAGTGCCGCAACCCCGTACTGCCGCTCGAGGACGTGAGAGTCGTCCTCGGGATTCGTCACGGCATCGAGGACGGCCTGCGGCTCTGTGCCATTCAACAGCATCTCCACTCCGCGGGTCCTGGCGTCAGCATGGGAACGCGCCTGGGTCACAATGACTCCATGACCCGGAGCGATGCCTACGATCCTCTCCACCCACTCGGTACAGGTGGCAGCGGCGCTTCCCACTTCTTCCGTCCGCGGATCGACAGCGACAATCGACCAAGTTGCCGTTGCGTGAGGAGGAGCCAAACAAACCGTCATTGCAAGGAGTCCGAGGAGCATCACGACCGGACTATATGCGCGTGAAATGCTCACCGGTTTCCCTCCCCAAAAAAGAAAAGATGAGGTGAGCATACCGCACAACGTTGGTGCAGGAACCTATTAAAAGCCCTTGTGTGTTATACCGGCCCTCGTCACCGATGCCTAAAAGACAGCCATTCGGAACATCAGGATAGGGATACAGGCAACTGAAGGCTGCATGCCTTGAAGCACTGTATTCCTCAATTGTAAAAATCGACACTATTTGATAGACAATGACTTATTTATTTTGTACTTGGGACAAGATGGCACAGAACCGAACGGCGACGTCATCCTGAGCCAACGGCGAAGGATCTGTGCCTCAGCCATAGCACTCATGCTCTTGCGCAACCACCGCAGCCAGATACTTCGCGTTGCTCAGCATGGCCCAGTTGGGGATCCCGTGGTTTCCAATTCTTTCTCCACGGACCGAATAGTGCAATCTTGGTTTTTACACCTTATGGATGGAAAAGTGATTGATGATGCTTCACTCTATTCTCTTTGTGGTCCCGGCACTATGAAGGCGTGGGTTCCATCCCACAAGCCCACATTCCGTATCCAATCACACACAACGGATATCTTTTCAGATACGAAACTTCTCCGATTACCCAATGATGCTGAAACAGGGTTCGTTTTTTTCAGAAACGCTGACTGAAAAAAAGTCCCTTATTTATAGGCTTTTTTGCTTGTTGAGCGACAGTATTTTGCCATTGCCCTTCATTCCGGCATTGCTCTTGCTCTAGTTTGGAATTAGTCGCGATTTCGCGAACAAGGAGGAAAGAAGGCGAATACTGTCTATCGCAACACCAACCGAAAGGAGATGTCCGGATTATGAATAGCTTCGACGAAGATACGCATTTGACCCGCAGAGTATTTATCAAGGGGGTGGGATACTTAAGCTTGGGGCTCATTTTTTCCACAATGCTGGGTGGCTGCGAAACACTTATCAAACAAATCAGGAACCGGCCCGTTCGGCGCAGGCTGCGAACCGGATCGGCAGAGGTCGACGCGGATATTGCCATTTACAAAGATGCCGTTGAGCAGATGAAGGCGCTACCGGCCGGCAATCCACGAAGTTGGAGCGCCCAGGCGGCCTTACACGGAACGGTCGCCGGCGGATTCAACTTCTGCCAGCATGGCACGAATCACTTCTTTTCCTGGCACCGGGCCTACCTCTTCTATTTTGAACAGATTTGTCAGGAGCTGACCGGTGAGAAGAAATTCGGATTGCCGTATTGGAATTGGAATCAGAATCCCGCGCTGCACCCGGAATTTACCACGGCCGGCAGCCCGTTATTTCATCCGCGCAACAATACCAGCGTATCGGGGAATCCGGCATTTACCAATGCGACGCTGAATTCCATTCTGGGCGATGGCAATTTTTTCACCTTCAGTTCCCAGTTGGAGGGCACCCCGCATAATACCGCCCATGTCATCGTGGGTGCCGATATGGCGACAGGGGGATCTCCACTGGATCCGGCGTTCTGGATGCATCACGGCATGGTGGATTATTGCTGGGCCAAATGGAATATCGAGCTGGAAAACGCCAACACGAACGATTCCACCTGGAACAACACGGCATGGGACCACTTTGTGAATGGCAAGGGTGATCCCGTCAACGTGACGGCCGGCATCACCACCCTCATGCCATTGCTCAGTTATCGTTATGAAACCAGTGCCATCGGAGGATTTCCGGCGGCCCGTGATTTGACTGCAGCCAGCGCAGAGGAGTTGAATAAGCTCGAAAGACGCTTACGGAAAGGCGCCGACATTCGCTATGACATCAAAAAACGCATATCCATCGCCAGAGGAACCACGCTTTCCCTGGCAAAACCGTTCTCCGCCGAAGCCCGGGTCCCGGCCGATGATTTGGCCGCACTGGCCGACCCGGAGCCGAAAACCGAACGGATCTTTGTGAATATCAACTACGCGAAGTTACCATCGGTGAATGATTTTTTTGTCCGGGTCTTTCTGAACCGGCCCGCTGCGGATGCCCAAACCCCAACCGATGACATCCATTATGCCGGCAGCTTTGCCTTCTTTGGAACGGATGTCGGCGGCCAGGATCACCGTCATGAAAAAACGGACTTTTTGGTCAATGTGACCGACACCTTGCAGAAACTCAAGAGTCAAGGAAAATGGCGAAGCGGCGAGCCCATTACGGTGCAGTTGGTGGCCGTTCCGGCAGCAACCGCGTTCCTTGGTCCGGAGACAGAGCTGACCCTCGAGGGTATTGATTTCATCGTGAGTCCCGTCAGCATTCGCTCACGATAGGCAGGTGGCAGCACGGCACCGCAGCACGGGCCTAGCCCTAAACCGGCCACAGGCTCCATGCCGGAGGATTATGCCGGTATGTCTTTTCCCGAACACAGACGTTACGATGTTTCTGCACACACTGTTGATACCGAGGACGAGAACGTTAAAACGGCGAGAAATCCAACATGTGCTCCTGTCATGCAAGTATGATGGGAGCCGTGTGAACTACTCTGTTTCTATTTCAGGAAGATAATGCTACCTGCGTTGCAACATTCCGTGAGATGGTATGGTCGACACGTGGCTTGCTGGCTCCTTTTAATAACTGCCGGAACTGCCTGTTTCAATGCCAGGGGGGGTGACGATTCCGCCCCGATGGCACACGGGCATGAGCTGAATCTGACAACTCGATCCGTAGTATGGCCAATTGAGGCAGAGACTCCGGCGTTACGGAAAAAGAAGTTCGTGCAGATCGAAATCGCGGAGGTTTTCAATCCAAGAAAAATTCCGCTGTCCTTTACCGTGCACTCTCAATCCCCGGAGGGAGAAAAATCCCTTCTAGGGACTTTCTCGCTCTTTCCACCCGACAACCCCGGACGCTTTATCATCGCCACGCAAGGAAAGCTTCAAACGGGTGGGGTCATCATAGTCGATCTTATACCTTTGGAAGCATTCAAGGCCCATCATGACATACAAGTGCGGATACACCGCATTTCATTGATAGAGGGTTGATTACCTGGCATCCCATGAGGTGGTCGCACGCCCCATGGCTTCTTCGCGGGTTGGAACTTGTAACTCCCTGAGACCGCCCCATCAAAGTGGGAATCAGGCTGTCCTTAATCAGAAACCTGCACCAACACTTTTCCCATGGGGCCCTCTGCCAATCGAGCAAATCCTTTCTTCACCTCCTCGAATGTCACAATCGTGTCCACCAGTGGCCGCTGCCCCATGGCGTTCAACCGGTCGACGATCTGTTCCCAGGCCGCGTACGCTTCTTGAGCCGTATAGTCTCCCACGGCCACACCCCCCATTCGAATGCGGCGAAACAACAGGCTGGCTGTGTTGAATCCCGGCACCGGCCCACCGCTCCGGCCGACCACACTGATCCGCCCCCCATATCCAAGCAGTGCCACCACCTGAGGGAGCAGCGGACCCCCAACACTGTCAACGGCCAGATCGACTTTTCTCGGCCTGAGCCCTCCGGTCACGGCTTTCATCAGGTTAGAGTCCATTGGATCAAACACAAAATCAGCTCCAAGCTTCTGTAAGGTGGCTCTCTTGTCCCCATGACGTGAGAGGGCCACCACCGTCAGATTCATGGATTTCCCCAGTTGCACCGATGCCACACCGACACCCCCGGAGGCCCCGGTTACGAGGAGGACCGACCCTGCCGGTGGAGGCGCGGGAGGATCGGACCATTGCGTCAAAGCCTGCCAGGCCGTCAGAAAGACCAACGGAGCACCCGCCATTTCTTTTAGCGACCAGCCGGAAGGAATCCGGATCACACATTCCGCGGACACCACCACCTGCTCTGCAAGGGTTCCCCAGCTCTCCACTCCAACGTCGCAGCGTAAAATCCCCACAGTCTCGCCCGGGTGCACATCCCTTACGCCTTCCCCCACTGCTGCGACAACACCGACCCCGTCACGTCCAAGAATGTGGGGCAATGGCGGTTTGGCCGGATACATCCCGCGCGACAGAAACGCATCAGCCGGGTTCAGCGCGGCCAAACGCACTTTCAGTAATACATGTGACGGACCTGGCCGAGGATCAGACACTTCGCCAAGCCGCAATCTTTCGACCCCTTCAAAGCCATCCATCAACCACGCACGCATCCGTTTACCTCACCTTAAACATTTTCACTCCCTGCAGGGCTAAGTGTCCATGTCTCTCAACAGAAGTATTGTTCAATTCGCCAAGCAAAAAGGCTACAAGCGGGTCTCACGACCAGATGGGCCCGGATTGCTCCGGGCTCAGTTCGTACCATGAACAGCAGGTAGAACTCCCGGGGTAAACCCCCAAATGGTCGTTGTGAAAGACGCCGGGTTGATCAAGCACACCCCGATATAGATTTTCGCTAGCCTTCGGCTCTGCGACTACCCGACAGGAGAACTTCCACCTCCCTCGCTTCGTGCCATGCCCGGCACACACGCTGCCTATGAGGGAGGCGGATTTTTAGTTCGTCCCCTCCATAGGCTTGGTAGACACAGCCTTCGAAATAAGTGGAAACCGCTCAGGATACTCAATGGACTCAACTGCAAGATCGACGTCGAGATCGGGCCAGTAAAGGTGGTGGGGGTTGGTTAGTTGTACGTTTAAGATGGCACCAACCGATGCATCTTTAAACCAAGGAAATTCCTCGAACGGAATAAAAAGTTCTCGGCCTGTGAGCAAGATCCAGAACCCATGCCTCGAGATATTGGTAACCTCAACTTCCGAAGTGTTTTCGCCAAGCGTTTTGGATGTCATCAGTATGCTCCTTAATTAAATTCCAAACTTGTCCGATCTCCTTATCACTTAACCCATAATTTTGCGCCAATTCTATCTGGGGTTCCATCCAAAATTTCGCCTCACCACGTTCGCAGGAGACATGAACATGCATTCTCGACTCCTCGCGCGAGAAGAAAAAAAAGCGAAATCCCCCTTCTCGAAATATGGTTGGGCTCAATTCTTGGCCTCTCCCTTCGTGCCCTTCGCAAAAAACCGTTGACATTAGCGCAAGTTAGCTGATTCCTCTTTAGCTGGTCGGCAGCAATGCCAACTCGGAGACATATACATATAGCAGGCAAACACAAGCGTTACAAAACCCGTCTTTCACGTTGTTCTAACGCTATCGCCCTCACACCCAAGCTGGCTCATTTACAGATGGCTAAACATCGCCGGTGAACTATTCGCCCCCCTTTTGGACATAATTCTTGATAAACTCCTTGTCATTTTCTTCAAGGTCATCCTCCAACTTAGTCGGATTCCCCTTTCGGTAACCGTCTTTAAACGCCGATTCTACTGTTTTGCGGTTTCAACTCACCACCTACGCAACAATTGTGGCAAGCCGAAAGAATCCCCCAATACTTAACTTGTGGGCTTCTCGCTTGACAACGAGAACGCTCCCGTTCGCCCAGCCTAAGACGAGGGCGTTCGTGAGTTTGTCGAAAACAAATCTCTGAGTGGATATTTCGGCGGGACACACCGGAAGGGCCAAGCCTGTTCGCCAACGCTCTCCGTCTATGGTGACGCCGTAGTCGCGAGAATCAAAGCCAGTGCCGTAACGTTGTGTGAGAACCCGAGCAAGTTCCGCGAGGCCTGCAGACACCGTCTCGGGTGTCACAACGGCCGCACCGTTGATCTTGAGATCCAGTCGATGCGAGCTTAACGCGGGCAAAACCAGGTCGGCGACCCGTGACACGGAGTGCTCGCTGGTGACGAGGTAGGTCCCCTTGTCTTCCACCATTTTGACCAAGACAAGATGACCGCCGACCATGTCCAGCGCAGCTCGTTGCTCGGCCGCGGTAATCCGGTTTTGGCTACGGATGTTGAGACCAAAAATCAAGACGACGTAACTTCCCATCACTACGCCCTGTATCCGTTCGGCATCTGCATTGTCGGCTAACAGAGTCCGTAACTGCGCAGAGAGTTGGATACCCCTCGGTTCCAGCCGCGAGTTGGGCCGCCGCAGGCGGCTGGGAACGCACGGCCCCAGACGCGGACTCCGTTCAGCCGCGAGCCGCGCTCGCCTGCAGTCTTGCTTTTCGCACCCGGTTCGTCGGCTGCAATGCCTTTTTAGCCGGCACCGGTCGAACACGTGTTCTCAGAACATCCCATCGGCCCTCCCATTGCTCGATCTGGCTTGGGGAAACGGCGGTATGCAATGATTCTGGTTTCTTGGGCCGGATCCCACCGTGCTTTCCAAGGAAGTCACAATGGTGCGTCACGACGATCTGACACAGCTCCTTCCAGGGAAGCACAAAGAATCGGTCGAATATTCCGGAATCGGGCTTTGCAAGCTGGACAAAAACACACACCAGCCCGGGATACGGCTCCCGGAGCACTCCCTTGACGATCTGCCGAGGCCCGTCAAAAACCACGTCGGCAAATTGAGCGACGTTTAGCTGCCACGAGTTGGCGGCAATCGCCTTTACCTGCACCAGGGCATGTCCGCCGGAATCGTCCACCGCCACAATGTCGTAATGCGGCACGTTCCCTGTGAACGTCGTGGCGATAAAGCCCCGCCGAGACAGCTCAGCTGCGACGAGGTATTCACCTGTCTGCTTCGTAAGATAATTGCCTCGACCTGTTGCCATATTTCTTTCGCCGGCTAACGTCTCGCATTCAGCGGCTTGTCCGCTGCAAGGCTTTGTTCGCGGCAATTTCTTCCAGTCGCTCGGCCAGCCAAACTTTAATAATTGACTGACGAGTCACGCCTACCCGTGTCGCCTCTTGGTCAAGCGACTCAATCATCCAAACCGGAAAATCCACATTGACCCGTCGGTGTGACTGATTGGGACGTTTAACCGTTGAAAGGTCAAGATCATCAATAATATCGACCTCACCGTCGTCAAATTTTTTGTCAAATGCTTTCGCTTTCATAAATTGCCACCTCCGCTTTACGAGACCGTCTGACTGAGATGATCCTGATTACCTCGCTACGATACGCAATAACGGCTGACCAAACCTTCCCTTCGATTGAGTCAATCACCAGCGAGCGAGGTTCATCGGTCGATCTGGCCTGAACCTCGACCAAATCAGGATCAGCCAAGAGCTGCTGGACATCAACAAAGTCGATCCCGTGCTTCTTAAGGTTTATCCGACTTTTCTTGCCATCGAATTCAAATGGGAACACAAGTATAAAAATTATACCTTAACGGCGCAATTAGCAAGGTGGGAGGAAGTTGGCAAAAAAGAACTACAAACGTCCGGGATGAGGGGGCCGTAGGCCCGTCGATTATAGCCGCGTGTTCGGCCGCCGCCGACGGTCGGCTGAACGGCTAGCACATCAGACACGCAGCTTCTTTCGCGCCGACTGTATGTGCTGGTTAGGCCGGCGCGTTGGCCATACCATCGACGAAGGCTTTGACCGAAAGAATCTGAAGTCCCGCAAGCTCGCTTACAGTATTAGCTGCTTGCGCATTAGCAAGTGTCATCCGGAGGGGACCGTCCTCACTCACAAAGTAACGAATGACGGGCAGGCTCCCATCATCTTCGGCCTGCCCATAAAGGCAAGACACCACCTGCCGCGCGTCGCCCGCTGATACGCCTGATAGCTTCAGTAGTTGCCCTTCCAGAGCGTTGGCCTTCAACCAGTCTGGAAGACCACCTGATCTTAGAGTGAGGTCCGATCTGGAGTAAGTGTCGTCGGACTTGCAGGCTGGGAAGGTGAGCCACCGAACCCGCATTGATTTCGCTATGGCAAACTTCTTCATGTCGTTCCGCTTGGCTGTTTCTGACTTCGCTGGCGTGAGCTTTGGATTTTCGAGCCCGATGGCCATTTCGGCCCTCGTGACTTTCGACATCCATACCTCGACGTTACCGGATACTGTGGCTTGCCGCAAAATCGTCAATTCTGCAGCACTTGTACCAGCATACCTATCGGTCTCAATCCGACACATATGATCGAGGACTTGATAGTCCAGGAAAAGAACCTGTGGGGGTAACACTGGGCTACTCATCATATGACTGCCTCGCAATATGGGATTCGCTCTGGTTAGGAACTTCTCCTGCCGTGGATCGTTCTGTCTAATCAGAATAGGGAGGGATCTCACGGCCCCCCTCCCCCTCCCACACCACCGGACAGAAGGAACAAGTATCCGGTGGTTCGGCAGAGTGAGTCAGGGGAATACAGGCACCCCTACCAGGTCTTCCCTTCCCGGCATGCCAGTGGGCCGTAGATCCCAGGCGTCGAACCCACGGGGCAACACCTCACCGAATGCCATCGGACCACTCCACCCGAGACGACGACTCCTCTCCACCGTTCGGGCCTTCAGTGGAGTGAGGCCTCCGGACTTACTCCGGCTCGTTTCCACCACCTACTATGCCCTCTGCAGACTTCTGCCTGCTGATGGGGCAGGATTGCTCCACGCTCAGTTCGCACCGCAAACAGCAGGCAGCTCTCTCGGGGTAAGAAACGAAACGGTCGCTGCATGGGCGCCGGATTGATCAAACCCACCCCCAATGAGATGGAGGACTTCGCGGTCACGTGCCCGCTCGTCCCGGATGTGTCACACCTCGTATCCGGTTCCTATTTTCTTCGATTCCGCTTGGACAGGCTTTGCCCCGAAACTTTGCGTTGGGCTTCCTTCAGACCCCACTTTACGGTGACGCCCCCGGATTAGGTCCGACGCAGGCTCTTGCCCTTTCGCCAGCCTTCGGCTCTGTTACAACCGGCAGGAGGACTTCCACCTCCCTCGCTTCGTGCTATGCCCGGCACACACGTGAAACTAATGGATGCCCTATATGCCGCTTCGCGACACATAGGGCATCCATATTGAACACAGAGTTAGAGTCATCAGTCCCATCCCGTAAACGAAGTATTTCCTCCGGACAAAAGGTCTGAAACGTATACGCCAATGAGCTGCCCGACGGAACTTAAATCGACCGCTTGAAGCCCCTGTTGCCAAAGTGCCTTGATATGCGCTCCCAACGGAGATTCAAGCATCGCAGGTTCAAATTCGCCTGAATTCTTCTGAGTAAGAATCTCGGTCAGATCTCTTGAGATTATCGGCGTGTGTTTAAGGCAGGACAGTGACTCAATGTGCTGCAAGTCGAGATTTGTAAACGACACAACCGCGTATGGGGCAACCCGAGCCTCAAACCACTGTCCGTAGACCTGTGGTGGTAGAGGCGAATTTGGGTTTACATACAGAAGGTCTGCAATAAGTCCGAGCAGCTTCAATTGCACAGGCGTCATGTACCCAATGACGTCAAGTGCGATCTTGCTAGCCATGGCGAGCATACCTTCAGGTTTAGCACCTAAGCGGTCAGCGAGCGTCCGCGCCAGCAACTGATGCTTTTGGGGATCTTCGGTTTGGGCAGCGGTAAGCATCGCCTTCTGAAGTGCAACAGAGAAATCAGGATGCTCCTGGGCTGTCTCAATCTGCTCTTTTGAAAGGGCTCCATGGTCTTCCAAGGATTTAACGCGCATTGCCAACTCCTTCAAGAAAGCTAAGGAGTTCGCCTGCGCTTGGGCGATTGCCTTTGGGCGATGGTCTGCGAAGTATGAAGTAATCCACTTTTCCCCGGAATCCCAGGCCTTTTCGACAAACTTTCCTGCCGCGCCACCAACCGCGGCACCCATTGCGATAAGAGATAGAGGGTCTGTCATTCCATTGTGACCTTTACCAGTGGCCCTGACACGCGCACGAAGCGCGGTCAGGTCGAGCGACATGTTAGATGCCCCTGAGGATGATACTCCATAAGGTTACTAGTGCCGCCAAAACGGCCAAACCGATGGTGACAATGACGCAAGTCCGTTCGGCCGGCTCGGGGTTATCTCGCAGCCCGGTGCGTCCGCCCCCCATGATGATTCGGTAGTGCGCCAAGATTGCAAACGGGTATCCTGCAACCAAGACGACAGCTGCCGCGCATGCAGTGCTGGCAACCATGAGGGTGCCAGCGACATTCGACGCGATGATGAGGGGTAAGACAACGAGAACGAGAGAGATCAACGTGGATAACACGATTAGTCCATCGGCCCATGGAATCCAGATGGTTTCACCGCTTCTTTGCATTTCCAGTTCCCGCTGAATTCGAAAAAACAACATCGCGGTGCCGAAGGCGGCAATGATTGTTGCGACGGTCGCCAGAGTTGATTCTTCAGCCATGTGTGTCACCAACGGTCGGGGGCATCTAATGTTTTGGCGGATCCGCATAAGGGCCGGATTTCCTCATTTCTGGCCATATAACATGCCATCAAGTTTGGTAAACCATGCTCCATAATTCTTGGTCTTTTAAGGAGTTGTGCATATACGATCATTTATCATGGGAGCGTATACGGATCGGCCTAACACCCTCCTTGAATGGGTTCACATCCCATCCAGGGACCTGGGAACCCCCCTTCCTCCCCGATTGAGCACATGGGTGTCAATCATGGTCATTTTGACGTCCGCATGCCTGAGGAGTTCCTGAACCGTTCGGACATCGTAGTCCCCTTCCAGGAGCTGCGTCGCAAAGTCAGGCGAAACGTGTGACAGGTGGTCCGTTTGGCCAAAACCGCCTCCTTGCACGCAACAAGCCACCGTGTTGATCTTGTCCACATGACCGCCTGCTTTGTCATTCTGAAGAACACCGTGAGGCAAGTGCGCCGGTTGAGATACAAGGCATCTTTGAACAATGAACAAAAAAAGTCAACATTTTTTGTTTTGGTGGTGGGGGTGCCTAGTGGTCACCCGCATCTTGGCCCCGCACCCCGAGCTCGCCACCGGTGATGCAGGAGGGTTCAAGCCATGGGAGGAAAGCAGGAGGTTCAAGTATGTTGGGATGACAGGACCGTCAAAACCGATTGCATGTCGGCCGGAACCAATGCCGAAAACTCGTGATATTCTTGAGAATAGGGATGCTGAAATCCCAGGGTGTGCGCGTGAAGCATGCCCCGTCTTATGGCCATGGTCCCGATCCGGCACACCCGCTCGCCCCCATAGGTCGCATCCCCAAGAATCGGACAACCGATCGCCGCCATGTGTAATCGCAACTGATGGGTTCGACCCGTTCGGGGAATAAGCCGGACCAGAGAGGCGACCGATCCCAGGGGCTGTAGGACGCCATACTCCGTCACCGCAGATTTGGCATCAATACCATCGACGGAAAAAATTTTGGAATACCTTCGATCCCTTCCGATCGACCGGGTAATCACCCCGTGATCCTCGTTCGGAATGCCCAAGACGAGAGCCTGATAGGCTCTCGAAATGGCCTGTCGCTCGAATAAACCGGCCATCTTTCGATGAGCCTCGGAAGTTTTAGCGACCACCATCACTCCTGAAGTCTCCTTATCCAACCGGTGGACGATTCCAGGGCGGATTTCCCGGGCTTGAGTGTGCGGACGATTGCCGCCTGCCTGAAAATGGGCCAGGAGGGCGTTCATCAGGGTACCGGACCAATGGCCGGAGGTGGGATGCACCACCACACCGGGCGGTTTGTTGACCACTATCAGCCAATCGT
>JBDIVP010000019.1:0-25472 GCA_039794325.1 Candidatus Inrsubterrania sp.
GCACTGTTGCAAAATGTTTTCCGGCTCTTGCGGTTGATTCAGGACATCTCCAATCTCCGCCTCAAAAATCAACAAACGGTTTCGTTCCTTCAACGCGCTTTCCGCCTGTCTACGCTCGGTAATATCACGGATCATGCCACAGTAAATGGTTTCATGTTCAATTATGGATTTTGACGGAGACATTTCGATCGGAAATTCTTCCCCGTTCATTCGCAGGCCATGCAGTTGGAGGGTTTTCACGGGATCTTGCCCTCCCTCCTCCCTGTCCAACTGTGCCATGCCATAGGCATGCGCTTTGTGGTACCGGTGCGGAAAAATAAGATTGACCGGCCTGCCGATGACCTCCGCCTCGGAATAGCCGAACATCGTATGGGCACCCTTATTCCAAAAGAGGATGGTTTCACTTTCATCCCACAGAATAACGGCATCCGTCGCCGTCTGCACCATGACATGCAGTCGTTCTTTCCATGTAGCCAATTCCCAAAACAATGGTCCGAAAGGCTTTCTCAAAGAGGTTGCCGGCAAGATGTGTGCGCCCTTCATAGAAGATCATCCTCCACTGCCGGCTTCCGTAGAATGTCGATGACCAACAAATCAAAAATTAGCGCATATCCCGCCAGGGGATGATTGGCATCCAAGGTCACCGTGGCATCATCACATGCCGTCACTCTGAGGGGAGTCGATTCCCCATCAGGTTGGCCGATGCGGAGTTCCAATCCCATTTCCGGTTTAATGCCTTGCGTATCAAACTCGAGCCGATCCACCTTTGTCACCAATTCAGGTTTGTAAGGACCATACGCGGCTTCCTTCGAAACATGAACTATTTTGGATTCCCCCGTTGCCATACCGAGTACCGCCTCCTGCACCACGGGCAGGACGTCTTGTTGACCATGGATAAACGTGAAGGGGCCCTCTTCTTCCGTGGAGGTTAAAACGGTTCCATCCTCCATTTTCACGGCATAATGCATCAAAACCGTATCCCCCGGAAGCACGTGTTTTCCAAGGGATAATTCGCTGTTGGACTTCATCGGGTGAACCGCTTGGCCATTGTGTCGACAAGTTTCGATGCGGACGAACTCTTCACCATTCATGGCAATCACTCCCTTGTGACGCTGGAATCACCTCTTTATTCCCCAGTGAGTCTGTTGAAAAAGCCGCCAGCGGCATTCTTCGAAACAGTGAAGCGTGAGAAGGCCAAAGGATCATATTTGCGAAGTTGGGCTCTTTGCCCATTCCTTTTCACTTTTTCCTTTTCTCTTCCTCCGTTCATAGCTGTGGCCTTTCCTTCGACCCTGCTTGTATGGTGCCTATAACCCATAACTTGAGAAGCTAAGGAGAGCTGGGGTGGAGGGACCCTTCGGCAAGACTTAGGGTATGTTTTTTGTGCGAGACCGGCGCGTCGGCGTGTCAGGCTGTTTCATTCTTGGACACCGGCTCATACTCATAATCCTCATACCATCCGCTCCAATGCGCATACCGACGATTAGCCCACGTATTCACCTCTTTTTTTTGCTCGCCGTACCGCTGCTCCAGAACCCCTTGAAACTTCGCCATATCACCATCGATTTGCCGAAGGTCGTCGTCGGTCAATTTTTCCCATTGTGCCTTCAGTGGTGACTTCAATTGGTTCCAAAATGTTTTGAACTGATTGTGATTCATCTCATCCTCCGTCTTAATCCAGTTTCGTGTTTATACCGAATAACATGTTGCCAGTATGTCTGATCTTTTCAGACTTTCCAGACCGAACCAAGGCTTCATCAAAGTTTATCGAACGCCCCCCACGCTTGGAGAGTGCGGCACAATCCTTCCCCGCCTAACTCGAAAACCGAGCCAGCGCCGAATCGTACGATTGAGTCAATTCATTCAACGCTCGATTCATGTCCGGTTGAAGTGCGATCCATTCGTTTCCCTTCGCCGTCTTCAAGGTTTCGATTTGCTTTTGCACTTCCCGCCCCTTTTGTGTGAGATCCTCCAGTGCCTTCTCCAACGCCGATGGCGTTTCCGCATCGGATCCCTTTTGCCCCACTTGTTCGGTCAGCTTGGCATGCTTCTCTTTCAATTGATCAAATTTACCTTCTACGACTCGAAAATATTCATTCATATCTCCTTCCTGTGGAGCAGCAACCGTGGCCGCAATATCCGAGGCATCCGATGAGACCTCCTTCCCGGCCAACTGGGATTCTTCTACAGGGCCGGAGTCCGACGCACTACAACCGGCAACCGTCAACCAGACTATTCCGGCAACAACATTCAACAGCATAAAATTTTTCATGAAAATTTCCTCCAGGTTAACATTGATCACCCATTCATCATTAACTATATTCATACGATTCCTCGAGCCTCGAGATGGCGACGGCCCTGCACAATATTGACAGACTCTTGAATGAGGCCCGGGATGCATCCCGGGTTTTCCGGAATTAAGGCAGGGCAACCGGATTCCGTCCTTCAAGTTGCAAATCCGGATCCGGTGAGCGCAGTCTTGGGGGCAATCCGGGCACGGCCGATCATCGGTGGGGGTGCCGTTTTCCGGTGTTGTAAAATCAGCGGATCCACCACTTCTCCACAATTCAGACAATGAAAGACCATGACTTTGATGGTTCCCGTTTCATCCTTCAGATCCATCCAGGTTTCCTTGATCATCAGCCCATGACAACGAAGACAAAACATAAGGATTGCCTTTCATCCAGCCCACGGGTGCTTCACCCGGTAGGCAGAACATCCATGAGGGAATTTCCGGTCTTACCCTAAATTCGGCCACTCAGGGTTCGCAGCGTGCCGGCTTTCCCACCGCCACGCACATCCCTCCATGCAAGGGCCGCACGGAAGGAGGACAAGCCACTTTTCGCACGGCCACCTACATGAGGAATATCGCAAAATTAGCCGTCAAAAGGTTAAGTGTGTCCCTTGCCGTTGAAAGTCGATCTGCCGGCAGTTTTGCTCAGCCAGCATAAGCTGCCCGGGACTTGCATCTGACGGAATGCGGTCCAAACAGGCCTTCAGAGAATCCTGGACACTTTCCACTGCGATTTGCTCAAGAGTTTGCCTCTCTCCCATGGCAGAACCCCTTCCCTGGCCTTCTTGAGTTTCCGCGGCCGGGGACACCCCGGGCAGGAGGACTGCAAAAAGAAACAGGGATGCAACCAGAATTCTACGATTCAAGCACTGATCATGTTTCATGGTAAAACTCCTTTTTGAATGAATGTGATCATAGTGAGACGACCCTCACGGAACCCTCAAGGCCGCCTCCGCTGGAAACCTTTCATGTCCCAGGGTTAGAGATCATAAGGTCTGGAGCCGGAATATCCGGCAACCGATCGGAAAGGCAAACCCAGTGGCATGCGTTCTATAATGGGGTTTCCCTGTGGGTAAAGCTTGCCCAAATAGCCGCACACCAAAAGAGAAACATCAGTCCTAACATGGCTTCGACTGCATACATGGCCGTAACTCCTTTCAGTGACCGTAGAGGTCAGGAGTGCCCTTTTCGGGAACCTGGCCTGATGGCCAGCGTTACAATCGACATCGGTATACGATACCGATCGTTAAGAAAAGGTTAGGCGTAGATTGGCGCAGACAGAGGAATCAGACGCGCAGGACAAAAAGAGGAAGGCGCGAGGGATAGGAATGTCAACGTGGGTTCATACGTCATGGTTACACCCTATACCTGAAAGAGGGTGGTGTCAAGAACATCATTCGTTATTCAATGCGCCGTGCGGAAGGATTCATCATGTCTCTCTCGATCAACAGATGGGAACAGAACAGTTCGCCTGCACCCATCGGTCATGCCCGTAGGCTTCGATCGGGTAACACATCATTGTGTATTGGCCTAACCCGATCGCAAAGGGATTACACCCATTGCTCAAAGTCGAGATGAGCGATCAACACACGAAGAATATCGCTTCGAGTCAGCATGCCCTTCAGTTCCCCGGCTTCGCCGACGATCGGCATGGCTCCGATATGTTCTTCAAACATCACCCTGGCAATGGCCCTGACTTCGCTGATAGGACGGGCCACCAACACCGGGTGACTCATGAAACGATGGATCGGCGTGTGAGCCGGAACGGCCCCCGCAGAAAGCTTATAAACCGTCGGATCCGCCAGTCCTCGCCACACATCCCGGTCGGACAACATACCGATCACCTGACCCTCTCCGGTAGTGACGGGAAGGTGTCGAAACCTGCGGTGCCGAATCAGGTCTTGTGCTTCAAAAAGTTTCGCTTCCGAGGGCAGGCTAACCACGGGAGCAGACATAACTTCCTGAGCCAGAATGACCGGCCGCTCGGCCTGCATCATGGTTTCCATCGCCTGATACGCCCGAATGGAGGGCGAGGTTCCATCTGGAAAGGAGGAAGCCTGCGGAACGGAGGATTCCGGTTTCACCGGGCGAACAGGTGTGACCTGCTCAACAGGATCCACCTTGCGTGGCCGAAATCTCCCGGGTTTATAGGGAGTCTGCAGTCCCCCGGATTCAACAACAACAAACATTCGGGATCGTTCTCCGGTTAGATTGTGTATTGGCGTTCAGCAAGAACCCTCTCCGTTAATGTACCCCTCCAGGCCAGCAGGAATTCGTAACGAACAGTGGAAGTCTCCCAACAAGGCCTATAGAGTAACTGTTTCCTTATCCCCTCATGCTCCATCATTCATCCATTTGTTCCGCACAACATTTTGATTACCTGATCCCGTCCGGGGCCGGGCATGGAGGCGGAAGCTTGATATCCTTCGGCAGGCGAGTCCGATAGTCCAGACAGGCTTGATCCAATTGTTCCTGCGTAAAACCTTGGGCATAGCGAAGCACCACCCCTTGCAGCCGGCTGTTCCGAAAAGAAGCCCCCGTCATGTTCGCCCCGCGTAGATCCGCCCCATATAAACCGGTGCCATCCAATACGGCATCCTGAAAATTCGTCCGAAACAACACCGAGAACTCCAGATTGCTTCCGGTCAGATCGGCATCAGCCAAATTGGCCCACGACAAATCCGCAGCTTCCAGATTGGCCCGACGCAGGTTGGTTTGTGCCATATAGGCCTCATCCATGGCGGTCCGGGACAGGTTGGCCCCCGCAAGATCCGCTCTTAACAGGTCAGCTTCCTGGAAATTGGCCCCCGCACAATTCGCGTCCCGCAAATTGGCTTGATAAAGGACGGCCCGCTCCAGGTTAGCTTCTCGCAAACCGGCCCGCTCCAAAATCGTCTCCCCCAGGTTGGCCCCCATGAGATTGGCCCCGGACAAATCCCCTCCTGTGATATCCGCTTCCTGTAACTGACTGTACATCAGGTCCGTTTCCGTCAACTTGGCATGCCGCAACAACGCCCGGAACAAATTGGCATTGCGTAAATCCGCCCGGACCAGGTACGCCTCATCCAAATTGGCCATTTCCAAATCCGCCCGAACCAAATAGGCCCCTTCCAAGTCGGCTCCCCGCAAGACCGCCAGGCGAAACAGGGTTTGCCCCAGATTGGCCCCCCGCAAATCGGCATTCGCCAAATCGGCCTGACGCATGTCAGCTTTGCGAAAATCGGCAAGCCGAAAGGTTCCACCGGCTCCTTTTACCCCTCGCATGTCGGCAGCATATAAGGAAGCCTCCGACACATCAGCCTTACGAAAATTCACGTGGACCAATGTGGCCCCTCTGAAATCGGCCCGGGACAAGTTGGCGCCTTGAAAATTGGCTCCGCTCAAATTCCGCTCTCGAAAATCCGCCCCGGCCAACTCCGCTCCGCAAAAATCAGCCCGTTCGCCCGCGTGATGATCACGGTCTTGAAGCCAGCGGGCATGATCCGCCAGCATGGTTTCCATGATGTCCGGAGGAACCGACCTCCCCTGAAATTCCCCCTCACAGCGGGAAACCGATTCCGGAACTCCGTCCTTGCCCTCCTCATGAGCCCCCAAGACGATCCCGATGAGCGGGAGCACACACAGCAGCACCCCCCCGAACGAATATCCTCCGATTCGTCTGAACCGATTTTGAGACGTCTCTTCGTTCACCGATTGCACACCGAATAGCACGCACCTTCTGACATCCACATGTTTGTTCCTCCAAGGGCTAATGCCTGACCACCAGTACGGAACTCGGGGCATAGGTACTGACCCACTCCGACACACTCCCCAGGGTAAACCGCTCCACGCCCGACAACCCCTTTGATCCCATACAGATCAATTGGGCGTGCTGGCGTTCCGCAGCCTCAAGGATCTGCTCCGGCGGATGCCCCTCGACACATTCCGTCCTGACCTGGTAACCCGCTTTCAAAAATTTCCGGCGATAATCATCCAACAGTTCCTGCGTCCTTCGACGAAACGGCTTCATCAGAGCCGCCAAATTGCGTTTACCCAATAATTGGGGGGCCAAGTCGGTGAGAGGATTGGGAACGACTGAAACCACCCCTAACGCAATATCATCAGGATCCAACCAAGCTTGCACGGTCCTGGCCGCAAATTTCGAGGATTTGGATCCATCTAAAGCCAGAGTGACGGGAAGGGGAAGGGTCACCGGGGCCTTGACCATAAATACAGAAGATGCGGCATGTGTGACCACTTTTCGCGAGACGCTCCCCAACAAATACCCCGGCACATCCCGGATACCTCGCGAACCCAAGGCAATGCAATCGGTCCCGACCTTTTCGCTCCATTGAATGATGGTATCGGACACATGGCCTTTCACCAACAATGGCTTGATCCGCGGCAACGAACCGGTCTTGCCCAACTCAAGGGCGGTGATCAACCGCTCGGAAAACCCATGCAGCAACTTCTTGCCCTGCTGTTCAATTTTCTTGGAAATGCCGGAAAGTGCTTCCATTTCCGAAGTGGTGAAGTGCTTTTTGGGGTGGACTAGGCGGGTGTCAATGACATGCAACAGCACAATTTCCTTAACCACGGACCTGAACAATGTCCCGATTGCTTGCACGGCAAAACGGGAAAAATCGGACTCATCAACGGCACATAAAATTTTCATCTCGGATCACATTCCTGTCTATATTAAGGTTGATCGAAACACCGGCGGCCCCAAGAGGGATGTAGGGTACGCAGGAACCTTGCCAGTCTGAATACACGTATTCTCCCTCCTGTCCTTGGTCGAACGGCAACGGACATTTATGTGAATGCTGAACAT
The DNA here is from genome assembly GCA_039794325.1 of Candidatus Inrsubterrania sp. Classification (GTDB taxonomy): domain Bacteria; phylum Nitrospirota; class Nitrospiria; order Nitrospirales; family UBA8639; genus JACKFE01. The sequence goes on from JBDIVP010000019.1 coordinate 7,104, forward strand.
TACTTTTTGCTGATGTTCAGACCCGCTTCTAAACGTGTCTGAACTCCTTGTCATGCAATTCTTTAACAGGCTTCCATATGCATTTCATCCTTTAGGGCGACGTTCATTGTCCTAAATTGGGTCACTGATCAATTCATCAATTGTAGCGTTTTTCCGCTCAAGGTAAAGATCAAATCTCATTTCTTCCAGCATCGCCGCCCTTTCTAAAATAGCCACCATCTTGTACTGGCCTTCCACCTGCAGAAAGTAAACCTCCGGTACCGAACTTTGGCATCTGCCTTGCTGTGTCCTGGCCAGTATACAGGATAAGGAGGCATGGAGCATGGATGATCCGATTTTTCAACGTATTTTACTTCCCGTTGATTTTTCACCTTGTTCACGGGAAGCATTTCTGATTGGTCTTCGACTGGCAAGGCAATTTCAAGCCCAGGTGTTTTTTCTCCACGTGATCGACACTAAGTCTCTGGATGCCTTGAATGCCTTGGGGTTGGCTCTCCCCAGTGAAGAAAAAACCCAGAAGAAACGATTGAATCATCAGGCCCGTCTGTTGGCGAGAGGCCTGTTGTCCTTACCCGAAACCAAGGGACTTTCGATTACCCGAATGATCAGTGAAGGCAAACCCTTCGTGGAAATTGCCAGAACCGCCCGGGAAGAAAAGATCGATCTCATTGTCATAGGCAGTTACGGCGGACAAACCGGGGATATCAGCAGAATATTCTTTGGCAGTACTGCGGAAAAAATTGTTCGCACCGTCACGTGTCCGGTCTTATGTGTTCCCTATCCATTCAAAAATTTGGCGGGCCGGATGGACCTGCCCCCCTCGGGCTCAACCCGTCCATCAAAAAAAACCGGAAAACCGCGTCGCACCACACAGTAGCAAGACTATCGAACACCAACATTGCCTGCGTGGCGTAAAAACCGGCACTGCTCCCTCGGGACCTGCGATTAACGTCACAGCCGGCAGACTTGCAGGTGGCAGGTGCTCAGATTCCCCAGATTCATTCGAGCAGTTATACCATTCCACGGTTGACTCTTCCATGCCCGTATGTTCTTCTTCACGGACGTATTTCTTCTTTGTCCGTTGGTCCAGGTAATAGGTCACATCCTTTGGCGGGACACGGAATGTCTTGCCGTCTTTCCCATGCGCCTGACGAGGTATGGGCAAAGGCTCACTCGGAAACCTAAAACTCCATAAGATGCCAAGATAGCCGTTCATCTGTAGGATTACCCTGAGGAGCGGAGTTTTTTATCATGGGCTACATACCGATGGCGGGACGACACACAACACCATGAGACATAGGGAACGACACCGCACCGACCGCATCGGCTGGCTGCGAGCCGCCGTCCTGGGCGCCAACGATGGGATTATTTCAACCGCCAGTCTGTTGCTCGGTGTGGCGGCCGCCGATGCGCCCCACCACCAGATCTTAGTCGCGGGAGTCGCCGGGTTGGTCGCGGGAGCGATGTCGATGGCCGCAGGTGAATATGTGTCTGTCCAGTCACAAGCCGACACTGAAGAAGCCGACCTGGCCCTTGAACGTACGGAACTCATCTCAGACCCTTCCGGGGAGCATAAGGAACTCGCCGGCCTCTATGTTGAACGCGGCCTTGACCCGCCGCTCGCCAAGCAGGTCGCCGGTCAACTCATGGCCCATGACGCCCTGGGGGCCCATGCCCGCGATGAACTGGGAATATCCGACCAATTCCGTGCCCGCCCGATTCTCGCCGCGCTGGCGTCCGCAGGCAGTTTCGCTCTCGGAGCCGCCATGCCGGTGTTGACGGCAATTTTGGTTCCGAAGGCAGGGATCATTCCCATGATTGCCGGAACCTCCCTGCTGTCTCTCACATTCTTGGGAGGACTTGCGGCCTATGCAGGGGGTGCGCCGATCCTGGCAGGGGCCCTACGCGTAACTTTATGGGGTGCCTTGGCTATGGCTTTGACTGCGGGAATCGGCACCCTCTTTGGTTCAATAGGATAAATTGGCTTTTTCCCCGGAAAAAGGCAGAGAGGCGCTCCCTGGCATTCATTCCTCACACCACTCATAAAATGAGCCGCCTTCGAGAAATTCGCCGGATTTTATGGTTAGTCCTCCTGCTGAATGTTTTCGTTGCCGCCGCCAAGTGGATATACGGCACATTGACCTACTCCCTGGCCATGCAGGCGGACGGCCTCCATTCCTTTTTTGACGGCATTTCAAACGTGGTGGGATTGATCGGACTCCGGCTGGCCGCCCCTCCTCCCGATAGAAATCATCCCTATGGCCATAAAAAGTTCGAAACCCTGGCAGCCGGGGCGATTGGGGGCTTTCTGGTCATGACCTGCCTTCTTCTCTTATGGAAAGCCCATCGCTCCTGGAGTATGAATCTCCATCCGGATGTCACCCCCATCAGCTTTCTGGTCATGCTCTTCACCATGGCCGTCAATTTGGGGGTTGCGGCCTGGGAGCGAAAAAAAGGGGGGGAACTCAAAAGCGACATTCTGCGGGCCGACTCTTATCACACCGCCAGCGATGTACTCACCTCATTGTCGGTGCTGGCCGGTTTGTGGGCGGTTCAGGCCGGCTATCCCCTGGCGGATCCTTTGGTGGCCGCCCTGATTGCCGGCGTGATTGCCTGGACGGCAATTGCGGTCCTTAAGGATGTACTCGTGTCACTCACGGACACCAGCCGCCTTGACCCCGAGGATGTCCGCCGTGCCGTTATGGCGATACCCGGCATTCGGGATTGTCATGCCATCCGGACCCGCGGAATGGCCCATCATGTGTTTGTGGATCTCTCCATTCATGTGGCCCCTGACCAATCAGTGCAAGAGGCTCACGAACTCAGCACCCGGGTTGAGACCCTCCTCATCACCACATTTGATTCGGTCGAGGATGTCGTCGTCCATATCGAGCCGGATGGCCATTAACCCCGGTCGATTACTCCGTTGCAGACCGGCCGGTGTTTTGAACCGGCAAGGCGACAATGAACGTCGTCCCCTGATCGGGAGCACTGATCACCTGGATGGATCCATCATGCTCCTGAACGATTCCATGTACGACGGTCAGTCCCAGGCCAGTCCCTTCTCCCACCGGTTTGGTGGTAAAAAACGGATCAAAAATCTTTCCCACCTGGTCTTCCGGTATCCCGCAACCGGTATCCTTGATGATCATTTGCAGATCGTGCCCGCTTTGTTGAATGGTGAGGGTCAAGATTCCTCCGTGAGGCATGGCCTGGCAGGCATTAATGACTAAATTCAATAACACCTGATTCATCTGATCCGGGTCAGCCCACACGGATGGAAGGCATGAGGGAATGCGCGGCTCGACCTGAATTTGGTGTTTTTTGAATTTTCCCTGCATAACATCCAGAACATCCGCGACGACCTGGGACAAGTTCACCGCACGCCGCTCAGCCGGCCGTTTCCGGGCAAAGCTCAACAGTTGATGCATGATTTTGGTGATACGCTCAACCTGGGTGACAATGGCTTGCAATCCTTTTCGGGTTGCTTCATCCGGAGCCTTTCTCATTAATAATTCCGCCCGCCCCAGAATCACGTTCATCGGCGTGCCGATTTCATGGGCCATCCCTGAGGCGAGGGTTCCAAGTTCGGCCAGACGTTCCGCTTTCCGTAATTGCTCCTCAAGTTGACGCTCCTGCGTCACATCAATGATATACCCCTCCAAGGCCTGCAACTCACCTTCCTCGTCAAAGATGCCACATCCCTGCTCCCAGACCCACTTGACCGAACCGTCAGCCGTCCGAATCCGATAGGAAAGCTGATAGGGCCGTCGATCCCGCAATGCCCCATCCACCGTCCGCTGCACTTTTTCCAGATCTTCGGGCAAAATCACCTGCTTGCCGAATGACACGGCCTGCGACTGAAACGCCTCGTCGGTGTGACCGGTCAAGGCCAGGCAACTGGGACTGACAAAATCCATGGACCAGTCCGCATCATACCGGCACCGATACACCATCCCGGGAAGATTGGTGAGCAAGGTGGATAAGGTCCGGCGGGTTTCCCGAAGCTGAATTTCCGTTTTGGTTTGCTTGGTCAGATCTACCATGATCGCCACAAACAGGCCTTGTCCATCCTGAGAGAGGTATTGCACATGGGCTTCGACAGGGTAGGTGGTTCCATCCTTTCTCCGATGGGTCGTCTGAAATTCAATTTTCCGGCTGATCCCGCCCTTCAAAGGCATCACAAGTTTTTCAAAAGCGTCCCGGCTTAATTCCGTCTCCACATCCAGCAAGGTCATGTGAGCCAATTCCTCCAGGGCATACCCCGTATTGTCTCTCCCACTCTGATTAACCAGAGAAAACCGCAGGGCCCCGGCTTCAAAGACGTACACTTCATTAATCGAGTCATCGAGGATTTTGCCGAGCTGGGCGATACGATCTTCCTGAATTTTCCGGAGTGTGACATCGCGGAGGATGACCGTAAACCATTTTTTTCCCAACCGCTCCACCTGAGAAATGGACGCCTCCAACGGGAACTCCTCTCCCGTCAATCGCACGCCCCGCACCTCCCGGTAGGGATTCATCCGCCGGTTGATTTCCCCGCTATTCGAAAATTCCTGGATATGGGCCCGATGGGCATCACGCAACGCAACAGGAATAAACTGATCCAGCGATTTGCCCAGAGCCTCCCGCGCCGGGCAGCGAAAGATTTGTTCCGCCGCCGCATTAAACAGCACCACCCGATGCTGGTCGTCGATGGTAATGATGCCGTCCATGGCCGAGTGAATGATCCCGGCCAACTGGAGCTCCAGAGCTTCCAGACCGGCACGGGTTTCCTGATGCCTGGCCTGTGCCGCCCGCAACTCGGTGACTTCCTGCCGGAGAACCTCCAGCTCCTGTTCAAGATGAGGAGGCAGCGAAGTTGCGCTCACCGTCGCACCATATTGGGGATTCGGAGAATTTTCATTGCGGAATATCTTCGCTCAACCGACTGTGTGGATATCATAACCCTTCCAGCCCACCGGTGCATCCTGAATACGAGCGGCCGGGAATCGGATGCATGCACTCTGCTAGCCCCGCGACTCCATTTCAGACAATTTCCGGTATAAGGTTTTTCGATCGATACCCAGGATATGAGCCGTCTGATATTTATTGCCGTCCATTTTCTCCAATATCCTGAGAATATAGGCATGTTCCAATTTATCCAACGGCAGCATCTGCTCCACCGCATCTTCAATAATCTGGCCTTCTCCTGTAATTTCCCTGATACAAGGGGGCAAGTCCTCCAGGTGGATTTTAGTGCCCTGCGTCAAGGTCGCTGCCCGCTCGATGACATTTTCCAATTCCCGCACGTTTCCCGGCCAGGCATAATCCATCAAACGCGCCATAGCCGACTCCGCCACGCCTGTCACCCCCTTCTCCTTGGCGGTGGGACTTTTATCCAGTAACCCATGAACCAGGAGGGGAATATCCTCCCGGCGTTCACGCAACGGAGGCAGGCGGATCTCTATCACGTTGAGCCGGTAATACAAATCTTCCCGAAACCGTTTGGCCTTCACTTCCTCGGCCAACTTGACGTTGGTGGCGGCGATTAACCGCACATGAATGGGGGTGGATTTGGTGGCTCCGACTCTTCGAATCTCCCGTTCCTGGACGGCTCTCAGCAATTTGGCTTGCAACATCATGGGCATTTCGCTGATTTCGTCCAAGAACAAGGTCCCCCCCTGGGCCTCTTCAAACAACCCCCGCTTGTCGGTTTTGGCATCCGTAAAGGCTCCGCGGACATGGCCGAACAATTCACTTTCCAGAAGGAGTTCGGGAATAGCCGCACAGTTTACGGGCACGAACGGGCCTGTTTTACGCTGACTGTTGAAGTGAATGGCCTTGGCCACCAACTCCTTTCCCGTCCCGCTTTCTCCCGTAATCAGAATATTCGTTTGCGTATCGGCCACCCGGCGGATCAAATCAAAAATTTCCTTCATGGACTTACTGCGTCCCAGAATTTGATCGAAGGCATACTCCCGGCTGACTTGTTGGCGTAGCTGCCGGACTTCCTGGCGCAATTGGGCGTCTCGAAGCGCTCTCCCCACTACCAACAACAACTCTTCGGATTTGATGGGTTTGGTGAGATAGTCGAAGGCGCCTTGTTTCATGGCTTCCACCGCCGACTCAACCGTACCGAATGCCGTCATAATAATCAGGTTGGACTCGGGATGCCGGCGAACCACCTGCTCCAACAGGCCCAATCCATCCATGCCTTTCATCCGTAAATCAGTCAACACCACAGAGAATGATTCATTTTCCAAATGGCGAAGCGCCTCATGCCCATCGGAGGCTACGGCCACGTGAAACCGCTCCTCCTCCAGCAGTTCTTTCAGATACTGCCGCATTTCCAATTCATCATCGACAATCAAAATACTGCCAACAGGGTTCGTCATAACAATTTTCCTTTAGGGAGAAGATGAAAACAGACACATCAAATGAGCAAAAAAGTCTCCCGGGTAGATCGCTTCTTTAGTTCTATGATTCCATATTTCCATGATGGCATGCTGCGAAATGCCTCACTTGCCGATTTTCATTGGGGGCAAATTACCACAAAACGGCCCCCAACCTTACCCCCAAGACCATCCATAAAACCCAAGGATTTATCCTTCCAGCCAGCCCGAAAAACCCTTTCGGGGCTTTCCATATAAGACGTTGAATTTTAATGATTTTTAGTGCTTGTTGATGATAACATACCGCTTATGGCATTCGATTTGCCACAGAGAATTCAAGGGTATGGTACCTATACAATGATATTCCCCATGGAGCATGTATGAACATTGTCCTAGCCAGTGACGGGTCTTCTTATTCCACCTTTGCAGTGCAAGCTCTTGCACATTTCAAACCGCCCAAGGAATTAACCCTGGTCCATGCCATGGCTCTTCCTGATTTAAATTATCCGCTCATCACCCCTCACTTACGGGAGGAGGCACAAAAGGAAATCAAAACCCACCTGACCAAAGCCGGGGAAGCCATTTTGGATCAGGCCGAACAACAGCTCCCAGCGGATTTCCCCAACATTCAACGAATTCATCAGGCGGGGCATCCCGTCGATGTGATTCTCGAAACGGCCAAATCTTCACAGGCCGATCTGATTATCATGGGGGCAAGGGGGCTGGGGCAGGTCAAAGAGCTGGTATTGGGCAGCGTGTCTCATCGGGTGTTATTACATGCCCCCTGTTCGACCTTGATCGTCAAATCCCCAGTAAACACGGTTCAAAAAATTCTACTGCCTATTGAGGGTGAGGCTGACGCAAACTTGGCCCTGAAATTCCTCGCCATGAATCCTTTTCGAGGCCCTCTCACCATTCAAGTGTTCACCGTCTGGCCTCAACCGCAACTGGCATGGCCGACCACGGTCGGACAAAGCCAATTACTCGAAGCTCAAGCCGTTGAGGAGGCCCAAACCAAGCTTGATATCATTGTTAAACAAATTCAGAACCTGTCGCATACCTGCCTCGCTCAGGTCGGCATCGGTGCTCCGGCGGTGGCCATTTTGGAACAGGCCAAAGCCTTTCAACCCGATCTCATCATGATGGGCACTCACGACCGTGGAGGACTGTCACGATTTTTAATGGGAAGCGTCTCGCACTCTGTCCTTCATCAAACCACCTGTCCCGTTTTAATCATACGATAGGGAATCGAAAAGGCTTGCCATGAAAAGGATAGGCTCTGAGTCCAGTCACACTTGGAACATCAGAACTCACGACGAACGGAATAAGGCCGACCCCGTCTCCAGCCCTCTCCGCTCACGTTGCTATTCAAACAAGTTGTAGCCATCTGCTACAACATGAACGATCGGAAATTCATCATGAGTTTTCCCCAAATTCGGATCCTCCAGTTTTTTCTTACTAAATGAGAGAAATTTAGCGGAACCTTTCTTTCACCAAAATTGGCATATCCATTGCTATTCTTACAGCTTGAAAAGGGCGGCTTACCCTACAATCCACAAGAGGAGGTACATTATGTCCGCAATCACCAGATGGGATCCGTTTCGGGAACTTGACGAACTGCAAAATCGATTGAATACGATGTTCGGACGTGCACCGGTCAAAAAGGAGGGGGACCGGCAGGAAGCCTTACGGGTCTCCGAATGGGCCCCCGTGGTTGATATCACCGAGGACCCCAAGGAGTATCTCATTAAGGCCGAAATTCCCGGGATTTCTAAAGACCAAGTCAAAGTCAGCGTACAAAACGATGTCTTATCGATTTCCGGGGAACGAAAATACGAAAAAGAAGAAAAGGACAAAAAGTATCATCGAATCGAACGGGCCTACGGAAGCTTTTCCAGAAGTTTCACCATTCCTGAAGATGCCGATCCGGAAAAGGTTTCGGCGGATTTTCAGAACGGCCTTCTCCATGTCCATCTTCCCAAAACCGAACGCGCCAAACCTAAAAGCATTGAGGTGAAGGTTTCCTGACGCCAGGCTGTTGAATGCCGCCCAGAGGAGAAACCGGAAGGGTTTCTCTTCCGGTTTTCCCGCAGGCAACCTGACGGGAAGCCTGAATAGAAGAGCAGGCATCCCCCCAGCCCAATGAACACACAAAGGAGATTTTCCATTCATGACAATTCACGGTCCATTCCGACGATTTGGGATCGGTCTGGTGGTTTGTGCCATGGGGTTCTTGCTGGCCGGAAGCCTGTCCGACTCAACCGCCCAAGGCCAACAGGAAATTCATGTCACGATCGAGGACTATGAATTCCGCACCTCGCAAATGCCGCTGCAACTGAATAGCGATACGTTTATATACATACAGAACCGGGATAATGTGCGCCACGATTTCAGTTCAGATATGTTTCTCCATACCTTGACTCATACGGAACACGATGGGGTCGTGGCGTATGGAAAAGGGTTGGAAGGTGTCTACATTGACCCCGGGAGGGAGGCGATGATCCATTTTGTGATCAGTAAACCCGGACGGTTTGAATTTCAATGCTCCATCCACAAGGACATGAAAGGTGAAATTCTCTTATTGACAGTCGATGCGGTGTAAGCGATAAGGTAGCCATGACAGAGGCGGTTGACCGATGATCGGCATCAGAGAGCCGGTGGTCGGTTGCATGATATTTCTCCGAACACTCAGGTAGCACGAAAGGGACGAAACGCTCATGATTAAATTTGCCACCCATATCCTATTCGCCACTGATTTTTCTGAAAGCTCTCTGGCGGCGTTTCGTTATGCATTGGACTGGGCAAAAGCGCTCGAAGCGAACCTGACGGTGCTCACGGTGCAAGCCCTACATCCGGGTTTGGATATGGATGCCTCGATTACCCAACGATATTTGGATGAACAACGAGAGGTGGCCACGGCTCAATTGGATATCCTCTCGGCTGAAGCCCGCCAGCAGATTCCCACGGCAACCGCCCACCACCTGACCGGCATGCCCTCCGAACAGATCTGCCAGTTTGCCCGGGACAAAAACGTCGATCTGATCGTCATGGGAACACACGGATGGTCGGGCATCAAACGGGTGTTGTTCGGAAGCGTAGCCGAGCGTGTGATCGCCCGCGCCCCATGCCCGGTCTTAACCATTCCGCTTCGAAAACCCGAGGAAATCGCGAATATGCATACCTTGCAGGTGGCCCCGCGGCAGGTTATCCTGCCATTGGACTTCTCCGATTGCTCCATGGATGCCTACGAATACGCGGTTCAGATCGCCAAATGGTTTGATTCATCCATGACTCTGGTCTACGCCATCGAACCCCTCTCCTACAGCCTGGATTTCACCTTGACGCATCCCTTAAAGGACAAGGGAAACCGGAAAAAGATTGAAGACCGATTGACTGAATTGACCGAAGTCCTGACCAAGGAGGGCATGACGGCTGAATTTGACCTGCAAGATAATCCCGCCAAAGATGCCATTCTGGAAACCAGCATCACCCGGCAAGCCGACCTGATCGTTATGGGCACACATGGCCGAAAGGGGATATCGCGCATAGTCATGGGAAGCATCACCACCAAGGTTCTCCAAGAAAGCCCCTATCCCGTTCTGACGGTCAAAAGTCCGAAGTTTGAAGGGGGACACCGTGCAACCGCCATGGGCGATCGCACGACCACGGCTTGACGGATAAACCCCTCAAGGGGAAGAACCACTCAAGAAGCAGGGACCGGCGTGCTCTATGATGGAACCGGTTGACAGGACAGCATGCCGCGAGGAAGACGCTCTCCACAATCTCCTTGCACGGTTAGCCGAGCAATCACAACAGGTGGACTTCCAGATTCAACGCCAACTTGCCTTTGAACTCGCCCTTCAACCCTACCTTGATCCGGTCACCGCCCAATTTTTAAGCCCCCTTGAGGAAGAAATTCAGTTGGCGGAATGGTATCTATTTGCGGATTTTCTCCCGACGGACGGCCATCCTTCCCTGATCGAACAAATCCGCGACACCATCACCGTCCATATCCCTGAAGAAGAGCGTGTCTGGCTCGATCCCATACGCCATTCCTATATGGATGTGCTGCGGATCGTGTCCCTGGATCCGCCAGGACAACCCGGCCGCATGGAACTCCAATCCCTGGGGGATGCCCAACGCTTTACGGTCCCCTACCCGGACCATCCGCCTCTCCAACAACACCGGGTGCTGGTCACCAGACTGATTCGAGGACCATCCTCCACCTACCTGCCGGGCCCTCCTTTGGTCTTGTCGGCCGCCGTCGGGAGCCAACTTTTGGCCATTACGCATGATCTAAGGCGACAGATTGAATTCGGGACGGGAAATTTCGCACTGGCGGAATGGCCCGAATTCATGAAGGCATACGGATATCTTTTGATCTGGAGCCTGGCCAGAATCCGAGGGGGAACCCTGGCCCTGGCGGACGCCCAAGTCACATACCGGAATGAAAGGGGTGGACCGTTGTTGTATGCCATCGCCATCTATGAGCATGATGCCTTCAAAGCCCTGGACTCAGAATTGGGTGAATGGGAGCAACTGACTTCAGGCTCACCGGACGATTTCTCAGGCCCGGGACAATCCGAGGTACGGGTGTGGACGGAATACACCGCTGAATCGGACATGCCCGAACAAGCCGTCACGCGATTCACCCTGACCCCCACTCAATTATTTGTCGAGGCCGATTCGGCAGCCCGTCTGGATTCGCTGAAACACCAACTGGCGTCCACGTTCGGGTTTGCCCTTCACTTCAGGGGCGAAACCGTGACTCCCCCGCCACATCCCCCGCCGCAGATTGATTTACTGGCCGAGAAATATGCGATTCCTGAAGTGACCGTCCCCATGGAACAGGAAAACAGGCTTCTCCGGGCCCTAATGGAGAAGGTCTATTTGGAATGGGCGGAGCAGCCGTGCCCGGCTTTCAAAAATGAAACGCCCCGTCATTACTGCCGAAATCCGGAAAATAAGAAAGTCGTCGCCCATCTGCTCGATCAGATGGAACAACACGACCTTGGCCTCAGGCGCACCGGACAACGGGCCTATAACTATACAATCCTCAGGGATCACTTGGGACTTTAACGCGTATCAGGTCATGTCTTTACCTCATGTCTCCCACACGCCATCAAATCCGGCGCGTCTTTTGCGACGAACGGATTTCCCGCGCCTCCTGCAGGCACTGACTCAAACGGGCTACCACATTCTGGGGCCTGTTGTTTCTCAAGGGTCGGTTCAATGGCAGACCATCCGGAGCGTTGAGGACCTTCCGTCAGGGTGGAAAGATCATCAAGAACCCGGACGGTATCGATTGGAACAAGACACCGGCTCACGCTTGTTCAATATCGTCCATGGCCCGGAATCTCTGAAGCCGTTGACCTTTGTGCCGCGTGAAACCCTCCTGGTCCTGGATCACCGGAACCGCACATTTTCAGCCAAAGCCATGTTGCCGGAGACCAGCCCCATGGCCGTCCTGGGTGTCCGCGCCTGCGACCTGGCCGGATTGGCCGTTCAGGATCGGATTTTTCTGGATGGGCCCTTTCCCGATCCACACTACCGGCAACGCCGCGAACATCTCTTTTTAATTGCCGTCAACTGCACCAGAGCGTTGCCGACCTGTTTTTGCGCATCCATGGGAACCGGGCCCCGGGCCGGTGACGGCTACGATCTGTGCTTGACCGAATCCGAGGATGACTTTCTGATCGAAGCCGGGAGTACGGCCGGGCAAACGATCCTGGACCAGTTACCTTCTACCATCCCGACGGATGACCGGATTAAACAGGATGACGAGCGGATAGCCGCATGTGCGGCCGGTCAAACCAGAAGTCTGGACCAAACCTCGCTTCCCGATGCCTTGTATGAGGCCCACGACCACCCTCGGTGGGACCAGGTGGCGGCACGCTGTTTATCCTGTACCAACTGTACGATGGTCTGCCCCACCTGCTTCTGCCACGGGGCGGAAGAGACGCCTTCTCTGGACTTTCAACAATCGGAGCGTGTCCGGGTTTGGGACTCGTGTTTCATGCCGGACCATGGCTATATCCATGGGAAGAATTTTCGTCCGACCACCAAAGATCGCTATCGGATGTGGCTCACACACAAACTGGCCGCCTGGATCGATCAGTTCGGCACATCAGGATGCGTCGGATGCGGTCGCTGCATCACCTGGTGTCCGGTGGGCATCGATTTAACGGAGGAGGTTCATGCTCTGAGACAGCCCGCCGGTCACCCTGAGTAACCTGCGTCTGACATGAAATTGGAGACGGAGCCCATCGCTATTCCGCCGATCAATCGTATCCATACAGCCATTTGGTGGCGGCGTGATGAATGTTTTTGACTGAATGGCACGCCCCCTTGGGAATGAACACCTCGTCTCCAGGTTCCGCCATACATACTTTTCCATCTATCACCATCTGCAATTTTCCTTCTACAACCGTCACCAGCTCATTGGTCGCATGTACGAAGTCATTCCACTCTCTCCCCGGAGGATCGACAAACAGATCGCAGGAATACCCACGATCCCCCCAAGATCTGAACACCTCGACACGATTTAGGGGGACCGCAAATTTCTTAGGTGTCACATATTCCATGTTCAAACCCGCTGTTGGTCCATTTTTTCAAGCCTATCCCCATCAGAACCGGTAGGTGGCCGCCACGCCCGTCGTCGAGGGCATCCGTTCTGCGGGAACCACCACGACGGTTCCCTTCATTCGCAAGACCATTTCCGCCAGATCGTCCAGCACATCTCCGATTTCGGGATGTGACAGATCACGACGCTCAATCTCTCCCGTGTCAGAATGAATTCGTCCGGGCAGCACCCGGTCGGCTTCTACGAGCAGGGTACCGATCCGACCGGCAAGAGCGGCCTGAACCACTTGGCCCAGGTCATCCGAGCCCACCCCTCCGGCTTTGGCCGATTGATACTCGTCAACCAATTTTCCCAATCGCTCCAAATAAAGTGGCAGCATGGTTTGCCATGCCTGGGCACGTACCTGTTCCACGCTCAAAGCCTCCGGATTCACCTGCAGGCCTTCAGACATCAGAAAGGGATTATGGCTGATTTCCCGAAAAGGGGTATGGTATTCCGGTAAGGCCGCCAACATCAGCGGGAGCCCCGACGGCCGGGAATGATGTTCCAAAATGGCCCGGTCGATGACCCGGAAAAACCGTTCCATATCGATCTGGACTTCATCCTTCTTCTGACCGGTCCCGTGATATATAGACGCCTGCCCGGTCACGGAACGGACCGATTGATGCGGCTCCGTCAGTTGCTCCCCCAGAGCCTCCGTCAGACTGGCCGGGACATCCGTCAATTCCACCTCATCCAACACATCGCGGTTACCTTCATACAGTTTGGCTTCCTGGCGGGTCAGACACAAAATCTGAAAACGGTCGGCCGACTGCAGAATCCGCAGGAGAGGTTTGACATGAAAGCTGTCCGCCACCACAAGGCGTTCCTTGACGGGTCGTTGGAGTTCAAAAAGTTGGAATCGATCGGGGGCACCGAGAATCGCCAGGCCATCGGTACGATGATTCCAAAATTCCCGATCGTCGGCAAAAGCCTGATACTGTTCCACCAAGGTCCGAACTTCCCGAGTCGAATATTTTTCCCTGAGGGATTGTTCCATGTCCCGCAGCAGATTGCCATATCGAATCGGATCCTGTTGATTTTCGGGATGATGCCGGTGAGTGGGTTGATAGAGGGAAATGCAAGGGGGGGCGTGGTCGGTCAGCAAGGACATCAGGTGATCGGTCGTTAACTGTCTCATGAAACACTCCTTATTAATAAAGCAACCCGGATCACCGGGTTATCCCAATAAATTCATGACCATCCTATCAGACTGCAGCCCAGAGGAAAATCTCAAGCAGTCACTCCCGCATGGCGGATCACCATATAAAGCGATAAAGCGGAGACCCGCGTCACAACACGGGCGCCATCAGATAGGCTGCACGGGAAGCCACCCTGAACCACAGGGGTTTGTCTTCGATTTCCGCCCACGTCATCGATCGGGAACGCGCAAAGTCGGCCTCAAACATGTCCTCCATCTCAGCGGCAAATACCTGATCAATCACCCAGGCGGTAATCTCAAAATTCAGGCGAAAGGAACGGTTATCTAAATTGACGGTTCCCACAGCTGAAAGCCGATCATCAACCAGAACCGTTTTGGCGTGGAGGAATCCCTCCTCATACCGTTCAACGCGGACTCCGGCCTCCAGCAACGGAGCAATGAACGCATAGGCGGCAAAGTATGCAAGAAGATTATCCGGCCGTTCAGGAATAAGCACCCGCACATCGACCCCCCGCAGGGCCGCCAGCTTCAACCCGGCCAGCACGCCTTCATCGGGGACAAAATACGGGCTGGAAATCCATAATCGCTTTTGAGCCGAATGGATGACATGTTGCATCATTAAACTCGCCGTTTCCCAGCGATCCCCTGGGCCGGTCGGAAGCATCAGGATCGGCACATTCCGTTCCGTATCGGATGTCGGCTCCCACGGAAGGCGAAGCACGGCTCCCGTGGCCCAGTGCCAGTCTTCCACAAAAGACAGCTGCAATCCCAAAACCGCCGGGCCCGTAATTTTCAGGTGTGTATCCCGCCAATGGCCGACATTGGGATCGCGGCCCAGGTATTCATCGCCCACATTCAACCCGCCCAGCCAACCGGCATGCCCGTCAACCACCACCACCTTTCGATGATTGCGGAAATTGTGTTGGAAACGGTTCCCCGATCCACGTGTGGAATGAAACCGCCTGACTTCCACACCGGCCGTTTCCAAGGCCTGGGTATAGTGATTGGGTAACCGGTAACTCCCGATCTCATCGAAGAGAAAATAGACCTGCACCCCGTCCCGGGCCTTGGCTTCCAAGAGTGCTTTGAACCGCCGCCCCAGATCGTCGTCCCGCACAATGTAAAACTGGACCAAAACATAGGACCGGGCAGCCTCAATTCCGGCAAACAGGCTGCGAAAGGTCATCTCCCCGTCTACCAACAACTCAGGGGAATTTTCACCCACCAACGGCAGTTTGGCTAGGTTCTCAAGAGCCAGCATTTTCTCGGCTCCGACCGAAGGGCTCATTCTGTACGACCGAACCTGCTCGAGCGGTTGGTACAATTCCTGATGCAGTTTGGTCTCACCCTCCCGCCGTCCGATTACATAGCCTTGAAATTTGGTACGTCCGAATACCCAGTAGGCGGGAACAGCCAGATAGGGAAAGGTATTCAACGACACGATCCATGCCACGGCCCCGGGAGCGGTCCGGGTCGACATCAGTGCATCCAGAGAGGATAGGAAGCCCATGGTATGGGCCAGCACCAACACAACGACGACAACTCGGCGGGGGTGCCACCAGGCCGCCGAGGGGGAAGATCCACGATCTGAAGGGCGAAAACCATCATCGTCTGTCGAGACAGGCTTCTGTTGATTTCCCTCCATGCTCACGCTCGTTGCACCAACACCTGCTCTGCCCTCATGATCACCACACACACCAAGCACACCGGCTCTTCATGTCGATTTTTCATTCACGGAAACCGGGGCTTCGCTCCACCGAATACCAAGCCCCTGCAATGCCCGTTTCCCACGTACCGTCAAATCGGACAGGAAACGAAATTGTTGCCGCGGATCGACCGGATACGCCCGCAGGCGATAATGGGTTCCCCAGGGCCGTTCATGGGCGATTACCGCCACGGGTTTATCAAATTGCAAATAGGGGCTGGTCATGGCCACATCCTGAAGCAATTGACTCACCTGGCCGGCATCATGATCCGGGTGCAGGTAAAAATGCGCCACGCATTGCAAACTGACGCCCCCATTATTGGCATTATAAATGGGCTGATTCCATAATTTGAGGTGGGGAATGTTCACCATGGTATCATCGGCCGTCACAATTTTAACGGTCCGCATGCCGACGTGCTTCACTTCTCCATAGATCCCATCCACCTCGATCCAGTCTCCCGGCCGATAGGGCATTTCGAATACGGAAACCACTCCGGCAATCAAACTGCTCACATAATCTTTCAACGCAAATCCGACAGCCAAACTTGCAGCACCCAGCACCGCCACCATATTCTGGACTGACGGTTCAATGAGAATTGGAACGATGAGGACAAAGGCCACCGTGATAATCAGCAACCGGAGCAGGGGGATGGAAGCCAACACATAAAACCGGTATTGCCCATGTAACCGATTCCCGATCCAGGGCAACACCTTCTGACTGGCGATGATCAAGCCGGCCGTCACCCCGATAATCAAGGCCACCTCCAATAAGGCCCACATATCCAACGCCTTGAACACGTGCGCTAAATCGCGGTTTTCCAGCATCAATCGGTCTCCCGGTTAAAACGCATCAACCAAATAATCCCTGGTACGTAAAAATTCTCGACTGGTCTCATAGCCCAGTGCTGTCACACGCCAGACATCGCCGTAAGACTCGATCAAGCCCGTGGCTTCAAGACGGTACAGGTAAGACATCATCCTGGGCTGGGAAATCAGCAGCATGTCCGGCAATAACCAGGAGGGCAACCCATTGTGAAGCAGTAAGGCATGCAGAATAAACGCGACTTCCTCCTCCGTTTCAGCCGGCAAAACCGGATCTTTTAGTTCGGGAGCCATCCAGACGACCTCTTCCTCCATGTTCGGCTCGCCGGATTCGGACCCGGTCTGTTCGGATTCGGGTTCAGCCCTCAGACATTCCCGCCAATATTTCCAGGCAACCCCCAAATTGCCACGGCAATGGGCGGCAAGCTGCCGCAGTTCGGCACTGACATCGACTCCTCCCTCGTTTCCCGATTCGTTTGCGGGGATCAAATCCTGGCCGCTACGGGCATTACAAAATCGGATCCGGTGTGTTCCTGAAACCACTCTTGCACGAATAAAATAATCGGCCAGCCGGCGACCATCAAACGCCTGAAGCGTCAAGAGCTGCGGATCGGCTATCGGCCAAATTCGCTGCAAGAAAGCCCACGCCCAGCTATCGCAACCGATGACCCCTTCCCCCAACTCCCCGCTCAAAGCCCGTTCTAAAAAGGTGCGAACCGATGACAACCCGCCGGTATGCCGTAAAAAACACCGCTCCAAGGCCGGCACGACCCATAACCGACGGACCGTGCTCGGTTCGGGTATCCATGCCGACCCTCCCGCCAGAATCTCGTCATAACCCGGTGGAGCCACCACATCACCCTCATGAATTTTTGCCCAGGCTTCTAAAATGGGGATGTGGCCACCGTGAGGTTGACCAATCAGGAACCGAATGCCGCCTCGCGAAGAACGGGGAGATGCCACTCGAAGAAGCGCACGATCCAAGGCCTCGGCGGCAGGAGACCAATCGATGGGAGGGACAAGATTTTCCAACCGGAGAATCGGCAGAGCACGCAATTCCTCCTCCGCCCGACCATGCATCTGCTCCGCGTCCTCATGGGCACGATAAAACCATCGCTTCAGGGCAAGCCATTTCCTCCGAACCACTTCTGGGGGGGAATACCCAGGGACCACATATTCATGGAGCGGCACCACCTCCCATAAAGGCACCTCCCCCGGCTTCTCCACCCCCGGCCCGTTCATCAAGCCATACCCCCAATCTATGAGTGTTTCATGCAATGTAACAGCATTAGCAAAATTCGTCCCTGTCGTCACAGATCATGCCAAGGGCCCTATTTTCCATCCTTTATATTCCCGAATCAACCGACTCCGAAGCCATGCCGAAAACCTCGCGTTCGTGATTTCATCCATGGCTGTTCCGGAATATTCAGAGTCGGGCGATGCCCCGCAGCAGACGCCCGAGGATATCCGTGCCGGTCACAATTCTAGGCTGACCATCCCAGAGCAAAATGACGTCATCATCCAGAATATCGGTTTTTCCCCGGCCACGCCGTACATAGAAGCGGTGGATCAACTCGCCCAATCTTTTCTTGGGATCCCGAATCACAATCGGACGGTGACAATGGCGTAACGGGTCAAACCGGTCGGGTGTAAACAAGGCCTCACGGAGGAAATCCTCAGACCG